>NZ_CP100647.1:0-372500 GCF_024266585.1 Xanthomonas sacchari
CCCCCTGCGGGTCCGCCTCTCGGCGGCGACGGCGACGCTCCGCGGCACGATCGCGGGTGCGCGCGGCGACCACCGCGCGCATGCCGGGCCGCTCCCCGTCAGCGGCTCTCGCGCAGGAACCGGGCCATCGACGACACCCCCGGCAGCGCCGGCTGGAACTGCCCGGCGACGTCGACGAAGCCGCGCATCACCGCGATCTCGCGCGGGGTGCGGTTCAAGGTATCGCGCAGTTCCGGATCGGCGCCGGCGCGCAGCAGGCGCTGCACCAGCAGCGGCAGGCCGTGCAGCGCGGCCAGGTGCAACGGGCCGAAGCCGCGCGGATCCTGCACTTCCAGGCTGACCTCCTCGTCGAGCAGGCGCTCGACGCCGGCCAGCACCACCGGCTCCTCGCAGGCCGTGCCCGGTTCGGCGCGCGCGCCCAGCAGCAACAGCAGCGGCGTCACCCCGCCGGCGGAAGCGCGGTCGGCCTCGGCGCCGGCCAGCAGCAAGGTGTCCAGCAGCGCCAACAGGCGCGTCTTGTCGCGCGCGGTGAAGCCGTACAGCGCCGCGCAGTGCAGCGGCGCCAGTTGCTGGGCATCGCCGGCATGCACGTCGGCACCGGCCGCCAGCAGCCGCGCGGCGATGTCCGGCAGGCCCAGCGCGCAGGCCAGCATCAGCACGGTGACCCCGCCCGGCAGGCGGTGTTCGATCTGCGCGCCGGCCTGCAGCAGTGCCGCGACGATCTCGGTCTGGCGCATGCTCACCGCCGCCGACAGCGGCGTGGCGCCGCTGGCCGCGGCGTGCTGCAGGTCGGCGCCGCGCGACAGCAGCAGCTTCACCGCCGCGGCATGGCCGCCGCCGGCGGCGCGCAGCAGCGCGGTGCAGCCCTGCGCGTCCACCGCATCCACCGGCAGGCCCAGGTCGATCAGGCGGCGGATCGCCTCGGCGTCGCCGACCATTGCCGCGGCCGGCACGTCGGCCTCGCGCAGCGGGCGCCGCGGCAGCGGCCAGGTGCGCCAGTCCAGCCAGTCGGCCAGGTCGCGGCGGCCGCTGGCCAGGGCCACGCCCAGCGGGGTCTGGCCGTCGGCGGCGCGCGCGTCCGGCGAGGCGCCCTGCTGGATCAGCAGTTTCAGCGAGGCCTCGCGGCCCAGCGCGGCGGCCAGGTGCAGCGCGGTCATGCCATGGCTGTCGCGCGCCTCGCGGTCGGCGCCGCGCTCGAGCAACTGCAGTTGCAGGCGCAGCCAGCCCAGCCGCACCGCCAGCGACAGCGGCGGATCGCCGGCCGGCGATGGCGCGAACGGATCGGCGCCGCGCTCGAGCAGTTCCAGGGCGAACTGTTCCAGCGCGCGCGAGGCGTGATCGTGCTGGGCGCAGGCGGCGAGCAGCCGGGTCAGGCCGCCGCGGCCGGCCGGCGACACGCCATGGCGCAGCATCGCCTGCAGGCTGGGCACCGCCTCCACGCCGCGCGAGAGCAGCGCGAACATCGGGGTGTCGCCGCAGGCGTCGAGCACCTCCGGCGCGGCGCCGTGCGCCAGCAGCCAGTCCACCGCCTGCGCGTTCAACGCCAGCGAGGCATCGTGCAGCAGCGCGCCCAGTTCCTCGGCCGCGCACAGCCGCGCCAGCGCGGCCAGGCCCTCGCGCGGCTGGCCCAGTTGCAGGCCCTCGCGCAGCAGTTCCAGCGGCGGCCGGTCGGGCAGGCCGGCGGGGCCGGTCTCGCCCTGGCCGTCGCTGACCGCGGCCGGCAGCGGATAGTCCGGGTCCAGCGCGGACACGATCGCCCAGCGCCCGGCCTCGGCGGCCAGGTCGACGGCGCGGCGGCCGCTGTGGTCCGGCTGCGCCGGCGCCACGCCCAGCTCCAGCAGGCGCCGGATCAGGCCGGGGGCGACGTGGTCGGCGGTGCAGGCCAGCAGGATCGCGTTGCGGCCGTCGGCGTCGACCGCGGCCAGGTCCGGCTTGTGCGGCAGCAGCCGTTCCAGCACCGCCACGCGGCCGTGGCGGGCGGCTTCCAGCCACGGCGTGCGGCCCAGCGCGTCGCGCGCTTCCAGGTTGGCGCCGGCGCCGAGCAGGGCCTGCACGATCTCCACGTGGCCGGCCTGCGCCGCCTCGTGCAGCGCGCTGCGGCGCTGGCGATCGCGCGCGTCGACCCGCGCCTTGTGCTTGAGCAGCAACTGCACGCCGGCCGGATCGTCTTCCTCGGTGCCGGCCGCGGCCAGCAGCACCGGGCTGGCCTCGGCGGGCTCCGGCTTGGCCCCGCGCTCGAGCAGGAACTTGGCCATGCGCCAGTTGCCGACCTGGCAGGCCACCGCCAGCGGGGTCAGGCCGTCGCGGCTGGCCGCATCCAGTTCGGCGGCGGCGTCGCGCAGCAGCGCGGCCACGCCGGGGTCGGAACTGCGCGCGGCGTGGTGCAGCGGGGTATTGCCGTCGCCGTCGCTGGCGCGCGGGTCGGCGCCGTTGGCGAGCAGGGTCATCACCGCTTCCGGGCGGCCATGCCAGCTGTCGCGGGTGGCGGCCAGCAGCGGGGTCATGCCCAGGTGCGGACGATTGACGTCGACCCCGCGCACGATGAGTTCGCGCAACAGGCGCAGGTCCGGCAGCACCGCCGCCAGCACCGGCAGGCTGCGCTGGTCGCGCCACTCGGCGGCGGGCAGCGCATGCGGATCGGCGCCGGCCTGCAGCAGCTGCAGCGCACGATCCACGCGGCCGCCACGGGCCGCCTCGTACAGCGCCGCATGCAGTTCGTCCTGCGCCGGCGCCGGCTCGTCCGCGTGCGGCGCGGCGCTGAGTTCGGCGAACAGGTCGGCGGAGGACACCGGCGGGGTCAGCGGCTGCGGCGGCGCCACCCGTTGCAGGCCGGCATGCAGCAACGGCGACAGCAGCGCGTAGGCCAAGGCCAGCGGCCAGCGCGCGGCGTCGGCGAGCAGCCCCGGCCAGGCCAGCACCACGCCGAGCCCGGCCAGCACCAGCACCAGCGCCGCCACCGCCAGCCCGCGCCAGGCCTGCACGTCCTGCTGCGCCAGCGCGTGCCAGCGCGCGCCCAACGCGCCGCCCTGGCAATCGCTGGCGTGCCACAGCGGCCAGGTCCGCCACAGCCCGAGCAGCGCGGCGCTGGCGGCCACGCTCAGCGCCAATGCGGCGGCCAGGCTGCCGCTGTCGTGCAGCGCCGCCAGCGGCCAGGCCACCAGCACCGCGACCAGCGCCATGCCGCCGGCCCACAGCACCAGCAGCGGCGCCACCGCGCCGACCAGCTCGCGCGCCGCGCGCGGACGCGGCCGGCTGCCGCGCTGCCAGGACAGCGCCAGCGCGAACGCCGGTTGCGCCAGCCAGGCGCCCAGCGCCGCGGCCAGCGGGCCGAATCCGGCGGCCAGCGCCAGCACCGCGCCGAGCGCGGCGGCGAGCATCGGCGCACGCGCGCGGAGAAAGGAGTCAGTCATCGTGTCGATCGGTGGTGCCGGGCAGAGACGGCGGCAATTGCAGATGGAAGCCGCAGCCGGCGAGGTTGGCGCGCACCGCGGCCGGATCGGCGCGGGCCAGCGTGCGTTCGGCGGTCAACGCCACCTCGAGCACGAACGCCAGCGGCTGCAGCGACGCCAGCAACGCCGGCGGCAAACGGCCGAAGTCGTCGCGGGCGGCGAGATACAGATAGGTGTCCGGCTTGCGTTGGCTTTTGTAGACGTAGGCTTGCATGCCCGTGGCGTGCGCCTGGCGTGGAAAGGCAAGCGATTGTGGAGGAAATGCGCCAGCGGCGAAAGCGCACGCCGGCCCTGCGCTGAACGGATCCAGGGCAAGCGCGCCATTCACGTTGGCGTTGCGGGTGTTTCACGGCATGACCGAATGCGTCGATATACTGCGGCAATTGCCCTTGTATGGAATACCGCGTGACCGAAGCGTCCTCGTCGCCCCGCATGGCCCCGGTGGCCATCCGTGCCTACACCGCGACCAACGCGCTCGGCAGCGGACTGCAGGCCCAGGCCACGGCGCTGCGCGAGGGCCGCAGCGGCCTGCGCCGCAACGATTTCGGTCCGCAACCGCTGCAATGCTGGATCGGCCGGGTGGACGCGCTGGAAACCGCCGCGCTGCCGCCGGCGCTGGCCGCGTGGGAATGCCGCAACAACCGCCTGGCCTGGCTGGCGCTGCAGCAGGACGGCATGGCCGACGCCGTGGCCGCCGCGGCGCAACGGCATGGCGCCGACCGGGTGGCGGTGGTGATGGGCACCTCCACCTCCAGCATCGGCGCCAGCGAGGAGGGCTACACCCGGCTCGATCATGACGCGGACGGCCCGCGCCTGCCCGCCGATCTGGACCGCCCGATCGTGCACACCCCGCATTCGCTGGGCGATTTCGTGCGCGCGGCCACCGGCCTGCGCGGCCCGTGCATCACCGTCGCCACCGCCTGCTCGTCCAGCGCCAAGGTGTTCGCCCAGGCGGCGCGGCTGATCGCCGCCGGCGTGGTCGATGCGGCGCTGGTCGGCGGCGTGGACACGCTGTGCGGCAGCGTGCTGTTCGGCTTCAACTCGCTGCAGGTGGTGTCGCCGGAACCGTGCCGGCCGTTCGACGCGCGCCGGGTCGGGCTGTCGCTGGGCGAGGCCGGCGGCTACGCGCTGCTGGAACGCGCCGATGCCGCCGATGCGCCGCCGGCGCAGGCGCTGCTGTGCGGGTACGGCGAGTCCAGCGATGCGCACCACATGTCCGCGCCGCATCCGCAAGGCCTGGGCGCCGGCCTGGCGATGCGCGGCGCACTGCAGCGCGCCGGCGTCGACCCGGCCGAGGTCGGCTATCTGAACCTGCACGGCACCGCGACCCCGGCCAACGACAGCGTCGAGGCCGCCGCGGTGGCGGCGTTGTTCCCGCCCACCCTGCACGCCAGTTCGACCAAGGCCTGGACCGGGCACACGCTCGGCGCCGCCGGCATCGTCGAGTCGGTGTTCGCGCTGCTGGCGCTGCGCGACGGCCTGCTGCCCGGCACCCTCAACAGCGAACTGCCCGATCCCGCCTGCGGCCCGCAGATCCGTTTCGCCACCGCCCATGCACAGGTCCGCTACGCGATGAACAACTCCTTCGGCTTCGGCGGCAACAACTGCTCGCTGCTGTTCGGCCGCGCATGAGCACGCCCATGCTGCGCGCGACGATCGAAGGCATCGGCTTCTGGGCGCCCGGGCTGCCCTCGTGGACCGTGGCGCAGGCGTTCGCCCGCGGCGAGAGCGCACTGCTGGAGACGCCGGCACGGCCCTCGCCGCAACTGCTGGCGCCGAACGAACGCCGCCGCGCGCCGGACACGGTGGCGGTGTCGCTGGACGCGGCGCTGGCCGCCTGCCAGGACGCCGGCCGCGACCCGGCCACGCTGCCGTCGGTGTTCACCTCCACCCACGGCGACCTGGCGATCACCGACTACATGTGCACCACCCTGGCCAGCGAACCGCTGTCGGTCTCGCCGACCAAGTTCCACAACTCGGTGCACAACGCCGCCGCCGGCTACTGGACCATCGGCGCCGGCGCCACCGCCGCGGCGACCGCGATCAGCGCGCACCACGGCAGCTTCGCGCAGGGCCTGCTGGAAGCGCTGTCGCAACTGGCCGCGGGCGAAGACGCGGTGCTGCTGGTCGGCTACGACAGCCGCTCGGTCGGCGCGCTGGGCCGCATCGCGCGCAGCGAAGGCCTGCTCGGCGGTGCGCTGGTGCTGAGCGCGGGCGCACGCGACGGCAAGCCGCAACTCCAGGTGCAACTGCGCGACGGCAACGCGCCGGTCGGCGATGGCGCGCTGGCGCAGCATGCCGCGGGCAACGCGATGGCGCCGATGCTGCCGCTGTTCGACGCACTGGCGCTGGGCGGCGGCTGCGTGCTCGACGCAGGCGGCGGCCGCTGCCTGCAAGTGGAGTTGCGCGCATGAGCCGCACGCCGCTGACCGCCGCCGACGCCGCGATCCTGATTCCGGCCCTGAACGAACGGCTGCGCATCCGCGAGGTGGTCAGCGCCGCGCTGGCGCACTGCCCGCGGGTGATCGTGGTCGACGACGGTTCCGACGACGGCACCAGCGATTGCATCGCCGACCTGCCGGTGACCGTGCTGCGCCACCCGCAGCGCCGCGGCAAGGGCGCCGCGCTGCGCAGCGGCTTCGCCGAGGCGCAGCGCCAGGGCGCGCGCGCGGTGATGACCATGGACGGCGACGGCCAGCACAGCGCCGCCGACTTCCCGCGGCTGCTGGCCGCGGCCAACCGCCATCCCGGCTGCGTGATCGTCGGCGCGCGCCTGCGCAAGCGCGCCAGCCAGCCGCCGATCCGCCGCATCGGCAACGATTTCGGCGACTGGGGCATCGCCTGGGGCTGCGGCTTCCGCCTGGTCGACAGCCAGAGCGGCCAGCGCCTGTACCCGCAGTCGGTCTATACCCTGCCCGACGTGCCCGGCGAAGGCTTCGTGTTCGAGGCGCAGCTGCTGATCTCGGCGGCGCGCCAGGCCGGCGCACGGGTGGTGGCGGTGCCGATCGAGACCCGCTATGCCAACCAGACCCCCGGTAGCTTCCGCAAGAGCCACTTCCGCCTGGTGCGCGATCTGTGGAAGATCACCTCGCACGTGATCGTGCAGGTGTGGACCTACGGGCACGTGGTGCGCGAGTACCGGCGCACCCGCGCCAACCCGGTGCTGATCGACGACGCCGACGGCACCCTCGACCCGGCGCCCCTGGCCGTCGGCAAGGAAAAGACGACATGAACGCAGCGCAGGCGGATGTGGCGATTCTGGGCGGCGGACTGGCCGGACTGACCCTGGCGCTGCAGTTGCGCCAGCGCGACCCGCAGCTGCGCATCCGCGTGCTGGAACGGCGCGCGCACCCGGTGCGCGAAGCCGCGTTCAAGGTCGGCGAATCCTCGGTGGAGATCGGCGCGCACTATTTTTCCGAGGTGCTGGGCCTGCGCGAGCACCTGGATGCCGAGCAGATCCGCAAGTTCGGCTTCCGCTTCTTCTTCTCCGACGGGCGCACGGACATCGACCAGTGCACCGAGCTGGGGGTGAGCCAGTTGCTGCCCACCCCGTCGTGGCAGATCGACCGCGGCCGCTTCGAGAACTTTCTCGGCGAACGCGCGCGCGCCCTCGGCGTGGAGTTCCTCGACGGCAGCACGGTGCGCGGCGTCGACCTGGCCGAGGACGCCGGCGACCACTGCGTGCGCTACAGCCGCGACGGCGCCGACGCCCGCCTGCAGGCGCGCTGGGTGATCGACGCCAGCGGCCGCGCCGGCCTGCTCAAGCGCAAGCTCGGCCTGGCGCAGGACAACGCGCACCAGGCCAACGCGGTGTGGTGGCGGGTGGACGGGCTGGTCGATCCCAACGGCTGGTCGCAGGACAGCGCCTGGCTGCAGCGCTGCACGCCGCCGGACCGCTGGCGCTCGACCAACCACATGTGCGGCCCCGGCTACTGGTTCTGGCTGATCCCGCTGTCCTCCGGCGCGCATTCGCTGGGCATCGTCTGCGATGCCGCCCTGCATCCGCTGGAGACCATGAACACCCACGCCAAGGCGATGGACTGGCTGCGCACGCACCAGCCGCAGGTGGCCAGCACGCTGGAGCGCAGCGAGCACACGGTGCAGGACTTCCTGTTCCTGCGCGACTTCTCCTACGGCTGCAAGCAGGTGTTCTCGGCGCAGCGCTGGGCGCTGACCGGCGAGGCCGGGGTGTTCCTGGACCCGTTCTACTCGCCGGGCAGCGACTTCATCGCCATCAGCAACACCTACATCTGCGAACTGATCGGCCGCGAGCGCGCCGGGCGCGACATCGCGCCCTACGCCGAGCTGTACCAGCAGCTGTACTTCTCGTTCTACGAGAACACCCTGACCCTGTACCAGGACCAGTACCCGCTGTTCGGCGACGCCCAGGTGATGCCGGTCAAGGTGATCTGGGACTACACCTACTACTGGTCGCTGCTGGCGCCGCTGTACTGCACCGACCGCATCGCCGACCTGGCGGTGCTGGGCCGGCTGCGGCCGGCGCTGCAGCAGGCCAGCGCGCTCAACCTGGGTATGCAGGCGCTGCTGCGCGACTGGGGCGCGGCCAACCGCGCGCAGGCCGCGGCGGTGGCCGACGGACGCCTGCTGGACCAGTACTTGATCGGCTGGTTCCACGAGCTCAACCGCGCCCTGGGCGACCGGCTCGACGACGCCGCCTTCGTCGCCCGCCTGCACGGCAATGTCGCGCGCATGGCGGAACTGGCTGGGGAGATCCTGGCGCGCGCCCGCCAGCGGCATCCCGCGCTGGCCGACCACGGCCTGCTGGACGCCTGCCGCGGCGTGCCGATCCCGGCGCCGGTGCTGTCGCCGGCCTGGTACGCGGACGCCGCCTGAACCGCGCGCAGGGCCATGCCGCCCTGCAACAACGCATGCGCCGCGCGCCGCCGCGACGCGCCATGCAACGCCGCTATTGTGCGACATAAGTCGCAATGGGCGAATATCGCCCACGCATCCGCGTTTTCGCACGAACCGCGGTTGACGCCTCGCGCTACCGGCGCGAAACAGGCCCGCCGTGCCCGGCGCCCCCTTCAGGAGAACTGCATGCACTCCACGCTGCTCGCATTGGCCCTGCCCCTGGCCGCTCTGGCCGTGACCTCCACCGCGCATGCGCAGCCGACCGAACGCGCGCCGGCCACGCCGGCACCGCTGCAACAGTCGTGCGAGGCGTTGGCGAGCCGGCTCGTCTATCCCGGCACCCGCTTCACCGCGGTGCACAGCGTGGCCGCCGGCGCCCTGCAGGTGGGCGGCCAGCCGATCGGCGCGCACTGCCAGATCACCGGCCTGATGCACGAACGCGTCGGCACGGACGGCCAGGCCTATGCGATCGGCTTCGAGATGCGCCTGCCGGCCGCATGGAACGGGCGCTTCTTCTACCAGGCCAACGGCGGCCTGGACGGCAACGTGGTTCCCGCGCTCGGCGACATCGGCGGCGGCGGTCAGCGCGACAACCCGCTGCGCATGGGCTTTGCGGTGATCAGTTCCGACGCCGGGCACAGCAACGCGCAGAACCCGCTGTTCGGTCGCGACCCGCAGGCGCGGCTGGACTACGGCTACCAGGCGGTGCAGGCACTGACCCCGATGGCCAAGCGCGTGGTGCAGATCGCCTACGGCAAGGCGCCGGACTACAGCTACTTCGGCGGCTGCTCCAACGGCGGTCGCCACGGCATGGTCGCCGCCGCGCGCGATGCGCAGGACTACGACGGCATCCTGGTCGGCGATCCCGGCTTCCACCTGCCCAAGGCGGCGATCGCGGACCTGGCCGCGGCCCAGCAGCTGGCGGCGCTGGCCGGCGGCAACGACACGCGCAGCGGCCTGACCGCCGCCGAGCGCAGCCTGGTGGCCGAGCGCATCGTCGCCACCTGCGATGCGCTGGACGGCGTGCGCGACGGCATGGTGCAGGACGTGCTCGCCTGCCAGCGCCGCTTCGACCTGAACCGCGACGTCGCCACCTGCGGCAGCGCCGGGCGCACCGGCCAATGCCTGACCCCGGCGCAGAAGCGCGCGCTCGGCGCGATCCATGCCGGCGTGCGCAACAGCGCCGGCACGCCGCTGTACGCGCCCTTTCCCTACGACCCGGGCATCGCCAGCGGCGACTGGGCCGGCTGGCGGCAGGACGCCTCGCTGACCCTGGTGCCCGGATCGGTGGCCTTCGGCTTCGTCACCCCGCCGGAGGATCCGGCGGTGCTGCAGGACCTGAAGCGGTACGCGCTGCAGTTCGACATGGACCGCGACGCGCCGAAGATCTTCGCCACGGACGGCGCCTTCCGCGAATCCGCCTGGTCGTACATGACCCCGCCGAACGAGACCCAGCTGACCACGCTGAAGGCGCGCGGCGGCAAGCTGCTGATCTACCACGGCACCGGCGACGGCATCTTCTCCTTCGCCGACACCGCGGCCTGGTACGACCGCCTGCGCACGGCCGATGCCGACGCCGCCAGCTACGCACGCCTGTTCGCGGTGCCGGCGATGGCCCATTGCGCCGGCGGACCGGCCACCGACCAGTTCGATGCGCTGACCCCGCTGGTCGCCTGGGTCGAGCAGGGCCAGGCGCCGACCGCGATCGTCGCCAACGCACGCGGCAGCGGCAGCGCCGCGCCCAACAACGAGGTGCCGGCCAGTTGGAGCAGCCAGCGCAGCCGTCCGCTGTGTCCGTATCCGCAGGTGGCGCGCTACGTCGGCGGCGACGTGGAGGCGGCGTCCAGCTTCGTCTGCCGCTGAGCGCCGGCCACCGTTGCGCCGCCGGCGTGGCGGCGCAACGGCCGCGGCGTTTTCGAGGCGGTCAGCCCATGCCGCCGTTGATGCCGATGACCTGGCCGTTGATGTAGGCGGCCGCGTCCGAGCACAGGAAGGCGACCAGCGCGGCCACTTCCTCCGGCTTGCCCGGGCGCCCGGCGGGAACCATCTGCTTGATCGCCTCCGGCGGGAACGCGCTCTCGGCCATCGCGCCCTGGATCACACCCGGCGCGACCACGTTGACGCTGATCCCGCGGCTGGCCATTTCCCGCGCCAACGACATGCTGGCGCCGTGCAGCGCGGCCTTGGCCGCGGCGTAGTTGGTCTGCCCGCGGTTGCCCAGCACCGCCGCCACCGAGGACACGCTGACGATGCGGCCCCAGCGCGTGCGCGCCATCGGCAGCAGCAGCGGCTGGGTGACGTGGAAGAAGCCGTGCAGCGACACGTCGATGACGCTGTGCCACTGCGCCGCGGTCATGCCCGCCATCGGCGCGTCGTCGTGGATGCCGGCGTTGTTGACCAGCACCTGGATCGGGCCGGCCTCCAGCAGCGTCGCCAGCGCCTGCGCACTGGCCTCGGCGTCGGCCACGTCGAACGCCACCGCCTCGGCGCTGCCGCAGGCGGCGACGATCGCCTCCACCACCGCCGCCGCCCGCGCGACATTGGCGTTGGCGTGCACGATCACGTGCAGGCCCTGCGCGGCCAGGGCGTGGCAGATCGCGCCACCGAGATCGCCGCTGCCGCCGGTGACCAGGGCACGACGCGGGGAAGAGGAAGCTGTCATCGGCAAGGCTCCGCTGGCGACCGACGTCGGCCGCCGACAAGGGGCCGCCATCGTAGAGCAAACCCGGGCGCGTTGCGCCGCATGCGCATCCGCCTCCTCAGCCGCCACCGCCGTCGGCAACGACGCGACGGCGATGCGCGCACCGATCAACATCTCGCACCGGCACGGCCTGCACCTGCAGCCGCCGCCGCGCCGTCGTTCGACTCAATCGCGGGTGCTGGTTTCCCAGGTCCCGTGCACGACCTCGCCCTTGCGCTCCAGCCGCGCGATCACCGCATCCAGTTCGTCCGGATGCGCCGCGCTGCTGACCAGCGAGGCCACCAGCTCGGTCTGCTCGTCGCCGCGCTCGATCAGGTCCACCGCGCTCACCGGGTAGTGGGCCGCCTCCAGTTCCTCGACCAGGCGCTCGCGCAGTTCGGGCACGGCGGAGGTCGCCACGGTGAGGCGCACCGCATAGTGCATCTCGGTGGCGTTGGCGTTGATGGGGATGCGGTTGATCGCATTGACCAGCGGCCGCAGCAGGGTATTGCCGCCGATCACCATGACCGTGAGCAGCGCGGCCTCGGCCAGCATGTCCGCGCCGGCGCAGCAGCCGACCGCGCCCGAGCACCAGAGCGTGGCGGCGGTGTTGAGCCCGCGCACGTTCATGCCTTCCTTCATGATCACGCCGGCGCCGAGGAAGCCGATGCCGGAAACCACGTAGGAAATCACCCGCACCGCCTCGGCGCTGCCGGCGATGCTCATGCCCAGGTCCACGAAGGCCGCCGCGCCCAGCGCCACCAGCACATTGGTGCGCAGGCCGGCGGTGCGCTGCCGGTACTGGCGTTCGGCGCCGATCAGGGTGCCGAGCAGGAACGCCGCCACCAGGCTGACCACCGTGTCCAGGAACGCGGCGGCATGGAAGGTTTCGATGGACCGCATCAACAAGCTCCGTTGTTCCCATCCGCCGCCATCGACGGTGGCGCCACCTTGCCACAGCCACGCTGCGGCGCGCTTACGCCGGCGGCAGGCGCCGGCTCAGCCGGCTGCGCGCAGCATCACCGTGGCGCGACCCTCGGCCAGCAGCTGCCCGGCATGGCGGATGCGGAAGGCGTACTGCTGGCTGTCCTCGGCCTGCAGCAGCACCTCGGCCTCGCCTTCGATCGGCCCGGCCAGGTCCTGCAGCTCGCTGACGTGCAACTGCACCCCGCGCAGCGCCACCAGCATGCCCGGCCGCACCGGCGTGCCGGCGGCACGGCCGAGCAGGCCGCCGTGCACCGCCATCGCCTGCGCGCCGTATTCGCACAGGTGCAGCGCGCGCAGGCGTCCGCCGCTGCGCAGCGGATGCGCGGCCTGACGATGCGCGACGCTGCGCACCACCACGCGCTGCGCGTCCCAGGCCACCACCTTTTCCCACAGGCACATCAGGCCCTGGTGCGGGACCAGCGCGGCGATGGCGTCGCGCCCGTGCAATGGCTCAGTGTGCATGGCGGCTCTCCAGGGCGTCGCTGGCGGTCTCGCGCGAAATCAGCAGCGCCAGCACGAAATTGAACAGCACGCCCAACGCCACGGTGCTGCCGATCGCGCGCAGCACCGGGATGCTGGAGGCGGCCAGCAGCGCGAACACGAGCAGGGTCATCAGGCTGCACACGATCAGCGCATGCAGGGTGCGCAACTGGTCGGCGCGGTCGTCGCCGGCGTGGTCGAAGAACAGCGCGTAGTCCAGGCCCAGGCCGGCGGCCAGGATCAGCGCGATCAGGTGGAACAGGTTCAGTTCGACGCCGCAGCCACGCAGGATCGCCAGGATCAGCAGCGTGGTCAGCGCCATCGGCAGCAGCACGCGCACGATCCGCCGCGGCGTGCGCAAGGCGATCGCCACGGTCAGCGCCAGCAGCACCGCGGCCACGCCCAGCGCGGCGAGCACGCGGCCGCGATAGGCGGCCACCAGCGACTCGGACGCGTCCTTCAGGTCCAGCAGCTGCGCGCCGCTGCCCTGCACCGCGCGCGCCAGTTGTGCCGGATCGCGCAGTCCGCTCAGCGACACCAGCGCGGTAGTGCGGTCGGGGCGCTCCAGCAGCAGGCCGCCGACGGGCGTCGCCAGCGGCGTGCCGTGCAGCGCGCGCGCGGTCAGCAGCGGCGCGTTGCGCGCGACCTGCAGGTCGGCCAGAAACGGGGCGAAGGCGTCGGCGCGGAACGGCGTGGCGGCGACCGCGGCGGCGGTCATCGCCTGCGCCTGCGCCGGATCGGGCAAGGCGGCCTGGCGCCGGCGCTGGGTGGCGGCGCTGGGCAGGTAGCGCGCGGCCATGTCGTAGCCGGCCAGGTCGCCCTGCGCCACCAGCGCGTCCAGGCGCGGGCGCAGGCGTTCGGAGGCGGCCAGCGCGGCATCGGCGGAGGCGGCCGGCAGGGCCAGCACGTAGCGCACGTCCGGCGCGCCCAGTTCCTGGCGCAGGTGCGCGTCCCGTGCCAAGCCGTCGGCCGGCACCGGGGTCAGCTTGGACAGGTCGTTCTGCCAGAACGGCCCGGGCGCGAACACGATGACCGCGGCCGCCAGCAGCGCGAGCGGCAGCAGCGACCAGCGCGGCCGCGGCAGCCGCGCGATGCCGCGCCACAGCCGTTCCAGCAGTGGCGAGTCGGCATGGTCGCGCGGCGAGGGATCGATCAGCGCCGGCAGCAGCAGCCGCGTGGTCAGCGCCGCCACCAGCAGGCCGGCGATGGTGAACACCGCCAACTGGCGCAGGCCGTCCACGCCGGAGAACAGGAAGGTGACGTAGGCGATGCAGGTGGAGACCACGCCGGTGGCCAGGGTCGGCCACAGGTGGCGCGCGTTCTCGCGCGGGTCCAGGCCCGGACGCTGGTGGCTGAACAGGTGGATCGGATAGTCCTGGACCACGCCGATCAGGGTGAAGCCGAATGCCACGGTGATGCCGTGCACGCCGTCGAACAGCAACGCCACCGCGCCGAGCCCGGCCAGGCCGGCGCTGGCCAGCGGCAGCACGCCCAGCACCGGGATCTTCCAGCTGCGGTAGGCCACCAGCAGCAACACGATCAGCCCCACCGTATCCAGGGTGCCGATCCACTGCGCCTCATTCTGGGTGCGTCCGCCGATCTCCACCGAGAACGCGCCGGGGCCGGTCAACGTCAGCTTGCTGCGGGTGCCGGCGCTGACCTTGGCGAAGGCGGCATGGATCGCGTCCACCGCACGCTGCTGGCCGGTGGGGTCGAAACCGGCGGCGCGGGTCTGCGCCACCAGCAGCGCGTCCTTGCCGGCGCGGTCGAACCAGACCCCGTCGCGCTGCTGCGGGCCGCCGGCCGGCTGCAGGCGCTCGGCCAGGTGCAGCACCTCCAGGGTCGGATCGCGCGGCAGCAGCGGCTCCACCATCGCCGCCGCCGGCGAGCCCAGGTCCTGCAGCCGCGCCTGCAGCGCATCGCGCAGGGTCGGCGTATCCAGCGGCTTGGCGTCGAAGCTGTCGCTGAGCAGGTAGCGGTACGGCAGCAGGCGCTCGGGGATCGCGTCCAGGCCGGCGTCGGCGCCGTTGGCGACCAGCTCGAACACGTCGCGCTGCGCCGCCAGCGCGGCATGCAGCGCCTGCGATTGCTGCGCCAGCGTGGCCGGATCGGCCCCGGACAATGACATCAGCAGCAGCCGCGAGCCGGGGCCTTCGCCGAGTTCGTCGAGTAGGAGCTTTTGGGCGGGGGTGCGGGCTTCCGGCATGAACTTGCGCAAGTCCCCCGACACCTGCAACGCATTGCCCAGCCAGATCCCGGCCACGGTCAGCACCGCCAGCCATAGCAGCGCCAGCGAGATGCGCATCTTCGAACTCAGTTGGCGTGTCACTACCGCCGCTCCCCCAACGCCCATCCGTTCAGACCCGGGGCCGCGGGCGCGGCATCGGGCATGACTGACCGCCGCCTGCCACCACGGGCCGGCATGAACTTGCGCAGATCGCCCGACACCTGCAACGCATTGCCCAGCCGGATCCCGGCCACGGTCAGCACGGCCAGCCACAGCAGCGCCAGCGAGATGCGCATCTTCGAACCGAGGGCACGCCTCATCGCGCTGCCCCTGCGTACCGTTCAGCGGCCGCACGCGCACCCGTCAGGCCGGCAGCGTGCTGCCGGCACCCGTCGCCGCGCGCGGGGGTCACGCCGCGTCGCCGTGGCACAGTGCGGTCAGCGCGGCGCCGTCGGCGAGGGCGCCGGCGGCCTGCGCCGCGCCGGCCAGCAGGGTGCGCTGGACCTCGCCCTTGGCCGGGGTGGTCTCGATGCAGCGCAGTTCGGCGCCGCGGCCATACAGGCGCAGGCTGCGCACGTGCGCGGCCATGGCCGGGTCCTTGGGCTGCAACTCCAGCTGCCAGCGCTCGCGGGTGCCGGCGCTGCTGATGGTGTACTGCTGCTGCAGCAGCGCGCGGTCGCCGGACAGCAGCGCGCCGAAGCCGCTCTGCAGGCCGGCCAGTTCCGGCACGCGCGCCAGCGAGAAGCGCCGCGGCGGCTTGCCGTCGCGTTCCAGCGTGGCCTCGCCACCGCGCAGGGTGGTGGTCTCGTGGTACGGCGCGGTGACCTCGCGCACCAGGGTCTGCGCGTCCGGGCGGCGGTATTGGCCCTGCACCCGCAGCGGCGTCTTCAGCAGCGCCGAGCCGCGCAGTTCGACGAAGGCGGTGCTGACCGGCGCCGGCCGCGCCAGCTTCTGCAGGATCCAGTCGGCGTCCGGTGCCTCAGGCGATGCGGCGCTCAGCGGTGCGGCGCTGCACAGCAGTATCAGCATCCACGGCAAGGTGCGGCGCATCGGCATGGCGGTTGTTCCAGAAGTCGTAGAAGTTGAACCAGTTGTAGGGCGCGGAGCGGGTGTAATGCTCCAGCCTGGCGGCGTAATCGCGGATGAGCGCGGCCAGCACCGGCGCGCGCTGCCGGCGCGGCAGGTCCAGGCCTTCGCTGAAGGTCTCGAACACCAGCTGGTAGCGGTTGCCGCCGCGGTACAGGCCGAACGCCAGCACCACCGGCACCTTGAGCGCGGCGGCGATCAGCCACGGCGAGGTCGGGAACAGCGCGCCCTGGCCGATGAACGCCGCCGGCAGCGCCGGATCCTCCGGGCGCGGCCGGTCCACCAGCAGTGCGACCAGCGCGCCCTCGTCGGTGGCCTGCTTGATCGCCATGACGATCGAGGTGCTGTCCATGCCGGCGTCGATGATGTTGGCCGCCAGTTGCGGGTTCAGCGCGCCCAGCAACTCGGTCATCGCCGGGTTGTGCGCCTTGTCCAGCACCACCTTGACCTGCACGTCCGGACGCTCGGTGGCCAGCACCCGCAGCGCGTCGAAGCTGCCCAGGTGCGAGCCGAAGATCAGCACGCCGCGGCCGCGGTCCATCTGCGTGTGCAACTGGTCCAGGCCCTGGACCTGCACCCGGAACCGGTGCATCTGCCCGCACAGCATGAACACCCGGTCGAGGATGGTCGCGGCGAAGGTGTGGATGTGCCGGGCCACCTCCAGCAGGGTGGCCGGGCGGTCGAACACACGGCTCAGGTAATGCCGCGAATCGCGCCGCTCCGGGCCGCGCACCAGCAGGAAGTACAACGTGATCGGGTACAGCAGCAGGCGCCCGACGGCGCGGCCGCCGTGGCGGGCGATGCCGCGAATCAGCCACAGGGCGAAGCGGCCGCCACCTTCCGGGCGATGCTTCCAGCCGGCGCTCACGGCGCCGCCTCGGCGTTCAGCTCGCCGCTCACCAGCAGGTCCTCGCCGCGCAGCACGCGGAAACGCCAGCGCGGCGCGGCGCCGTCCAGCTCCACCCGTGCCGGCTGCCCGGGCAGCAGCGGCTGCAGGAACTTCACCTGCGGCAGGCGCAGCGGCGCGCGCGCGCCGTGCGCCGCCTCGACGGCCTGCAGCACGTGGTCCAGCACCACGACGCCGGGCACCACCGGGCGGCCCGGGAAGTGGCCCGGCAGGCTGGGATGATCATGCGGGACGACGAAATGCATACGGGCGACTCATATCCTGGGTTCGAGCATGGCACGGACGGCCTGGTGCGCGCGCTGGGTCACTTCCTGGCGGTTCAGCGGGCCGTCCTCGCCGTTCACCGGGATCGGCGTGCCGATCCGCACCCGGATGACGCCGGGCCGGACCCGGAACAGGCTGGTCGGCGGCAACACCTTGCCCGCCCCGTCCAGCGCCACCGGCACCACGTCCACCCCGGCGTCGATCGCGGCCTGCAGCAGCCCGGCCTTGAACTCGGCCAGCGCGCCGCTGCGGCTGCGGGTGCCTTCCGGGAACAGGCACAGATCCTCGCCGCGGCGCAGCAGCGCCGCCGCCGCGCGCCGCATCATCGCCCCGGCGCGGCGGCTGTCGCGGTCCAGGAACAACATGCCGGTCGCGCGCGCATACCAGTTCACGAACGGCACCTTCAGCATCTCGTCCTTGAGCAGGAAGCGCAGCGGCACCGGCAGCGCCACGAACAGCGCGCAGATGTCGATGATCGACTGGTGGTTGCTGACGAACAGGTGGTTGCGCGACCAGTCGACCCGCTCGCGGCCCTCCACCTGCAGCCGCGCCCCGGCGCCGAACAGCAGCACCGGCGCCCAGAATCGCGCGCCCATGCGCAATGGCAGCCGCGGCCCGGTCAGCCGCAGCAGCACCAGCGCTACGACGATGCCCAGCGCGGTATGCGCCAGGGTGAACAGCAGCTGCAGGGCGTTGTACATGGCCCAGGCCATGCGCGAGGGCATCCCTGCCTGCGGCAACTTGCGGTTTTCCTTGATGATCTGCACGACCCTGCATCCCCTGCAATACGCGCGTCAGCGCAGTAGATCGCGCCAAAAAACCGGCCCCAGCCGCGCCAACTGGTGCAGGAAGTCGGGCAGATTACGGTAGGGACGCTGCGGAAACCAGCGCCCACGCAACAGGTACTCGCCGACGAAGAAGCCGCCGATGACCCCGTAGCCGAGCAGATTGGCGAACAGCGAGGCGCGCGCATCGCTGATCGGCAACGGCGCGGCCAGACCCAGTTGCGCCAGCACGCCGCTGGGCTGGGCGCATAGCGCCAGCACCAGATTGAGCAGGGTCAGCCCGACCAGCAGCAGGGTCCAGGCCAGGGTCAGGCGCTGGGTGTAGCGCCGCTGCGCCGGGCTGATCGGCATGCCGGCCTGCCGGTACAGGGCCTCGACGATGCGGGTGATCAGCGGCGTGCGCCCGCGCTGCAGGCTGCGCCCGAAGAACCAGGCCACCCAGGCGGTGAACAGCACCGGCGGGGCGGCCAGCAGCAGCAGGGCGTGCGGCGAGCGCCACAGCGGCACCAGCGCCGCCGTCGCGGCGATGGCCAGCGCCCAGGCCCAGGGCCGCCAGCGCGCCATCGGCTCCACCAGCACCATCAGCACCAGCGCCGCGCCGGCCAGCACCGCCAGGTCCGGGCGGTGCGCGGCATTGGCCCAATGCGCCAGCGGCGAGTAGGCCAGCGCCAGCAGCACGCCCAGGGCCAGCGCCCAGGGCGCGGCGTCGGCCCGCTCAGCTGGTCTTGTTGGCTTCGACATGCGCCGACAGCGCGCGCAGCGAGGCGAAGATGCGGCGGTTCTCGTCGTTGTCCGAGCGCAGCTGGAAGCCATAGCGCTTGCTGATCGCCAGCGCCAGTTCCAGGGCGTCGATCGAGTCCAGCCCCAGGCCGGTGTTGAACAGCGGCGCCTCCGGATCGATGTCGCCGGGCTGGACGTCTTCCAGGTTCAGGCTCTCGACCAGCAGCTCGGCCAGTTCACGTTCGGCGGCGGTTTGCGAAGACATCCAGGGGCTTCCAGGCGAAAGGACGGGTGCGACAAGATGGTGCATCGGACGCTGCGGCGCAACCATGCGCCCGCGAACAGCACGCTATCATGCCGTTTCGCCCCGCCGTTGCGCCGCAGGTTCCCTCAGGATGACGTCCCCCGCTGTTGCTCCCCTCCCCCCCACCGTAAACGCCGCCGCGGCAGAGACGCCCGACGTGCTGGTGATCGGCGGAGGGCCGGCCGGCTGCGCGGCGGCGATCGTCCTGGCCCAGCGCGGCTGGCGGGTGACGGTGCTGGAGAAGGACCACCATCCGCGCTTCCACATCGGCGAATCGCTGCTGCCGATGAACATGCCGATCCTGCAGCGGCTGGGCGTGCTCGAGCAGGTGCGGGCGATCGGCGTGCTCAAGCTCGGCGCCGACTTCCCCAACGACGCCGGCGGCTACAACACCTTCCGCTTCGCGCATGCGCTGGGCGCGCAGTCCGACTTCGCGCTGCAGGTGCCGCGCGCCGACTTCGACCGCGTGCTGTGCGCGCATGCGCGCGCGGTCGGCGCCGACGTGCACGAGGGCGTGCGGGTCGAGGCGGTGCAATTGGACGGCGAGGCGCCCACCGTGCAGGCGCGCAGCGCCGAGGGCGTGCGCCACTACCGGCCGCGCTACCTGATCGACGCCAGCGGCCGCGACACCTTCCTCGGCAACAAGCTCAAGCTCAAGCGCGCCAACCCGCGCCACCAGTCGGCGGCGCTGTTCAGCCATTTCCGCGGGGTAGCGCGGCGCCCGGGCGAGGACGCCGGCAACATCAGCATCTACCGCCACGCGCACGGCTGGATGTGGCTGATCCCGCTGCCCGACGACGTGATGAGCGTGGGCGCGGTGTGCGACCCGCAGTACATGAAGACCCGCCAGGGCTGCGACAGCGAGGCATTCCTGCTGCGCACCCTGGCGCTGAATCCGGACGTGGTGGCGCGCATGGCCGGCGCGCAGCGTGTGGCGCCGGTGCACGCCACCGGCAACTACGCCTACGAATGCACCCGCATGAGCGGGCCGCGCTGGCTGATGCTCGGCGACGCCTACGCCTTCGTCGACCCGATGTTCTCCTCCGGCGTGTACCTGGCCATGCACAGCGCCGAGCGCGGCGCGGCCATGGTCGATGCGGCGCTGCGCGACCCGGCCAGCGAGGCGCGGCTGCAGCGGCGCCTGGAGCGGCACCTGCGCGGCGGCCTGGACGAGTTCAAGTGGTTCATCTACCGCTTCACCTCGCCGACCATGCGCGAGCTGTTCGCGCAGCCGCGCAACGTGCTGCAGGTGGAACAGGCGGTGGTGGCGATGCTCGCCGGCGACGTCTTCGACAACCGTGCGGTGCTGCGCCGCCTGCGCGTGTTCCGCGCCATCTATGCGCTGTCGGCGGTGGCGATGCTGCCGCGGGCGTGGCGCGCCTGGCGCCACCGCCGCCGCCAGGCCCGCGAATCGTTCCACGGCGACACCTTGCACGGAGACGCACCATGAGCCGCCCGCACCTGCAGTTCCCGCACCCCACGCAGGGCCATCCGCAGTTGCAGGTGGACTACGTCGCCGAGACCGATCCCGGCCAGCTGCTGGGCGAGGACCAGGTGCTGGCGGTGTTCGGCTTTGGCGAGACCGCGCCCTACCACGACGACCCGCGCTACCTGCGCGTGCCGCTGCAGCCGCACGGCCCGCGCATGCTCGAGGTGTGGCGCACCGACGCCCCGGTGCATAGCGGCCGCGACGGCGCCATCGCCTGGGCCAGCGACGGCCGCCTGCAGTTCGGCGTGATCGAGATCGACGAGCGCCAGGTGGACCTGGACATCGAGGAAGCCGCCGCACTCGCCTACGCGCAGATCACCGCCTTCGTGTCCGGCAGCGCTACGCCACGCCTGCTGCGCATCTGGAACTACCTCGACGCGATCACCCTGGGCAGCGGCGATCGCGAACGCTACCGGCGCTTCTGCGTCGGCCGCGCGCGCGGGCTGGGCGAGTTCGACGCCACCCAATTGCCGGCGGCCACCGCGGTGGGCCGCTGCGACGACGCGCGGGTGATGCAGATCTACTGGCTGGCCGCCGCGCGGGCCGGCACGCCGTTGGAGAACCCGCGCCAGGTCAGCGCCTACCGCTACCCGCGCCAGTACGGCCCGCAGCCGCCCAGCTTCGCCCGCGCCATGCTGCCGCCGGCCGGCAGCGACATGCCGCTGCTGCTGTCGGGCACCGCCAGCGTGGTCGGCCACGCCTCCATGCACCAGGGCCAGCTGCTGGCGCAGTTGGAAGAGACCTTCGCCAACTTCGACGCCCTGCTGGCAGCCGCGCGCAGCCACGCTCCGGACCTGCCGCCGCAATTCGGCGACGGCACCCGCCTGAAGGTCTACGTGCGCGAACCCGACGACCTGCCGCTGGTCGCCTCCGCCCTGGACGCCCGCTTCGGCGACCGCGTCCCGCGCCTGCTGCTGCACGCGGTGATCTGCCGCGACGAGCTGGCGGTGGAGATCGACGGCGTGCATGGCTGAGGCCGCGCTCCGGCGCATGCCACGCGGCACGTCGGCGTAGGAGCGGCTTCAGCCGCGACCGGGTCCTCCTGGGAATGCCGTCGCGGCAAATGCGCGTTACCGGCGGCGACCGTCCGCCGCCATCGGGCATAGGCGTAGTGGCATGCCGGGCCTGCCATCGCACCAGACACGCCGCGGCGTGCACTGCAAGCGGCGGGCGCTAACGTCCAGGCGCCATGTGCGCCGGCTCGTCGACCCCGCGCCCCAGCGCCTGTTGTGCAGCACGCTGCTGCTCCTGCCCCAGCGCCTGATTGGCCAGCGCCAGTTTCTGGTCCGACTGCTCCACCGGCGTGGCCAACGCCTGCTCCACCGGAACGACCGCGCGCTTCATCGCCGGATCGTTCAGCGCGCCCTGCACCGCGATCAGGTTGCCGGTTTTTCCCAGCACCACATGGTCGACCCGCTCCAGCGCATTGCCCGCCAACGAGTAGCCGGCCGCGCCCGGATACAGGTCGCGGTTGTCCTTGCAGGCCGCCAGCAGACTGCGGCTGAGCCGTTCGCTGTCGTGGTCGTAGGCCTTGCCAAGCGCTGCATCGACCTTGCGCATCCCTGCGCGGATCTGTTCCAGCAGCGCGTGATCCGGATGCCCGGGCAGCGAGGGATCGTCGCTCCGCTGCGCCTCGGCGCCATGCGCGGCAGGCGCCGCTGGTTCCGGCAACCCGTTGGCCAGCGGCGACACGTGCCGATGGGTATCGGCAGTGTGCTGCAGCAGCCCCGCGGCGGGCGGCTGCGTGCTGGTGTCGAAGTACGGCAGTGGCCGCCGGTCCCTGCCCAGATCCAGCCCGTTCTCTTCCAGCAGCGCCTCGCGCAGATGCAGCCGCGACAGGTTCAGCGCGATCTGCGGCGTGTCGTTGCCCGGCTGCGGCGGATGTTGCCTGTGCTCGACTTGGGCAATGTGGCTGACCGGGTTGGTAGCGTAATAGTTTGCGTAATCTGAGGTGCCGTTGGCGCCAAGCCTGGCTTTTCGAGCTTCCTTGTCAAAAAAGTTCTGCCCCATTCCCTCCACATTACCGGGAGTTTCGCTCATCGTCAGATCGGTATTGAGACGAAGATTTGGCTTCAATGTGAAGGTTGCAGGCCTGCCGCTACGATCTATGAAATCCGCCATGCGCCCTGGCTGTTCTTTGTAAACGTCTTCTAGCGTTGCATCCGGGTTGCCTGCCCGAACCCTGCTGACGACTGCATTCCATCCGGCGATCTGCGCACCGGCTTCGTCGCGGCGATTTTGCGCCAACAAGGTCGCCAAGGGCTCGGTGTAATCACGTAATCCAGAGCCGCGTGAAATGTTCCCGACATCGTTGTCGAACTGCTTCAACGCCCGCTTAGTAGCTTCAGCATTGAACCCATGTTGCAGCTCGTGGCCTAACGCATACGTGACCTCACCCATATTTGTGGCACTGGGGAGTTGGCCTGGAGAGACAGGGACCAATCGTGCCAAGGGTAGGCGGATCGCATGATTCTGCGCATCGTATTCACCACCCGCATTGGGATTAGTCAATGGAACGATGCGCGCCACATGGCCTTTGGCTACAGCAGTGTTGATCTGGTCAACGAGTACGGGCGAAGCGTTGACGATCGATAACAGATTCCTCGCCTGATCCGCCGTAACGCCCGGCTCAGAGCCAAATTCACTGACGATCTCCCGAGCTTGAGCAGTGAGTTCCGCCATCCTGGGGCTTCCTTGTCTTTTATCCGATCAAAACCATTTGCACGCACAAGTGGCTAATCTTTTCGATCGGCTCATTTGCCTCGCCGTTGGGATAGACCTGAATCCACATGCCGGGACGCTGAAAAAGATCGTACATCAGCGCCCCATGCGGCAACTTTTCTCCAAACGATGCTTGTGGCGGAGAATCGAAGTAGTGCTCACGCAAAAATCCCATCTTTTCAAGTTCGCCAGTGAAGCGATCAAAGTCCATCTGGCAGATACTGGTCATGTCGGGAGAAGATCCAGGCGTCGCCGGATCGAAGCTGAACTCAAACCCATGATTCTTCATTCTCGGATCAACCTCGAAGCCATGCACCCAGTCCTGGCTTACCTTCTCTCCGAATCCATACCGCCCGGACCCATCGCGCGCATAGTCCACATCCACCCCCATCACCTCGCGCAAGCGCTGCGGCGTGAACTCGGCCACGCTCTTGCTGGTGCGGATCAGGGTCAGCAAGCGGCTGAGCATCTGCTCGGCGCTCAGCTTGGGCGACACGGGCGCGGCGGCCGGATCGGCGGCGCCGGACGAGGGGGACGAGGTCATGGCGGGAGAGTCCTTGGCAGGAGGCGCGGCGGCAGGCGCCCGCGCAGGCGCATGGGTGCAGGCCGCACACAGGAGCGAGGCGATCAGGACGAGGGAGGCCCGATGGGGCATGCGGCACATCCTTGCGGCGCGAAGCGATAGGCGCAGTATACGAACACCCGCGTGGGGGGCGGCAAGCCACGCCCCGGCCGTGCCAAGCGGCGGGCGGCCGCGTGCCACGCTGCGCAAACCGTAGCGCGCTGGCGCCTGGTCGCTGCGCGCTATCCCGGCGCCGTCCGGCGGGTGCTCAGTCCTCGCGACCGGCCGCCAGCAACGCCAGCAGGCGATCGCGCGGCAACTTGCCGGTCTCGTTGCGTGGCAGGGCCTCGAGCAGGCGCAACCGGCGCGGCAGGAACACCGGGTCCAGTTCGCGGCGCAGCGCGGCCAGGATCGCGGCCTCGTCCAGGGTCGGCGCCACCACCACCGCGGCGATGCGGCCCACCGCCTGGCCCGGTTCCGGATCCAGTTGCAACATCGCGCCGTCGACCACGCCGGGCAGCGCCAGCAGGCGCCGGGTGAGATCGGCCAGCGAGGCACGCTTGCCGGCGATCTCCAGCAGGTCGGCCTGGCGGCCGCGCACCTGGAAGCGGCCGTCGGCGTCCACGTCCATTAGGTCGGCCAGCAGCACCGGCTGCGGCAGATGCGGCGCGTGCACCAGGGTGCCGTCCGGCTGCGGCGCCACGCGCACGCCGGGCAACGGCGTCCACGGCACCTCGCAAGCGGTGCGGCGGCTGGCGAACACGCAGGTTTCGGTGGAGCCGAACATCTCGCGCACCTCGCCGCCGAAGCGCGCCTCGGCGGCGGCGGCCAGCTCCTGCGCCAGCGGCGCGGTGGCCGAGACGATGCCGGCCAGCGGCGGCAGCGCGACGCCGGATTCGACCAACGCGCGCAGATGCACCGGCGTGGTCACCAGCAGCCGCGGCGCCGGCAGCTGCGCCAGCGCACGGGCCACGTCCTCGGGAAAGAACGGGCGCCCGGCGTGCACCGCCAGCGGCGTCACCAGCGGCAGCAGGATCGACAGCTCCATGCCGTACATGTGCTGCGGCGGCACCGTCGCCACCACCTGCGGCACCGCCGTGTCCGGCCACAGCCCGACCAGCGCCAGCAGGTCCTGGCGGGTGCTGGTGAGGAAGCTGCCCCAGGTCTTGGGATTGGGCTTGGGCGCGCCGGTGCTGCCGGAAGTGAAGCCGATCGCCACCAGCGCGTCGTCGGCCAATTGCGGCATCGGCCCGTCCAGCGACGGCAGCGCGTCCGGCAGTCGCCAGTAGCGCGGCGGCGGCTCGGCCAACGCCAGGTCGCCCAGGCAGTAGCAATCGGTATGGCTGCGCTGCACCTCGGCCACCACCGCCGGCGCGCGCGAGGACGGCAGCAGCGAGGTCTGCCCGCGCAGCGCCACCGCGCAGAACGCGACCATGAAACGGTAGCGGTCCTCGCACAGGTTCAGCGCATGCCGGCCGGCCGGCAGCACCGCGGCCAGGCCGCGCACGTGGCCGAGGAAGGTCGCCAGGTCGATGTGCTCGCCGTTGGCGAAGGCCAGCGGACGCCGCGCGTCGCCGACGGCGAGCGGGTGCAACAGGGGCGCAGCGGGAATCTCGGAGGAAACGGCGGACATGCGTGGCGGCGGCTCGGGCGGGGCGATGACCCGCACGGCGCGGGGAGCCGGTAGCTTGGCCGGCGCCGCCGCCGCTGGCAAGCCGGCGGCCGCCGCGGCCGCCGTCAGTGGTGGTAGCCGGTGTCGGCGGTGATCTTGCCGCGGAACACCCGGTACGACCAGGCGGTGTAGCCCAGGATCACCGGCAGCAGCACCGCCAGCCCGGCCAGCACGAAGCCCTGCGAGGCCGGCGGCGAGGCCGCTTCCCAGATGGTCAGCCCGGGCGGCACGATGTTCGGCCAGATGCCCAGCACCAGGCCGAAGAAGCCGAGCACGAAGAAGCACAGGGTCAGCATGAACGGGCGCGCGTCGCGGCCCTGTGCCATCGCCGCACGCCACAGCGCCAGCGCGTTGACCAGCACCAGCAGCGGCACCGGCGAGAGCCACCAGAAATTGCCGTCGTGGAACCAGCGCGCCATGATCCGCGAGTCCAGGAACGGCAGCCAGGCGCTGACCAGGCCCATGAACACCACCACCACCAGCACCAGCGGCCGGGTCAGGGTGCGGGCGATGTGTTGCATCGCGCCCTCGGTCTTGAGGATCAGCCAGCTGCCGCCGAGCAGCGCGTAGCCGAACACCACCGCCGCGCCGGTGAGCATCGAGAACGGGCTGAACCAGCCAAGCACCCCACCCAGGTACTTGCCGTCCTGCAACGGCATGCCTTCCACCAGCGCCCCCAAGATCACCCCCTGCCAGAACGCGGCGCACAGCGAACCCAGCGCGAACGCCCAACCCCACAGGTACTTGGAACTGCGCGCCTTGAAGCGGAACTCGAAGGCCACGCCGCGGAACACCAGCGCGATCAGCATCAGCAGCACCGGCAGGTACAGCGCCGACAGCACCACCGCGTAGGCTTTCGGGAACGCCGCCAGCAGGCCGGCGCCGCCGAGCACCAGCCAGGTCTCGTTGCCGTCCCAGATCGGCGCGGCGGTGTTCATCATCAGGTCGAGCTGGTCCTCGTCCTCGGCGAACGGCGCCAGGATGCCCAGGCCGAGCACGAAGCCGTCCAGCAGCACGTACATCAGCACGCCGAAGCCGATCACGCCGAACCAGATCACCGGCAGCACGGTCGCCATGTCCATCAGTGGGTCTCCTCGATGTCGTCGTCGGCCGCCGACAGTGGCCGCGCCGGGGTCTTGTCGCCCTCCTGCATGCGCGGCGCCGGCTCGTGCGGCAGCGGCCCATGGCGCAGCATGCGCAGGATGTACCAACTGCCGAAACCGAACACCAGCGCGTAGGCGAGCACGTACACGCTCAGCGAGATCCACACCATCGCCGGGCTGACCGGGCTGACCGCATCGCGTGTGTGCAGCAGGCCGTAGATCACGTACGGCTGGCGCCCGATCTCGGTAACGAACCAGCCGGCGACCAGCGCCACGAACCCGGCCGGCAGCATCGCGTTCCACGCCAGATGCAGCGCGCACCGACGCAGCAGCGTGCCGCGCCACCAGAAGAACAGCGACACCAGCGCCAGCAGCAACATCGCCATGCCCAGCCCGACCATCACCCGGAACGCGTAGAACACCGGCTTCACCGGCGGCCGCTCGTCTCGCGGCACCGCGGTCAGCGGCGTGATCTCGCCATCCAACGTATGGGTGAGGATCACACTGCCCAGGCGCGGAATGGTCACCTCATAGTCGTTGCGCTCGGCGGCCTCGTTGGGCACCGCGAACACCACCAGCGGCACGCCCTGCCCCGGCGCCTCGCCGTGCCAGTGCCCTTCCATCGCCGCCACCTTGATCGGCTGGTGCTCGAGCGTGTTCAGCCCATGCGCATCGCCGGCGGCGATCTGCAGCGGCAGCGCGATCGCGGCAAAGGCCACCGCCAGCTTGAGCATGCGCCCGGCCGCGTCCAGGTGTTCGCCGCGGCGCAGGTACCAGCCGCTGACCCCGCCGATCACGAAACAGGTGGTGATGAAGGCGGCCAGCACCATGTGCGTGAGCCGGTACGGGAACGACGGATTGAAGATCACCTCGCGCCAGTTGGCCGGATGGAACACACCCTCGACCACCGCGTAGCCGGCCGGCGTCTGCAACCAGCTGTTGGCCGACAGGATCCAGAACGTGGAGATCAGCGTGCCGATGGCGACCAGGCAGGTGGCCAGGAAGTGCAGCTTTTCCGGCACCTTGTGCCAGCCGAACAGCATCACCCCGAGGAACGAGGCCTCCAGGAAGAACGCGGTCAACACCTCGTAGCTGAGCAGCGGACCGAGGATGTTGCCGGCACGTTCGCTGAGCACCGCCCAGTTGGTGCCGAACTGGAAGCTCATGACGATGCCGCTGACCACGCCCATGCCGAAGGACACGGCGAAGATCTTCAGCCAGAAGAAGTACAGATCGCGCCACACCGTGTCGCGCGTGCGCAGCCAGCGCCACTCCAGGAACGCCAGCCAGCTCGACAAGCCGATGGTGAAGGCCGGGAACAGCACGTGGAAACTGATGACGAATCCGAACTGGATGCGCGACAGCAGCAGGGCGTCCATGGGTGCGCCTGAGAAAGCGGAGACGATGCCTATTGTTGGTGCGGCGCGGCGAAATGGGATGTGACGGTTTGTCGCAGTGTCGGGTGCATGCGATGACGACCTCCGCGTTCGCGCAGATTGCGCGAGCCTTGGTCAAGTTGGAGTCCGCTGACCAACTCTGCCGCTTGATCGCTCCCAACGATGGCGAGCCTTGCTTGGCTCGATCATTCCTCTGTGGACGCGATCAAACATAACTCTCGAATCCGCTCAATGTCACCGAGTTTGGATCGCTGCACTATGCATGGTGTATCGAACCATGCGCTGTCACGCACAAAGATCGTGCATGGCGCAACTCTAGAACTGAGCAAACGTTGCTGGCTTTCCCCCACCATCAGGCACCTGGCACCTGGCACGCATCGCTCCACCTCAATCCTGATTTCAGGACTTAACAACGAGAGCAGTCTGCAATCGGACGTTTTACTGGAACAAAACACCCAGGGAATCTCTATGCGATGCCTCTCCCAATTGGAAGAGGCATCTTCCTTAATCCGGAGCCGGCGCAGACCCTTGCTTAAGCCTGCGCTCTGCCACTCCATGTAATCCTGAATACCTAAGCAATGCAACCCTCTGAAGCAGGCGCTACTTCAAGTAAATCTCGACGATACGGCATCCATCCGCCTGCACGTTGACCTTGCGCTTATTCAAAAGCGCGGCCATCGCGATGGCAAGCATTCCTTTTCCTCCGGACTGCGCCTCGTCGAACGTCATGATCGAAGCTGAAGGAGATGCCGTTTTGCACTCTTGAGGCAACGCGGTGAACCATACGAAATGACCCGTTCCTGATTGATAGGCGTTGATCTGAGTAACCTCGACATCATTCATCCACTCATTGGCGAACGACTGGCCAGAGAAAACAACTGCAAACATAAGCGCAATCCACCTAACCTGCATTTCTATCACCTCTCTCCTGTTGGTTTTTCGATTTTCATTCAAAAGAATAGCACGCGACGAATCTCACAACACATCGGCCCGCGCAGTCATAAGCTCAGGGCGAGATCACCGCCCGTGACTGACCCTACTTCATATAAAAATCAACTGCACCATATTGGACCACCCCGATTGATGACAGCCACATGATCTAAGCAAGTCCACCTTGATTCACCCCACTTGTTGCTGATGGTGCAGCGTTGCAAGCTTTCCTCTCACAGACCCATTGCCGGATTCACGCCGCCAGCGATCCGCGCGCGACACGGGATCGCTGATACAGTCGCGCGGGGGTGTCAACTCGACAGAGCGATCCTGACACCCGGCCGATCGGCACGAGTCAAAGTCGCCGCATTGCTCCGCGGCGACTTCGGTCGTGGCTCGAAGCGGAGGCCGAACTCCGCCACGGCAAAACATGCCAATGGTTAGCGCAACACATCGTTAGCCTGCCGAAAATCCCTTTACCTCGCGCTGCAACGCCTTAAGGCGCGGACAGCGCACATACAACGCGCGCGATTGCGCTACGCCTGCGCCGTGCAACCAACCTTGCCAGTAATCCCCCCAATCAACACAACAGCCGCTCACTCCGATTCCTGCATGGTACGGCGCATCTGCAACGTCCAAGTCGCAGGCTCCCGTGCGTTCCGAGAGTACCTCACTTGTTGATCACGAATCCATCCATCCCCCTTGACTAACACGATCCTTAGCAAGTTCTCATTCGGTGAGAACGCGTTGCCCCATGCTGTGGTCCCGTTTCCTGGAGACCGGATGATGTCCATCAACCATGTGTCATTCCAGCTGAGCCTTTCGCTGCACCAACTTCTTAAGCTAGGCGGTAGCGAACGCTGGTGCGAACTGGTGCTGGCGGCCTTGCAACTATTCGGGAACGCCGTACCCGGATTGAAACAATATGGCGTTTCAACCGCAACGTCGATCTAACCAGGCAGATGCCGAGCCTGTCGATGACGGCCACACGGGCAGAACCCTGTACACGGCGTGCACTGCGTAATGTTTTTGTGCCCTTCGCAGACCGCCCCTCTCCAGCGTTGGCCCGCAGGAGTTCCAGGAAGATTCGCAGTGCCGATCCACGACCCGCGTAGTTCAAAAGTCCCTGTACGCAATGAAGGCATTGAGTCTCCACGGTGTACTGGGTAGTCCACGTTTCAACCTTGCCTACTTTTCATAAAGGAGTTGAATAAATGACAGTCTCCACAGCCGACCATTGCCGATTTCACCAGGGCGACGGCGTTACCCGTGCTTTTGCTGGCCCGGTGGCTCACTCCAGAAGTCGCGTGAAGGCATTTATCATCCTTAATGAAAAGGCGTCCGAATTGGAGAGTGGCGATTTCGACGTTGAACGAATCGGCGATGAATCCGGTACCCGCATCGTAATGCACCGCCCTCCATCTTCCGCTGAAAAAATCCTGTTGATCAATGTGGCAAGTTATGCACATAAGATTGACGCCGCCGGCGATATTCCACTCGCCGAAGCATTTACAAAACCCAGATTGGACACACTTGCAATGCACAATCACGAACACGCCAAATCCCACGGCGGGTTACGGGAAATTTCGGATTCAACGCCAAGCACTGTAAGCGACACGCGCTCCCCTTTTCCAATGACAGCGCGTGAGAGAAATGAGGAGATTGCCGGAACAGCTTCTAGCGAAGGTGACGACACCTCCTTACGCGAGAGCCTCGCTCAAACAGACGGAGGCTCTTTGATTGGATATTCCTTCCCTGCGTCTGGCGAAGGCACTACAGTCAAGGATTTTCTGGATGGTCTGTGGGCAGGAACAGGCGCGCGGAATATTCGGTTCCAGCAGACGGCTGCCACCGGCGCCGCGCCCATCCCCGTTTCCGACAAGTTGAGTTACCTTCCTGTCTCGGTACTGGAATTTGGTGCTGATCGCACCGGTTCCTCTGATTCGTCGTCGGCATTCCAGGCCGCGGTGGACGATGTGCAAAACCGTGGCGGCGGAGTCGTGCATGTGCCATACGGGATTTATCGGATTGATACAGCAGTGACGATTTCCCGAGGGGGAATCGCGATCAAGGGCGACGGTGTCCTAGAAGAGTTCGTCGGCCCATTCGGCTCGACTGTTCCGCAACTTCGCGGCAATGGATCCTGGATACTATTAGGCTCGGAAAACGAGAGCGCATTCGTTTTGGCATCTGGCTCAAACAACGTACAGATAGCGGGAATCGGATTCGACCAGACGAAACCTTCACCGACCCCCGACTGGAATCCCCCCGCCTACAAGCCCTGCATCAGGATCAATGCCGGCGGAGCTTGTTTGCTAGAAAATTTGGTTTTTTTGGGGGTGACAGCGGGCATTGAGATCGGCCAACCAGGTGTCAGCACAGGGCGGACGCGCATCGAAAACGTATGGGGGGAGTTCTTCTCATTTGGAATAAAAGTCAATTTTGCCGCAGACGTTGTCCGCGTCAACAATTTCCATCAATATCCCTTTTGGAGCGCCTTCACCGCCGACGTGGCCGCTTACACCCAAAAAAATACCTATGGCCTAGTTTCGTATCGCAACGACAATTGTCAAATCACCAATTTCTTCGTCTATGGTGTCTGGCGAGGCATTTACCTGGCAACGAGTGGGGACGGCGCCACCAATAAAATGATGGTGGCGAATGCGGACTTGGATGCCTGCGCTACTGGTGTTCTTGTAGACGGCAGTGGCATTACCGCTTCCATGACCAATATTCAATGCCAGCCCGGCCCAAATACGCAGCTATCAAATAGCCGCGGCATCTTCGTCAATGGAGATGGAAACAGCCTTATGCTGTGCAATTTGCGCGTAGCACGGACAACGGCAGAAGCTGTATTTGTCAGTGGGAACGGGAATGCTGTTGGCATCAGCAATTGCTATTTTGACAATTGGGATGACGCCCTGTCTGGTGCGTTCACTGCAATCTCGTCCACCAGCGACACGAACAGAATCCATCTGTCAGGTTCTATCACCTATTTCACGGGCACCGGTAATCACGGTGCGTTCCTTGGTGGTCAGATGCGCTCGTATCATTGGCCGAACTGCGCATCTGGATCTCTTGCCGCCACTGTGGACAGCAGCGGCTCGGTAGCGATTGCGCATGGGCTCGGCTTTGCCCCAGCGCGTGCATTTTCCAACAATCAGACGGACTACGCGTTTCTTCTAAATGTCATCAATATAGACAACACGAACATCTATGTTTCGGTTCGCGATGTAAACAAATCCGGGGAAAGGGCGGCATCCGGCTCAAATCTCACGATCAACTGGTCGGCCAGCATGTGAAGTAAGCCAATCGATCGGCTCAATCAGCGCGGTTACTGCATGGAGTAGCCGCGCTGTCGACCATTGAATTTCATGGGCCATTCGCCGACTTCGTCGGCTTTGAAAATTTGCTTTCATTCAGTACGGCGCGCCTACCAGCTTGGCCTGATCAAGCCTCGGTGCCAGATGCGGCGATCCGGATCTAGGCATGAGGATAGGGATCCAGCGCATCAGCCAGCGCAGGTACTAGCCGGTGGCCGCAACGATGCCGTTCAGTGCATCGCCCTGTCCCGCCTTGAGCCAGCAGCGGTCCAGCCGATGATCCCGCTTCAGATGCCCGAACACCGCTCTCATCCCCGTTTGACCAGCATAGTTGTCAGCGTTTCCGCGACCTGCCCTGCGGGGTGCGAGATCGTTACTCCATCCAATAGCGACAGTCCCCCGCATCGGTGCACGCTCTGCTGGCGCGCCTGGCGCCGTTGCTCGGCCCCCGCCCATGACCAACGGCGCAATCGCCGCCACCCTGGCGGCTGCTACGCTTGCGGTTTGCCGTTCGCCCGGAAGTCCAGATGCGTCGTCTCGCCCTGAGCGCTGTTGTGTTGCTGTCCCTGTCCTGCCTGCCGCCGCTGGCCGCGGCGCAGGATGCCGCCGCCCCGCTGACCATCGAACAGGCCATGGCCGATCCGGACTGGATCGGGCCGCCGGTCGAGGACGCCTGGTGGGCCTGGGACGGGCGCCAGGTGCAGTACCAGCTCAAGCGCACCGGCAGCCCGGTGCGCGACACCTACCGCCAGGGCATCGACGGCAGCGCCGCGCAGCGGGTCGAGGACGCCCAGCGCAGCACCCTGGATGCGGCCAATCCGGTCTACGACGCACGCCGCCAGCGCATGCTGTTCGTGCGCAACGGCGACGTGTTCCTGCGCGACCTGCGCAGCGGCGCGCTGACCCAGTTGACCCGCAGCAACCAGGCCGCCGCGCGGCCGCAGTTCACCACCGATGGCGGCGCGCTGTGGCGGGTCGGCAACGACTGGTACCGCTGGAGTCCCGGCGGCGGCGTACAGCAGGCCGCGGTGCTCAAGGCCGAGCGCGATCCCGATGCCGCGCCCAAGCCCGACGTGCTGCGCGAGCAGCAACTGCGTACCCTGGAAACCCTGGCCCGCGACCGCGCGCAGCGCGAGCTGCTGCGCCAGCAGGAGCAGGCCTGGCGCCGTGCCGACAGCAGCCGCGCGCCGGCGCCGGTGTACCTGGGCGACGACGTGGTGGTCGACGACAGCGCGCTGTCGCCGGACGGCCGCCACCTGCTGGTGGTGACCCACGCCAAGGGCGCCGAGGAAGGCCGCGAGAGCAAGATGCCCAAGTACGTGACCGAATCCGGCTACGCCGAATTCCAGGAAACACGCACCCTGGTCGGCCGCAACCCGCCGGTGGCGCAGACCCTGTGGCTGGTCGATGCGGTGGCCGGCAGCGCGCGCAAGCTCGACCTCTCCGTGCTACCCGGCATCGACACCGATCCACTGGCGGCGCTGCGCAAGGCCGCCAAGCAGGAGCCGCTGCAGGGCCCGCGCGCGGTCCGCGTGGAGACCGATGGCGACGGCAGCGGCGCCTCGATGCACTGGAGCGAGGACGGCCGCAACGTCGCCGTGCTGCTGCGCGCGGTGGACAACAAGGACCGCTGGATCGCCAGCGTGGACCTGGACAAGGCGGTGCTGCAGCCGCGCCACCGCCTCACCGATCCGGCGTGGATCAACTGGAGCTTCAACGACTTCGGCTGGATGCCGGACAACCAGACCCTGTGGCTGCTGTCCGAGCAGTCCGGCTACGCGCACCTGTACACCCAGCGCGGCACCGAGAAGCCGCGCCAGCGCACCTCCGGCAAGTGGGAGGTGTCCGCGCCGGTGGTCAGCGCCGACGGCCAGGGCTTCCTGTTCCTGTGCAACCGCAAGTGGCCGGGCGACTACGAGGTGTGCAAGCTCGACCTGCGCAACGACAGCGTCGCCGAACTGACCGCGCTGGACGGCGTGGAGGACTTCGCGCTCTCGCCCGACGGCCAGCAGCTGCTGGTGCACTACTCCGGCCCCTACCTGCCACCGCAACTGGCGGTGCTGCCGGCCGCCGGCGGCACCGCACGCGTGCTCACCGACACCCGCAGCGCCGCGTTCAAGGCGCGCCCGTGGGTGCAACCGCAGTTCGTGCAGGTGCCGTCCAAGCACGGCGCCGGCACCATCTGGGGCAAGTACTACGGCCCGGCGCAGCCGGAGCCGGGCAAGCGCTATCCGGTGGTGATGTTCGTGCACGGCGCCGGCTACCTGCAGAACGTGTCGGCGCGCTACACCCCTTACTTCCGCGAGCAGATGTTCCACAACCTGCTGGTGCAGAAGGGCTACATCGTGCTGGACCTGGACTACCGCGCCAGCGCCGGCTACGGCCGCGATTGGCGCACCGCGATCTACCGCGACATGGGCCATCCGGAGCTGGAGGACTACCTGGACGGCCTGGACTGGCTGGTCGACAGCAAGCAGGGCGACCGCGGCCGCGCCGGCATCTACGGCGGCTCCTACGGCGGCTTCATGACCTACATGGCGCTGTTCCGCAGCCCCGGCACGTTCAAGGCCGGCGCCGCGCTGCGCCCGGTGGCCGACTGGAGCCAGTACAACCACGAGTACACCTCCAACATCCTCAACACCCCGGACCTGGACCCGGAGGCCTACCGCACCTCTTCGCCGATCGAGTACGCCAGCGGGCTGCGCGACCACCTGCTGATCGCCCACGGCATGGTCGACGACAACGTGTTCTTCAAGGACTCGGTGGACATGACCCAGAAGCTGATCGAACTGCACAAGGACAACTGGGAAATCGCGCCGTATCCGATGGAGAAGCACGGCTTCACCCGCGCCGACTCCTGGCTGGACGAGTACAAGCGCATCCTCAAGCTGTTCGAGCGCGAGCTGCGCTGAGCCGGCCGCACGCCGAGGCGCCTGCAGTCGACATGCTGCAGGCGCCGGGCAGCAGCCTGCATGACATGCCAACCATCTGCGTGCGCCACGCATCACGCCGGCCTGCGTAGGAGCGGCTTCAGCCGCGACGGGGCGTTACCGGTAATGCCCCGCCGCGGCTGAAGCCGTTCCTACGCCAGCACCCGCCACCGCCACGGCCCCGCGATGCCTGCACCCCTGTGACGTTGGCGGCCAGGTCGTCCGGACCCGGACAGCATCGGTACCACCTCGCGGCCGCCCCCGCTCCTGGCGACACCGCATCGGCCATGCCCTGACCGCATCGCGGCAGAGGCCAAGCGCCCGGCGCATGCGCAGCGCCGCGCCCCTCGCGCACCACCCGGCTTGCGCCCTGGTCCGTCGTCCCTATCCTTGCCGGACTGCCGCCGACGCAATCGTGCCGGTGTCGCCCCGACCGAAGGACCGCCGATGCCGCCACCGCCGATGCCCGCCGCGCGCAACCAGACCATCGATGCGATGGCCAAGCTCTCGCTGTTGCTGGGGGTACTGTCGCTGCTATATGCGCTGGGCCAGGCACTGCTGCTGATGGCGCTGCCGGACGGGGCGGTCGAGGACGTGCTACGCGAGGCAGGCCTGCCGTTGCCGCCGCTGCTGCAGTGGTGCGTCGTCCATGCGCAGGCGCTGTCCTGGCTGTCGGCGCTGCTGGCCGCGGGCCTATGTGCGGCGTCGTGGGCGCTGCTGCAGCGGCGCGACTGGGCGCGGCGGGCCTTCATCGTGTTCCTGGTGGTCACCGCCGCGGCCAACTTCGCGGTGTTGCCGCTGCTGTGGCAACTGATCGACCTGCTGCAGGCCTGGGCGCCACTGCACGCCTTCGACCCGCAACAACTCCAGCACGATCTGGCCTTGGGCCGGATCACCCTGATGATCAGCGGCGCGCTGACCGCACTGGTGTTCGCCGGCCTGCACGGCTGGCTGGTCTACCAGCTGTGCCGTCCGGCGATCCGCGCCGAGTTCCATCGCTGACACGCCGACCGGCCTGCGCAGCCCGCCGCAGACGCCTGACATGACGAGCTTCTAGAATGGCGGCATGCATACCTTCGACCGTGTCCGCGATTATCTCACTGGCCTGCAAGACCGCATCTGCGCGGCGGTCGAGGCCGCCGACGGCCAGGCCCGTTTCGCCGAAGACCTGTGGCAGCGCGCGGAGGGCGGCGGCGGCCGCACCCGCATCCTGCGCGACGGCGCGCTGTTCGAGCAGGCCGGCATCGGCTTCTCCGACGTCGCCGGCACCCGCCTGCCGCCCTCGGCCAGCGCCAACCGTCCGGAACTGGCCGGCGCCTCGTGGCGCGCGGTCGGGGTGTCGCTGGTGTTCCACCCGCTCAGTCCGTACATCCCCACCACCCACGCCAACGTGCGCTACTTCGAGGCGCAGCGCGACGGCGCCACCGTGGCCTGGTGGTTCGGCGGCGGCTTCGACCTGACCCCGTACTACCCGTTCGACGAGGACGTCCGCCACTGGCACCAGACCGCGCAGGCCCTGTGCGCGCCGTTCGGCGCCGACCGCTATCCGGCGCACAAGCGCTGGTGCGACGAGTACTTCTTCCTCAAACACCGCAACGAGACCCGTGGCGTCGGCGGCCTGTTCTTCGACGACCTGCATGCCGATTTCGAGCGCGACTTCGCCTACCAGCGCGCGGTCGGCGACGGCTTCCTCGACGCCTACCTGCCGATCGTCGAGCGCCGCCGTGGCCTGCCCTGGGGCGAGCGCGAGCGCGAGTTCCAGCTATACCGGCGCGGCCGCTACGTCGAATTCAACCTGGTCTACGACCGCGGCACCCTGTTCGGCCTGCAGAGCGGCGGCCGCAGCGAGAGCATCCTGATGAGCCTGCCGCCGCGGGTGCGCTGGGAATACGGCTTCCAGCCCGAGCCGGGCAGCGCCGAGGCGCGCCTGGCCGAGTACCTGGTGCCGCGCGAGTGGCTGGCATGAGCGCGCCGGCGCGCACCGCCGTGCTCGGCCGCGAGGACAAGCGCGCGATCGCCGAACAGGTGCAGGCCTACCTGCGCACCGAGCTGCAGCAGCAGGTCGGCGCGTTCGAGGCCGAATTCCTGCTCGACTTCATCGCCGAGCGCATCGGCCCGCATTATTACAACCGCGGCCTGCACGATGCCCGTGCCGTGCTGGCCACGCAGCTGGACACCCTGGACGACGCGCTCTACCAGCTCGAACAGGCCACCGAACCGCGCCGCTAGACCGCCCCGTTCACGCGCGGCGTCGGCCGCGATGCGGCATGCCCGACAGCGCCCTGGCGATTGCGCGGCCTTGCGCCGGCCGCCGCGACCTGCGCTCAACTGCCCTTGTTGCTGAGAATGGTGATGTGGCCGTTGGTCTCCAGCAGCGCCAGGCGCACGTCGTCGATGCCCAGGCAGCCCTGCTGGCGCATCGCCGCCTCGAAATCGGCATGGCTGACCAGCTCGCGGCGCAGCACCTGGCGGAACACATGGCCATCGCGGGCCAGCACCACCGGTTCGCCCTCGATCAAGCGCTCCATGCGGGCGCTGCGCGAGGTCACCAGGCCGACCGTGAAGTTCAGCGCGATCAGCGTCGCCGCCAGCAACAGGCCGCCGCCGAGCGAGGTGTCCTCGCCGAGCAGGGCGTTCTGCACCGCATTGCCGAGCAGCACGATCAGCAGCATGTCGAACGGCGTCAGCTGGCCCATGGCGCGCTTGCCCGAGACCCGCACCATCACCAGCACCGCCACGTACACCACCACCGCGCGGAAGACGAATTCCCACCAGGGCATCGACAGATGGAAAAGATCAGGCATCGCACGGCTCGCAGGGAGGATGGAGCGGCGACCTTACGCCGTGGCGTGCAGGCGGCGATAGGGGCAGGCCCGAAGCGCGGGCATAAAAAAGCCCCGCGGACCAGGGGGAGGTCGGCGGGGCCAGGGAACGGGGACTTGGGGAGGAGTCGCCGTTCCTGGATCTGCTCCAGGGGATGGGAGGAGATCCGCGACAGGTATTGCGCCTGTCGAGGGATATAAGAACATTTCCCACCTTGCTCGTTCGTGAAGATTTAAGTTAAAAATTTGTCAGATTAAGGACGGATTCATTCCCGAAAATCCCGCGAATACCGCGCGTCAACATTCCGTCCAAATCCGGCGCCACCGCCTGCCCGCAGGGTGTGACGGCAGTTGAACTTTCCGCCGCTTGCACCGCCCGCGCGGCGCAAAAAACCCCTAGAAATGGGAAAGCGAAAATCGCTGGCGGGATAATCCTCAGAAAAACTCCGGTGCGCTCTGCGTGGCGCGCGCGCCTGCGATGTCTACGCAGGACACCGCAGCGCCGGGAAGGGCCCCGGAAGCATCCCCGGGGCCCGAATGGTCAATGCGCCTCGTCCCAGTTGTCGCCCACGCCGCTGTCCACCACCAGCGGCACCTTCAGCTCCGCCGCGGCGGCCATGCGCCGGGTCACCTCCGGCAGCAGCGTGTCGACGAAGTCGGCATCGGCCTCGAACACCAGTTCGTCGTGCACCTGCAGGATCATCAGCGCGCGGGCGCGGTGCTCCTGCAGCCAGGCGTCCACGCCGACCATGGCGCGCTTGATGATGTCGGCGGCGGTGCCCTGCATCGGTGCGTTGATCGCGGCGCGCTCGGCACCGGCACGCAGGCCCTGCTGGCGGGCGTTGATGTCGTTCAGGTACAGGCGGCGGCCGAACAGGGTCTCCACGTAGCCCTGGGTGCGCGCCTGCTCGCGCATGCGTTCCATGAAGTCGCGCACGCCCGGGTAGCGGCTGAAGTACAGCGCCACGTAGTCCTGCGCCTCGCCGCGGCCGATGCCCAGGTTGCGGGCCAGGCCGAACGCGCTCATGCCGTACATCAGGCCGAAGTTGATCGCCTTGGCGGCGCGGCGCTCGTTGCCGGTGACCTCCTCGAGCTTGCGCCCGAACACCTCGGCGGCGGTGGCGCGGTGCACGTCCACGCCGCTGCCGAAGGCGCGCAGCAGGCCCGGGTCCTCGGACAGGTGGGCCATGATCCGCAGTTCGATCTGCGAATAGTCGCAGGCGATCAGCTTGCGCCCGGGCGGGGCGACGAAGGCGCGGCGGATGCGACGGCCGTCGTCGGTACGGATCGGGATGTTCTGCAGGTTGGGATCGGAGGAGGACAGCCGCCCGGTAGCGGCGCCGGCCTGGTGGTAGCTGGTGTGCACGCGGCCGGTGGCGGGGTTGACCATCTCCGGCAGCTTGTCGGTGTAGGTGCTGCGCAGCTTGGCCAGGCCGCGGTACTCCAGGATCACCCGCGGCAGCTCGTGCTGGTCGGCGATCGCCTCCAGCGCCTCCTCGTTGGTGCTGGGCTGGCCCTTGGGGGTCTTCAGCACCGCCGGCAGCTTCAGTTCGTCGAACAGCACCGCCTGCAGTTGCTTGGGCGAGTCCATGTTGAAGCTGCGCCCGGCCAGTTCGGTAGCCTTCTGCTGCGCGGCCAGCATGCGCTGGCTCAGCTCCTGGCTCTGCTTGCGCAGCTCGGCGATGTCCACGCACACGCCGTTGGCCTCCACCCGCGCCAGCACCGGCACCAGCGGCATCTCGATCTCGCGGTAGACCCGCGCCAGCGCGGGCTCGGCGTCCAGCTGCGCCGACAGGGTGCAGTGCAGGCGCAGGGTGATATCGGCATCCTCGGCGGCATAGCGGGTGGCATCGTCGATGGCCACCTGCGAGAAGGCGATCTGCTTGGCGCCCTTGCCGGCCACGTCCTCGTACTTGACCGTGTCGTAGCCCAGGTAGCGCCGGGCCAGCGAGTCCATGTCGTGGCGGCTGGCGGTGGAGTTGAGCACGAAGCTCTCCAGCATGGTGTCGTCGGTGTAGCCCAGCACCTCCACGCCGTGGCGGCGCAGCACGTGCAGGTCGTACTTGCCGTGCTGGCCGACCTTGGCCTTGGCCGGGTCCTCCAGCAGCGGCTGCAGTGCCGCCAGTGCCTGCGCCCGGTCCAGCTGCGCCGGCGCGCCGGGGTAGTCGTGGCCCAGCGGCAGGTAATCCGCGCGGCCCGGCGCGGTGGCGAAGCTGAGCCCGACTAGGTTGGCGCGCATCGCGTCCAGCGCGTCGGTCTCGGTGTCGAAGGCGAAGCCGTCGGCGGCGCGCAGCCGCGCCAGCAGGTCCTCGAACTGCTCGGCGGTGGTCACCGCAGCGTACTCGCCCTTGGCGGCCAGCGCCGGATCCAGCGCGCCGTCGTCGGCCGGCGCCGCGGCGCGGGCATAGCCGGCGGCGGTGCCGCGCAGGCTGGGCGTCGCCTCGCTGGCGGCCTCCGGCGCGGCCACGCCGCCATCCAGGTCGCGCAGCGCCTGGGTGAAGCCGTAGCGCTGGTACAGGCCGCGCAGCTGCTCCGGCTCCTGTTCGCGCAGGCCCAGGGTGCGCGGCCCGCCGGCCAGCGCCACGTCGGTCTTGATGGTGACCAGTTCACGATTCAGCGGCAGGCGCTGCAGCGCCGCGCGCAGGTTGTCGCCGATCTTGCCCTTGATGGTGTCGGCGTGGGCGATCACCCCGTCCAGCGAGCCGTACTCGGCCAGCCACTTGGCCGCGGTCTTGGGCCCGCACTTCTCCACCCCGGGCACGTTGTCGATGGCGTCGCCCATCAGCGCCAGCAGGTCGACGATCTGGTGCGGCCAGACCCCGAACTTCTCCATCACCGCCGCGTCCGAGTCCATGCGGCTGCCGCTCATGGTGTTGACCAGCTGCACGCCGGGGCGCACCAGCTGGGCGAAATCCTTGTCGCCGGTGGAGATGGTGACGTCCAGGCCGTCGCCGGCGCCCTGCAGGGCCAGCGTGCCGATCACATCGTCGGCCTCGACCCCGTCCTCGCGCAGGATGGTGATGCCCAGCGCATGCACGATCTGGCACATCGGCTCGACCTGCGCGCGCAGTTCCTCGGGCATCGGCGGCCGGTTGGCCTTGTACTGCGGGTACAGGTCGTCGCGGAAGGTCTTGCCCGGCGCGTCGACCACGAAGGCGACGTACTCGGGCCGCTCCTTGAGGGTGGCGCGCAACATGTTGACCACGCCGAACAGCGCGCCGGTGGGCTCGCCGGCGGCATTGGTCAGCGGCGGAAGCGCGTGGAACGCGCGATACAGGTAACTGGACCCGTCGATCAGGACTAATCGGCTCATCGGCCAATTCTACGCTGCGGCGCGTTCACGCCCCCGAAACGGGGATCCGCCCCAGGCGCAGCAGGGAGCCGTGGTTAGCCCCTCTCCCACCGGGAGAGGGGTTGGGGTGAGGGTCCGGCGCGGAGCGTCTCGCCGAGTTGGGTCCACGAGGCTGCGCCCGCACCCTCATCCGCCCCTGCGGGGCACCTTCTCCCAAGGGGAGAAGGGAGGAGCCGTAGCCCCTCTCCCACCGGGAGAGGGATTGGGGTGAGGGTACGGCCCACCATTCGCACGCCACATGCGGACACTCGGCGCATACTCTGCGTCATGTCCTGCCCGTGGAGAACACCGCAATGAAAGCCCTGATCCTGATCCCGCTGTTGCTGCTGGCGGGTTGCGCCTCCACCGGCCTCGGCCCGGACGGCGCGCCGATGGACGTGCGCGGCGCGGAAACGACCCAGCGCAAGATGGACAACGGCGACACCGTCGACGAGTACCGCGTGGGCGGCCAGCTGCGCATGGTCAAGGTGACCCCGGCGCGCGGCCCGGCCTACTACCTGTACGACCGCAACGGCGACGGCCACATGGAAGTGGACGGCAGCAAGGACAACGTGTCGCCGGTGTACTGGAAGCTCTACAGCTGGTGATGCACGCCCTGCGCGCCGCCGAACGGCAGCGCGCACCGCGCAGCGGGCCATCGGCGCACGCCTGATCCTGGGGCGACCGTGGGATGACCCGCGGTCGTCCGGGAACGCGGCCGGGAGACGACGCGCTACGGCGCGCGCGCCACGCCATGGCAGGAACACGCGCCATCGATGGCCACCGAAGAGCAGCGGCATGACCCACGCCGGCGGCACGCTCACAGAGGCTGGCGACGGCAGGAGTTCGTGGTGGCGGACGCCGGGCGCGGCATGGCATGGCATCCGGGCGGTTTCCGCCAGGCCGCGGGGCGTTGCCGCAGGCTGCACCGCAACGCCGCAGCACGCCGCTCCCGCCGCCCGCCGAACGCGGGCCCCTGGGACGCTCCGGTCCCGCGCCGATGCCGACGCTCGGCGCTCAACGCCTCAGCGGATCACCAATACCGGCACCTGGCTGTTGGCGAGCACTTCCGCGGTCTGGCTGCCGAGCAGCACCCGGCTCATGCCGCGGCGGCCGTGCGAGGTCATCACGATCAGGTCGCTGTTGCAGGCCACGGCCATGTCGATGATGCCCTCGGCGGCATAGCGGTCGAGGACGTGGCGGCCGTGCGCGGTCACGCCGGTGGCCGCGGCGGCGGCCAGCGCCGGCGCCAGGATCTTCTGCGCGCCGGCTTCGCGGTCCTGGCGGTACTCGGGGCTGGCCTCATAGCCCACGCTCCAGCCCATCGCGTCGTACATGCCCATCGCCCACGGCTCGGACACGGTGACGATATCCACCTCCGCGCCAAGCTTGGCGGCCAGCGCCAGCCCCTGCTGCAGACCCTTGGCGGACAACTCGGAACCATCGATGGCGATCAGGATGCGCTGGTACATGGGATGCTCCGTTGACGCCGCGCGCGGCGGCCGGGACAGCATTGCACACCCAATGCGCGGCGCCTTCCTTGACCCGGATCAAATTCAGTCGCTGTGTGGCTTCAGCCGCCGTGCCGGATTGCCGGCCACGCGCGCGCCGGCCGGCACGTCGCGGGTGACCACGCTGCCTGCGCCGATCACCGCATCGTCGCCGATGCTCACGCCCGGCAGCACGATCGCGCCGCCACCGATCCAGACGTTGCGCCCGATGGTCAGCGGCCGCCCCAGTTCCAGTCCCTCGGCGCGCTGCGCGGCATCGCGCGGGTGATCGGCGGCGTACAGCTGCACCGCCGGCCCGATCTGGGTGCCGGCGCCGATCCGCACCGGCGCCACGTCCAGGATCACGCAGTTGAAGTTGAGGAACACGTCCGCGCCGAGATGGATGTTGTAGCCGTAGTCGCAATGGAACGGCGGACGCACGACCGCACCGCGCCCGACCGAGCCCAGCCCCGCTTCCAGCAGCGCGTGCCGCCGCGCCGGCGGCTCGGCCAGCGCCGTGTTGTAGCGCAGCATCCAGGCACTGGCCGCGTCCTGCTCGGCCTGCAGCTGCGCATCGCCGGGACGATAGGCCTCGCCGGCCAGCATCTTTTCTTTCTCGCTGCGCATCCTTGCCCTCCCAGGCCGTGGTCGAACCGGGATGATCGCATCGGCGTGCGTGACGACCAACGCGCGCCGCCCCTGGGTCATGACGCACAGGCGGCGGCAGCGACGTCGTGACCTGCGCGCCACGCTGTGTTCACCGTCCAGCAACGCACACGCATCCGATCATCGAACGACCGTGCACGGCGATGCCAGGCCGCGCGGACTTTTCCCCCAGACAAGGCGGTGCGCGAGGTCCGAACGTGTGGAAGCAGGCCAGATGGTGTTCGTCGCAGACGGCGAGGTCGGTGTGGGTGCGGTGCGCGAGGTCCGCGACGGCGGCGCGACCTTCGTCATCAACATCGAGAACGGCGGCGATTTCGTGGTGCCGTCGAGCGCGGTGCGCGACGTGCATTTCGGCAAGGTGATCCTGGCGGTCGAGCACCTGCCGGCGCCGCTGCGCGAGGCGCTGCGGCATCCGCATGCCGCGGAACTGCCGACCTCGACCTATGCCGCCAGCGATCCGGGCGACGGTGCGTTGAAGGACTGAGGCGGCATCCCTCCCAGCCGCCGAAGCGCATGCGCAGCGCAACCAGCGGCCCGCGAGGCTGCGCGCTTGCTGCTCCGCAGCGCGGCGGACCGGGACAGACCGCCGCTGTCGCCAGGCAGTGGATGGAGACCGCGTTCGCACCGCCGCCTTTCGACCGCGGCGGGGCGCGGCGCGCGCATGAACGGCTCCGCCTGGCGCCTGCCTCGGCCCGGCCCGGCCACGCCAGTGCACCGGCGGCCGCGGCAGGTGCTAACGTTCCGCGCTTCCGCATCCCATCCCGCCTTTCGGAGCCGCGCATGTCCGCCACCGCTTTCCCCGCCTCCCGTCGCGCCCGCCGGGCGCTGGTCCTCGGCATCGGCCTGGCCCTGGCCAGCGCCGCGCAGGCGCAGGTGGTGCGCACGCCCGACGTGCCGGCGCCGCAGGACACGCCCTATCCCGGCACGCTGACGCTGCAGGTGGACGTCGGCGACGTGCGCCAGGGCATCTACCGGGTGCACGAGACCATCCCGGTCAGCGCCGGGCGGCTGACCCTGCAGTATCCGGAGTGGATCCCCGGCGACCATTCGCCGAGCGGACCGGTGGCGATGCTGGCCGGCCTCACCCTCACCGCCAACGGCAAGCCGCTGCCGTGGCGCCGCGACACCTTCGACGTGTACAGCTTCCACGTCGACGTGCCACAGGGCGTGAGCGCGATCGACGCCAGCTTCCAGTACCTGTCGCCGCGCGACGACGGCTTCGAGATGACCGACAAGATGCTGCAGTTGGAGTGGAACAAGGTCGCGCTGTATCCGGCCGGCCACGACACCCGCGGCATCACCGTGGCGCCGAGCGTGACCCTGCCGGCCGGCTGGGAGTTCGGCACCGCGCTGGAGACCGCCAGCCGCAACGGCGCCACCACCGCCTTCAAGCCGGTCGACTTCACCACCCTGGTCGACTCGCCGATCTACGCCGGGCGCTACTTCAAGCGCGTGGACCTGACCCCGGCCGGCGGCGCGCCGGTGCACCTGGACGTGGTCGCCGACGCGCCGCGGTTCCTGGACATCAGCGCCGAGCAGCTGCAGGCACACCGCAACCTGCCGGTGCAGGCGATCAAGCTGTTCGGCTCGCACCACTATGATCATTACGACTTCCTGTTCTCGCTGTCGGACGTGCTCGGCGGCAACGGCCTGGAGCACCACCGGTCCAGCGAGAACGGGCTGGCCGCCGACTACTTCAGCGCCTGGGCCGACAACGCGCCGGACCGCGACCTGCTGGCGCACGAGTACACGCACTCGTGGAACGGCAAGTTCCGGCGCCCGGCCGACCTGTGGACGCCCACCTTCAACGTGCCGATGGGCGACTCGCTGCTGTGGGTCTACGAAGGCCAGACCCAGTACTGGGGCTACGTGCTGACCGCGCGCGCCGGGATGTGGACGCCGCAGCAGTTCCGCGATGCGCTGGCGATGACCGCGGCCAACTACGACCGCAACCGCCCCGGCTTCCGCTGGCGCTCGCTGGAGGACACCACCAACGACCCCACCGCCGCGCACCGCGCGCCGCTGCCCTACCGCAGCTGGCAGATGAGCGAGGACTACTACAGCGGCGGGCAGATGGTGTGGCTGGCGGTGGATGCCAAGCTGCGCGCGATGAGCGACGGGCGCAAGTCGCTGGACGACGTGGCCAAGGCCTTCTTCGGCATCGACGACGGCAGTTTCGCGGTCAAGACCTATACCTTCGACGACGTCATCGCCGCGCTCGATGGCGTGGTCCACTACGACTGGGCCGACTACCTCAAACGGCGCGTGTACGAAGTCGACCCGCCGCTGCTGGAGGGCCTGCAGGCCAGCGGTTGGAAGCTGGTCTACACCGACCAGCCCAGCGAATTCGAAAAGCAGTACGACAGCCGCCACCAGTCGGCGCGGCACCGCTACAACTTCGCCTGGTCGATCGGCCTGGTGATGAACGACGACGCCAGCATCAACGACGTGCTTTGGGACGGTCCGGCGTTCAAGGCCGGAGTCAGCAGCGGCGCCACCGTGCTGGCGGTCAACGGCCAGGACTATTCGCGCGACACGCTCAAGCAGGCCATCGCCGGCGCCAAGGGCGGCACCGCGCCGATCGTGCTGACGCTCAAGTACCAGGGCGGCGTGCGCGACGTGCCGGTGAACTACCACGACGGCCTGCAGTATCCGCACCTGGTGCGGGTCGAGGGCACGCCGGACTACCTGAGCAAGATCATCGCCGCACGGCGCTGAGCCGGCGCCTGCCGCCGCTGCCGGCGATGCAGCGGCGGCGGCGACACGCGGCGACACCGTCACGCGCCGCACGCGGATGCTGGCGACAATGGCAACGCCGCCTCCCTCCTGCCCCGGCATGCCTGCGATCGAGTTGCTGACCCTCAATGCGCACATGGGCTTCAGCGTGCTGAAGCGGCGCTTCATGCTGCCGGAGTTGCGCGCGGCGATCCGCGCCCTGCCCGCGGACCTGGTGTTCCTGCAGGAAGTGCTGGGCGAACACCAGCTGCACGCCGGCCGCCATGCCGACTGGCCGGCGCAGAGCCAGTACGCATTCCTCGCCGATGCGCGGTGGCCGCAGTTCGCCTACGGCCGCAATGCGGTGTATCCGCACGGACACCACGGCAACGCGCTGCTGTCGCGCTTCCCGATCGCCTCCTGCGTCAACCGCGACGTCTCCATCGCCGGCCACGAGCACCGCGGGCTGCTGCATGCGGTGCTGGAGATCCCCGGACAGGCCATGGCGGTGCATGCGATCTGCGTGCACCTGGGCCTGCGCGAGGCGCACCGGCGCCGGCAGATCGGCCTGCTCGGCGCGCTGATCGCCGACCTGCCGGCGCAGGCGCCGCTGATCGTCGCCGGCGATTTCAACGACTGGCGCCAGCGCGGGCATCCGCTGCTGCAGCGGCATGGCCTGACCGAGGCCTTCGCGCACCTGCACGGGCGCGTGGCGCGCAGCTTCCCAGCGCGCTGGCCGCTGTTGCCGCTGGACCGGATCTACCTGCGCAACGTGCGCATCGAGAGCGCACGGGTGCTGACCGGGCGCCCCTGGTCGCAGCTGTCCGACCACGCGCCGCTGCAGGCGCGCATCGCCTTATGAGCGGTACCGACCGCCTCGATGCGCATGGCGGCGCCGCGCCACACTCCGTACGTGCCACGTGCCGCACGCGCGAGCGCTGGCGCGTCCTGCGCCGCCTCGCCTACCTGGGGTTCCTGGCACTGGTCGCGGTGCTGCTGGCGCGCGCCGCGCGTGCGGTCGACTGGGCCGGGGTCGGCACCACCCTGGCTGGCTACGGCGCCGACACCCTGGCCGCGGCGGCCGGGCTGAGCGTAGCCAGCTACCTGCTGTACGCCTGCTACGACCTGGCCGCGCGCCGTTACACCGCGCATGCGGCGGCGACACCCCGGACGATGGCGATCGCGATGATCGCCTACGCCTTGAGCCTGAACGTCGGCGCGCTGATCGGCGGCACCGGGATCCGTTATCGGCTGTACGCGCGGGCCGGATTGCGCCTGGGCGCGATCAGCCGCGTGGTCGGCTTCGCCATCGCCACCAACTGGATGGGCTATCTGCTGCTGACCGGCGTGTTGCTGGCCAGTGGCCGCCTGCGCACGCCGGCGCAGTGGCCACTGAGCGGCGCGGCGCTGCCATGGATCGGCGCGGCGATGCTGGCCGCCGTGCTGGCGTATCTGATCGGTTGCCAGCGCGCGCATGGCCGTACGCTGCAGGTGCGCGGCCATGTCCTGCACCTGCCGCCGTTGCCGCTGACCCTCCTGCAACTGGGCCTGGGCGCCGGCAACTGGGCGCTGATGGGCGCCCTGCTGTACGTGCTGATGCCAGCCGGGGTGGACTACGTCGCGGTGCTCGGCGCGCTGCTGGCCGCAGCCGTGGCCACCGCCATCGCGCACGTACCGGCCGGCATCGGCGTGATGGAAGCGGTGGTGCTGCCGCTGCTCGGCGCACAGGCGCCGCAGTCGGCGCTGCTGGCCGCGCTGCTGGCCTACCGTGCGTTCTATTATCTCGGCCCGCTGCTGCTGGCCGGCGCTGGCTACGCCATGCTGGAGGCGCGGCAGCGCCGCGGCGTGGATTAGCGGCGCCGCAGCCGTGGCTGGGGCACGCCGCCAGCGGCGCTCATAGCACCGTCAGGTTCGCGTACGCCATCACCAGCCACTTGGCGCCGGCCTCGTCGAACTGCACCTGCACGCGGGCGTGGGCGCCGCTGCCTTCGTAGTCGATGACCACGCCGCCGCCGAACTTGGGGTGCTGCACGTTGGCGCCGAGCTTGATCGCCGGCGCCTCGATCACGCTGTGCCCCATGCTGCGCGGTGCGCCCAGCGAGGCGCTGCGCGAGACCTGCACCTTCGGCCGCACTTCGTGCAGCAACTCGCGCGGGATCTCGCGCAGGAAGCGCGAGGGCACGTTGTAGTTGTCCTGGCCGTGGATGCGCCGCGACTCGGCGTAGCTCAGCACCAGCTTGTGGCGGGCGCGGGTGATGCCGACGTAGGCCAGGCGCCGCTCTTCCTCCAGGCGCCCGCTCTCTTCCAGCGAACGCGCGCTGGGGAACAGGCCGTCTTCCATGCCGGCCAGGAACACGATCGGGAATTCCAGGCCCTTGGCCGAGTGCAGGGTCATCAACTGCACGCCCTCCTCGCCGGCCTGGGCCTGGCCTTCGCCGGCCTCCAGCGAGGCGTAGGCCAGGAACGCGACCAGTTCGGTCATCGCCTGGCGGCCTTCGTCGGCGTCCTCGTCGCCGTCGGCGCGGACGAAGCGCGAAGCCACCGACACCAGTTCGTCGAGGTTGTCGGTGCGCGATTCCGAATCCAGTCCGCCGCGGCTCTCCTTGCTCCAGTGCTCGCGCAGGGTGGAGCGCGCCAGCACCTGGTCGATCTGTTCGGGCAGCGGCAGCCCGGCCACTTCCGCGGCCAGCTGCTCGATCAGGCCGAGGAACTGGCCCAGCGCGTTGCGCGCGCGCGCGGCCAGTTCGCCGCCCTGCTGCGCGGCCTGTTGCGCCGCGGCCCACAGCGACAGCGACTGCGCGCGCGCCAGGCGCCGCACCTCGTCCAGGGTGCGGTCGCCGATGCCGCGCGCCGGCGTGTTCACCGCGCGCTCGAACGCCGCATCGTCGGCGCGGTTGGCGACCAGGCGCAGGTAGGCCAGGGTGTCCTTGATTTCGGCGCGCTCGAAGAAGCGCATGCCGCCGTAGACCCGGTACGGCACCTGTTCGGCGATCAGCGCCTCTTCGAACGCGCGCGACTGCGCGTTGCTGCGGTAGAGCACCGCCGCCTCGCTGTAGCTGCCGCCGTCGCGCACCCACTGGCGCACCCGCTCGACCACGTAGCGCGCTTCGTCCACCTCGTTGTAGGCGGCATACAGGTCGATCGGCTCGCCGTCGCCCGAATCGGTCCACAGCTGCTTGCCGATGCGGTCGGGGTTGTGCGCGATCACCGCGTTGGCGGCGTTGAGGATGTTGGCGCTGGAGCGGTAGTTCTGCTCCAGGCGGATGGTCTGCGCGCTGGGGAAATCGGTGAGGAAGCGCTGTACGTTCTCGACCTTGGCGCCGCGCCAGCCGTAGATCGCCTGGTCGTCGTCGCCGACCACGAACACGTGGCCGCTGTCGCCGGCGAGCACGCGCACGAACGCGTACTGGATGGCGTTGGTGTCCTGGAATTCGTCGACCAGGATCTCGCCGAAGCGGGCGCGGTAGTGCGCCAGCAACGCCGGGGTATCGCGCAGCAGTTCGTGCGCGCGCAGCAGCAGTTCGGCGAAGTCGACCAGGCCGGCGCGGTCGCAACGCTCCTGGTACAGCGCGTAGGCGTTGCGCAGGGTGGTCACCCACTCGTCGCGCGGCTCCGGCTGGATGTGCTGCGCGCGGCGGCCCTCGTCCTTCTGCTGGTTGATCCACCACACGATCTGCTTGGGCGGGAACTTGCCCTCGTCCAGCTCCATCTGCTGCACCACGCGCTTGACCAGCCGCAGCTGGTCGTCGGCGTCGAGCACCTGGAAGCTTTCGGGCAGTTTCGCGTCCTGCCAGTGCAGGCGCAGCAGGCGGTGCGCCAGGCCGTGGAAGGTGCCGATCCACATGCCGCGGCTGCCGTTGCGCAACTGCAGGTCGGCGCGGTGGCGCATCTCGCCCGCGGCCTTGTTGGTGAAGGTGACCGCCAGAATGCCGTGCACCGGCACGCCATGCACCTGGTGCAACCAGGCGATGCGATGGGTGAGCACGCGCGTCTTGCCGGAGCCGGCGCCGGCCAGGACCAGGTAATGGCCGGGCGCTGCGGAAACGGCCTCGCGCTGGGCGGGGTTCAGATCGTCGAGCAAATGGGAGACATCCACCGCCGCATTTTAACCGCTGCGGCGGCGCAGCGGCTGCGACAGCGCGCGCCGCGCGGCACGCGGCGCGGCCTCACGCGGCGCGGAACAGCCGTTCGGCGAGGAAATCCACGAACACGCGCAGCTTCGGCGACAGTTGCCGGCGCGACGGCCACACCACGAAGAACGTGCCGCCGTCGGCCATGTGCGTCTCCAGCAGCGCCTGCAGGCGGCCGTCGGCCAGCGCGTCCCGGGCCAGGAACGCCGGCATGCAGGCGATGCCCATGCCGGCGATCGCCGCCGCGCGCACCGCCTCCATGTTGTTGCAGGTGAGCACTGCCGGCGGCAGCGGCGCCGGTTCCGCCAGCGGCCAGTCCTGCGGCTTGCCGGTGCCGGGAACGCGGAACAGCAGGCCATCGTGCGCGGCCAGTTCCACCGGGGTCTGCGGCACGCCGCGGCGGCGCAGGTAGTCCGGCGCGGCGCACAGGCAGAAACGGAACGGCCCCAGGCGCCGCGCCAGCAGCCGCGAGTCGGCCTGCACGCCGCTGCGGATCACCGCGTCCAGGCCGTGTTCGAGCAGGTCGACCACGCGGTCGTCGAAGTCCAGGTCCAGCTCCACCTCCGGATAGCGCTGGCGGAACTCCGGCAACAGCGGCACCAGGAAGCGGTAGCCGATGGTCGGCAAGCCGACCCGCAGCCGCCCGCGCGGTGCCTGCCGGGTCTGCGCCAGCGCATCCTCGGCCTCGCGCAGGTCGGCCAGCACGCGCTGGCAATGCTCCAGGAACAGCGCGCCCTCGGCGGTCAGCGCGATGCGCCGGGTGGTCCGCTGCAGCAGGCGCACGCCGAGCTCGCGCTCCAGCGCGGCCACGCTCTTGCCCACCGCCGAGGCCGAGAGGCCGAGCACGCGGCCGGCGCCGACGAAACTGCGCTGCTCGGCGGCACGGACGAAGGCAACGATGCCGGTGAGGCGGTCCATGTCGCGATATTAGAGCGTTTTATTCCGTGAAGTCCGGAGAATCGCGGCCTTTTTCGGAGATTGCGGCCTGTGTATCTCTAGTGGCGTCCCGCTATCCGCCGCAAGAGCCGCTCCGATGATCTCCCGTTCGACCTCCCGCTCCACGCCCCTGCCACGCCGTGGCGCCGCGCTGGCCGCGGTGTGCCTGGCCGCCCTGGCGCTGCCGCTGAACTTCTCCGGCGGCGCCGTCGCCACCCCGGCGATCGGCGCGGCCCTGGGCGGCAGTGCGCTGGCCCTGGCCTGGATCACCAACGCCTTCATGCTCAGCTTCGGCAGCCTGCTGCTGGCCGCCGGCGCGCTCGCCGATCGGCGCGGACGCCGCCGGGTGTTCCTCGGCGGACTGGCGCTGTTCGTCCTGGCGAGCCTGGGCGTGGCCGTGGCCGGCTCGGTCGTGGCGATCGACCTGTGGCGGGCGCTGCAGGGCGTCGGGGCCGCCGCCGCGCTCGCCGCCGGCACCGCGGCGCTGGCGCAGCTGTACGCCGGCGCGGCGCGCACCCGCGCGTTCAGCCTGCTCGGCACCACCTTCGGCACCGGCCTGGCGTTCGGCCCGCTGGCCGCCGGTGCGCTGAGCGAGCGGCTGGGCTGGCGCGCGATCTTCTTCGGCGTGGCCGCGGTCGCGGCGCTGGCGTGGGGACTGGCCGCACGCTGGCTGCCGGCATCGCGCGACCCGGCCGCCGGACCGCCCGACCGCGCCGGCGCGCTGTGCTTCAGCGCGGCGCTGGCGCTGTTCACCGCCGGCCTGATCCAGGGACCGCACAGCGGCTGGGGCAGCGCCGCCACGCTGGCCCTGCTCGGTGCCGCGGCGATGCTGCTGCTGGTCTTCGTGCGGATCGAACGACGCCACCGCCACCCGCTGCTGGAGCTGCGCCTGTTCCGCTACCGGCGCTTCGTCGGCGTGCAATTGCTGCCGGTCGCCACCTGCACCAGCTACGTGGTGCTGCTGGTGCTGCTGCCGCTGCGCATGATCGGCGTGGATGGCACGCCCGCCGCCCGCGCCGGCCTGACCTTGTTGGCGCTGTCGGCGCCGATGCTGCTGGTACCGAGCCTGGCCGCCGCACTGGCGCAGCGCATCGCCCCGGCCTGGCTGTCCGCGGCCGGATTGGCCGCGGCCGCGGCCGGCCTGTGCTGGCTCGGCGCGCGGCCACCGGCGCAGGCGCTGCCGGCGCTGCTGGTGATCGGCGCCGGCACCGCCCTGCCCTGGGGCCTGATGGATGCGCTGTCGGTCAGCGTGGTGCCGCCGGAACGCGCCGGCATGGCCGCCGGCCTGTTCGGCACCTTGCGTGTGGCCGGCGAAGGCATCGCCCTGGCCGGCGTGGCGGCCCTGCTCGCGGCGTTGCTGCAGGTGCGACTGGCCGCGATCGCGCCGCTGCTGCCGCACGCGGCCCTGGCGGAAACCGCGCAGCGGCTGGTCGCCGGCGATCTGGCGGCATCCACGCAGGAGGGCGCACTGTCCGCGGTACAACTGCGCTTGGCCTACGCCGCGGCGTTCGGCACGCTGACCCGGGTGCTGGCGGCGATCACCGCGCTGGCCGCGATCGCGATCTGCGTGCTGCTCGGGCGCACGCCGCAGGACGCGGTGGAGGGGGGCCCCTGATCGCGCTGGAAGACCCGCCTGTAGGACCGGCAATGCCCGTCGCGGCTAGCAACGAAGCGAAGGTCCTGTCCCTGTAGGAGTCAACTGTCATGCCCCAGCGATAACCGGAGGGGCGTACGGTGCCTGATCGCGCGCGATGGCATTGAGCCAGCGCAGGAACTTGTGCATGCAGGCGACGATGGCGACCTTGGCCGGCTTGCCGGCCGCGCGCAAGCGCGCGTAGGTGTTGGCCAAGGGGGATTTGGCGCGGATGCTGGCCCAGGTGGCCATGTACAGCACGCCTCGCACGTCGGCACGGCCGCCTTTGATGCGACGTTGGCCTTTCCAGCAGCCGCTGTCGTGATTGAACGGGGCCAGCCCGACCAGGGCGGCGAGCTTGCGTGGCGGCAGCGTGCCCAGCTCTGGCAACCGCGCGGCCAGGACCGCGCGCAGGATCGTGCCGAGCCCAGGCACCTTGGGCAAGCTCGAGCAGGTCTTGCCCTGCTGCTCGATCTCCTGCGTCAATGTCTGGATCTGCTGGTTCAGCAGGGCGACCACCTCTCGGCAGCGGCGTTGCACCTTGGCGCTGGTGATGTGCTCCAGGCGCCGCCGATGGGCATCGCGCTGGCCCACCAGGGTGGCGCGTAGGTCCAGCAGTTCGCGCAGGGACTGAAGATGCTCGGGCACCACGGTCGTGGGCGTGGCCGGGATGTGCTGGGCGGCGATGGCCAGCAGGCGCGCGTCCAGGGCGTCGGTCTTGGCCTGCAGGCCCAAGGCTTGGGCTAGCTTGCGCGGACGATCGGCGGCCATCCGCACTGCCGGCAGGTCCGCCTCTCGGAGTACCTGCAGCACGGCATGTTCGTAGCCGCCACTGGCTTCCAGCACGATCCGCTCGCAGCCCAGCGCCGCCAGGCGTTGGGCCAGCGCACGCTGCCCCTGTGGCGTATTGGGTTGGGTCCAGGCCTGCTCGTCCGGCAGGACATGAATGACCAGTTCGGCCTTGGATACATCGATCCCGACATAGCGCCGCATAGACGTTCTCCGCAGTAGACTCAGGAACGAGAGCACTCCTGCCGATGCCCATGCTTGTGGAGTTCGAGCTCGCGACTCGGGCAACTGTTCGGGCTGATGAGGCAGGAGATACGGGGTGCGGCGGCGCTGACTCCTACTCGTGCTTGCTGGCACTGCGGCTAAACGGCCTGCCGCACTCCGCTCTCACCTATAACGATAGACCCTCATTTGACACAAGCGGCTTCAGCCGCGACGGGCGTGACCGAAATTCCGGGTCGCGGCTACGCCGCGCGCAACCGCGGCCGGCATGCGCCGCGGCGCTCAATGCACGGCGGCGACCGGCAGATCCAACGCCAGCAGCGCCTGCGCGGTCTGCTGCGCCTGCACCCGCAGTTCGGGGATCGCCAGGCTTTCCCACAGGCTGCCGATGCGCAGGCTGCCGAGCACGCGGATGCGCGGGGTGGCGCGGCCGTCGGCATCCAGCAGCGCGCCATCGGCGGCGCTGGCCACGCCGATGCCGTGCGGGCCGGGCTGCGCGTGGCCGCAGCCGAGCACCTGGTGCAGCAGCGGATTGCGCATGGTCTGCGCGCGCAGCTCGACGCCGGTGGCGTTGATCACGCAGTGCGCGTCGAGCTGCAGCGGCGCGCCGTCGGCGCCCATGCCGTTGACCTGCACGCAGGCGCCCACCGGGAACACCGTGTCCAGCCGCGCGCGGTGCAGGCGCAACTGGCCGACCCGGCGCATCGCCTGCAGTTGCGCGAACACGGAGGCGGCGATGCGGTGCCGGTGCACGTCCCAGTAGCGCACCACGTGACGCAGGAAGCGGCGCTGCTCGACGACCGACAGCGACTGCCACAGCGCCTGGCTCAGCGGTCGCACCCGGTCCATCACGCTCTGCCAGGGCCGGCCCTGCGCCTGCGCCACGGCGGCGTGGCGGCGCAGCGCGTGCAGACGCTGGCGCAGCGACATCGCCAGCAACGCCTGCGCATCGAACTCGGCCGGCGCGCCATGCGCGGCGTGCGGCAACGGCAGCAAGGCATGCCGCGAGACCACGTGCACCGGGCCGCGGTGCGCGTTCGCCAGCAGGGTCAGCACGCTGTCGGCCATGCTCAGGCCGGAGCCGACGATGCACACCGTCGCCTCGCGTGGAATCGCTTGCAGCTGCGCGTAGTCCCAGGCCTCGATCCGCGACGGCGCGTCGAGACTGGGGGCACCCCGCGCCGGCAGCGGACGCAGGCTGTTGCCCAGCGCCAGCACGGTGGCGCCGGCATGTAGCCGGCCGCCATCGTGCAACTGCAGGAGCTGCCCGCCTGTCGGCTGCGGATGCAGCGCCAGCACGCGCGCCTGGCGCCATTGCAGGCGCGCCGGCCCGGCGGCCTGCGCCTGCAGCAGACGCGCGCGCAGGTAGGCGGCGTAATGGCGGCGTTGCACGTAGGCCTCGGCCAGCGCCGCGCGCGACAGCTGCGGATACAGCGCCTGCTGCTGCAGCCAGTCGAGGAAATCGTCGGGCGCCTCGACGAAGGCGCTCATGCGCCCGCCGGTCACGTTCAACAGATGCTCGGCGCAAGGCGTCGCATAGGCCACGCCCTGCGCCAGCGCCGGCTGCGATTCGATCAATTGCACGCGCAGCGCGGTGCCGGCCTGGCGCAGCAGTTGCAACGCGACCAGCACGCCGGCCGCGCCGCCGCCGACGATGGCGATGTCGCAGTCGTCCTCGGCCGGTTCGCTGGGCACAAGCTCATTCATGCCGCGATTGTAAGGGAAGCCCCGACCGGCCCGGCCGGTGGCTGAGAACCGTGGTGCATGTGCCGGCACCGATCGCGCATGAGCGCGTCATGCGCCTGTCATCGGCGTGCGTCACATCAGGGCATCGGCCAGGCGCGCGATGCCCTCGCGGCTGCGCCGCCAGGCCGGCCGTTTGCGCCAGTCCTGCAGCGACAGCACCCGTGCATCGGCCAGGTAGTCGGCTTCCACCGCGCGCAATCGCTGCACCACCGCGGCGCTGTAGCACAGCATGCCGATCTCGGCGTTCAACGCGAACGAGCGGATGTCCAGGTTGATCGACCCGACCAGGGCGATGCCTTCGTCCACGCTCAGGTGCTTGGCGTGCAGGAAGCACGGCCGGTACAGCGCGATCTTGACTCCGCTGCGCAGCAGTTCGTCGTAATAGGCTTCCTGCGCCCAGGCGGTGAGCCGCTGGTTGTTGCTCTCGGACAGGATCAGTTGCACGTCCACCCCGGACAGCGCGGCGATGCGCAGCGCGCTGAGCGTGGCCTCGTCCGGCACGAAGTACGGGGTGACCATGACGATGCGCCGCCGCGCCAGATGGATCAGCGCGTTGACCGTGTCGCGCGCGTTCTCGAACGGGTACGCCGGCCCGCTGGGCAGCAGCTGCGTGGCGACGCCGCCGCCGTGGATGGAGGCCGGCGCGACCACGCTCAGGCGCTGCCCGGTCTCGATGAACCAGTCGCTGGCGAACACCGCTTCCAGATGCGCCACCACCGGCCCCTGCACCCGCGCCACCAGCTCGCGGTTGGGATGGCCGGGGACGAACTGCGGCTCGGCCAGGTTCTGCGAGCCGATGTAGCCGACGCGGTTGTCGATCACCGCGATCTTGCGGTGGTTGCGCAGGTCCATGCGGCCGCTGCGGCGCCAGCGCAGCCCGCCCGGCAGCAGCGCCTGCACCTCGACCCCGGCCGCGTGCAGGCGTTTGCGGTAGCGGCGCAGGCCGCGACGGCCGCCGCGCGCATCCAGCAGCAGCCGGCAGCGCACGCCGCGCGCGGCGGCGCGCAGCAGCGCGGCGCTCACCGCATCGCCGACCGCGTCGTCGAACATCAGGTAGTACAGCAGGTGCACGCGCTCCACCGCCGCGTCGATGTCGTCGATCAGCGCCTGCAGCGACGGGGCGTAGCGGTCGAGCAGCTCGACGCTGTTGCCGTGGGTCGGCATGAAGTCGCCCTGGCGCTCGACCAGCGGCACCACTTCGGCGATCACGGTATCGGCCGGCGGCGCCCAGCGCAGCGCGGTCAGCGGCACCTGCTGCTCGCGGATCACCTGCGAGGCCAGCGCCTGGCGGCGGATGCGCTCGCGCGAGAGCCAGGGGTGGCCGAGCAGCAGGTACAGCGGCAGCCCCAGCAGCGGCACGAAGCCCACCAGCAGCAGCCAGCTGCGCGCGGCCCCGGGCGTGGTGCGGGTAGGGATCCACAACAGCGCCACCAGCCGGATCAGCCAGTCCAGCGCCAGCAGCCACGTGCCTTCCAACCAGACTGGCAGCATCGCGATCCTCGTCACCCAAGTCGCCCGATTCTGCGGGCTGCGGCGGCAAACGCAACCATGGCCGCATCGGCGGCGCGCGGTTTCGCCTCGCCCAGACGCACGAAACCCGCCTTGCGGCGGGTTCCGTGTCCAGCGTGGGCGGCGATCCGAGGATCAGCCGATCACTTGATCTTGCCTTCCTTGTACAGGACGTGCTTGCGCACGACCGGATCGTACTTGAGGAATTCCATCTTCCCCGGGGTGTTCTTCTTGTTCTTGTCCGTGGTGTAGAAGTGGCCGGTACCGGCCGAGGAAATCATACGGACCTTATCGCGCTTGCCTGCCATGATGCTCTACTCCTCAGACCTTTTCGCCGCGCGCACGCAGCTCAGCCAGAACGACGTCGATGCCGTTCTTGTCGATGGTGCGCAGCGCGTGCGCGGAAACCTTCAGCTTGACCCAGCGGTTCTCGCTGGCGACCCAGAAGCGGCGCTCGTGCAGGTTGGGCAGGAAGCGACGACGGGTTCTGTTGTTGGCGTGGGAGACGTTGTTACCCGTCTGCACACGCTTGCCGGACACTTGGCATACGCGGGACATTGCGCACCTCGATAGAAAGTTTGAGTCGCCCATAGCCTGGGAGACGGCGGCCCCGGCAGCCTTGTGGGCCACCACGCGACGTGGGAAATCAAACGGTTACGCTGGAAAAGCCGGCCGGAGATCGCGCATCCGGCCGCCGGCCCCGACCTCGTCGGGCACAGCGAGCCGCGCATTATGCAGGCGATCAAGGGCTTGTGCAAGTTGTCCACAGGCCGCGCAGCCGCCGTGACCGGCCGCAGGGTCCGCGCGGCCTCGCCCGGCCCCTGCCTGGCCGCCGCGATCGCCGGCTAGGCGGGGTCGGGGCCCAGCACCTCCACCGCCCAGTCGATGAAGGCACGCAGCCGCTGGCTCATGTGCCGGTTGGGCGCGAACATCAGATGCATCGGCATCGGCGGCAACTGCCAGTCCTGCAGCAGCGGCCGCAGCGCGCCGCTGGCCACGTGCGGCGCGGCCATGTAGGACGGCAGCACGACCACGCCCAACCCGGCCAGGCCGGCGGCCAGATAGGCGTTGCCGTCGTCGAAGCCGACCTGGTAGCGGCCCTGCACCTGGCACTGCTCCTGGCCGCGCCGCGCCTGGAAGCTGCGCGCGCGGCCGCTGCGCGGGCTGAGGAAGCCGACCATGCAATGCGCCGGCCCGTCCAGCGCGCGCGGGTGCTCCGGCACGCCGTGCCGATGCAGGTACGCCGGACTGGCATGGAACCCCAGCGGCAGGCTGGCCAGCGGCCGTGCCACCAGCGCCGGATCGGCCGGCACGCCACCGCGGATCACGCAGTCGACCTGGTCGGCGATCACGTCGACCTCGCGGTCGCTCACGCCCACGTCGAGCTGGATCTGCGGGTAGCGGGTGTGGAAGTCGGCCAACGCCGGCACCAGCCGCAGGCGCGCGTACGGCCCTGGCACGTCGATGCGCAGGCGTCCGCGCGGCGCCGCCGCGGCGCTGCCCAGGCCGGCCTCGACCTCTTCCAGCTCGGCCAGCAGGCGCGCGATGCGCGGGTAGTAGGCGGCGCCGTCGGCGGTGACGCTGACCCGGCGGGTGGTGCGGTGGAGCAGGCGCAGCCGCAGGTGCGCCTCCAACTGCTGCACCAGTTGGGTCACGGTGGTACGGCTGAGCTGCAGGGTGTGCGCGGCGCGGGTGAAGCTGCCGGTCTCCACCACCCGCGCGAACGCCCGCATCGCCTCGAATCGGTCCATCGGCCGCCCGCGATTGTTTGGAATTGACAATCAATCTAGGCGGACCATCGCGGTTTATCCAGACAACAGCGCACGCCACGCTGGCGACTCCGGCAGGCGCAGCGCGCGCCGCCCCTTTTCTGGAGCGCCCCCATGTCCCACCGCGATGTCGTCTTTCCCGCCGGCCGCCAGGCGCTGTACGCGCGCAACCGCTACTCGCCGGCGATCCGCTGCAATGGCCTGCTGTTCGTCTCCGGCCAGGTCGGCAGCCGCGAGGACGGTTCGCCCGAGCCGGAGTTCGCCACCCAGGTGCGCCGCGCCTTCGACAACCTCAACGCGGTGCTGGCCGCCGCCGGCTGCACGTTCGACGACGTGATCGACGCGACCGTGTTCCTGGTCGATCCGGAACGCAACTTCGCCACCGCCTGGGCGATCGTGCCCGAGTACTGGGGCCAGGCGCCGCACCCGACGCTGACCGGCATCGGCGTGACCTGGCTGTCCGGTTTCCAGTTCGAGATCAAGGTGATCGCGAAGCTGCCCTGAGCACGGCAGGTCAATCGTGCGGCGGCACCGTGGCGTAACGGATCACGTCCAACGCAGCCGCCGGATCGCAGGCGTACAGTCCCGCGCCCCATGCTGCGTTCAATTCCACGCAGGCCCAGCCATCTTGGGCGATCAATCCCACATCGATCACGATGGCCCGCGGTAGATCAACCGAGACGTCCTCGAGCAGTTGCTGGACGAAACCGAGCATGTCTCGGTCTTCTTCGTCACTGCTTTCAAAACCGCTATCGCGTTGTAGTTCGCCATCACGACAGTAGAGCGAGAACGTTCGCACTTCACGGTCGAGCACGAAACAGCGGAATTCGCTCTGCCAATGCACGACCTCCGAAACAAGGACCGGCATATCGTCATCGTAGTCATTTGGCAGGGCCGAACCCACGTATACACCGGCAGGAAAGCTCTTGTCGTTTGGCGGTTTGATGAAAGCTGGTGAGGTTCGCTGGCGCGCCTCAGCCAGCGTCGTCAGGACGATTTTCCGTCGTCGATACGTCTGCGGTAGTCGCACCAGCCAGTCTTCTGGTGGATCTAACAGCGTTACCCCTAACTTCTCAGCGAATGTTGGACCGAACAATGCCTCGGCATATAGCACGGGCGACTCAACATCACGCAATGCATCGGGGATGGCCCACCCGGCGAGCCGTTCAATACGCCATCCACGCCCCGCCGCAACCTTCCATAGCGCACGCGAGTCCTCGGTCTGCCGTGGCGTCATGAGCAGCGTGGGCATTGGCATCTTTCCTGGGCGGGTGGTGGACGGTAGGAAACGCAAGGATATCTGGACGAGGCAGGCGCATCGGCGTCCTGGTGGACTTCCCGGCGAGATCAATAGGCGCAGGTTGATATTGTGTCCGCGCGGACGCGCTTGTTAGTCTGCCGGCCTCATGCGCCGCTTCTTCCGACCACTGCGTACCGCCCTGCTGATGCTGCTGCTGGCGGCGTTCGTGGTGGTGCCGGTGGCCGATGCGCTGGCCTGCGCGCTGGAACCGGAATCGGCCGATGCGGTGCACACGCCCGCCGCGGCGCATGCCGATGGCGACGACAGCGACGGCAAGCACGCCGGCAGCTGCAGTCACAACCATTGCCACCACTCGAATCTGAGCCTGCCGGCGAGCACCCTCGCCGTGCTCGGCGCGCCGCGGCCGGCGCGCTGGATGCAGGCCGGCGACGCCGCACCCGACGGCCTCGCCCAGGATGGATTGAAGCGTCCTCCCCGGGCGTGAGTTGAACGCATCCCGCGACCGCGGGCGTCCGTTTCTCTCACTTCCGGAATCTTTCCATGTCGCATCCGACACGTCGGCCGCCGCGCGCGGCCGGGCGGGTCGTCGCCGTGCTGCTGGGCCTGGCCCCGGCCGCGCTGGCGATGGCGCAGACCGCCCCTTCCTACGCCACCTTGCTGCAACGCCTGGACCAGTTGCCCGGTGCCCGCGTCGGCGCGGCGCTGGCCGAGGCCGCCGACGCGCGCGCCGAGCAGGCCCGGGCGCTGCCCAACCCGTCGCTGTCCTGGTCCACCGAAAACGCCTGGGGCAGCGGCGCCTATGCCGGCACGGGCCGGGCCGAAACCACGCTCAGCCTGTCGCAGCCGCTGGAGGTTTGGGGCCAGCGCGGCGCACGCGTGCGCGCGGCCCGTGCCGAAGCCGACAGCGCCGCGTTGCGCGGCGCGCGGCACCGCAGCGATGCCGCCGGCGAGCTGGCGCTGGCCTACGCGCAGGCGGAAGCCGCGCTGCGCCGCGCCGCCCTGGCCGACCAGGCGCTGGCGCTGACCCGCGACGATGCGGCGGCCATGGCCGCGATGGTCGCGCAGGGCCGCGAGCCGCAACTGCGCGCGGTGCAGGCGCGCAGCGAGGTGGCCGATGCCAGCGCCGCCGTGGACGAGGCGCAGGCGTTCCGCGACGCGGCGCTGGCGCGCCTGGCCGCCATCGCCCTGCTGGAGACGCCGGTGCAGTCCATCGACGCCGGCCTGCTCGACCGCGCGCCGCCACTGCCGCGCGCAACCGAGGTGGCGGCACTGCCGGTGCGCATCGCCAGCGCCGAGGCCGAGGCCGCTGCGCGCCTGGTCGAGGTGGAGCGCAAGCGCGCCCTACCCGACCTGAGCCTGACCGCCGGGCAGACGCGCTTCCGCGAAGACCGCGCCCACGCCTACACGCTCGGCGTCAGCCTCAGCGTGCCGCTGTTCGACCGCAACCGTGGCGGCATCCGTGCCGCCAGCGCCGAACAGCGCGCGGCCGACGACGGCGTGGCGGCCGCGGAGGAAGCCTACCGCCTGGCCCGCATCGGCTTCGATGCCGGACGCATCGCTCAACTGGAACTGCGCAGCACCCGTGCCGCGCTCATCGCCGCCCGCGGCATCGCCGTGGATGCCCGCCTGACGCGGGTCACGGCAGAAATCGAACTGGCCCGCCTGGAAGGGCGCGCGCCGTTCATGGAGGTCCAATGAACCTGTCCCGTCCGATCTTCCGTGCCGGCAGCCTGCTGCTGGCCCTCCTGCTGGCCGCCTGCGCCGGCGACAAGCAGGCCACCCCGACGGCCGACGACGCGCACGGCCATGGCGCCGAGCGCAAGGAGGATGCGCGCGAGCCCGCATCGACATCCGCTGCGGACGCCGATGCCAAGGCCGGCGACACGGTGCGACTGACCCCGCAGCAACGCGCCGCATCCGGGATCGAAGTGGTCGCGGTCGGCCGCGGTGGCGGCGCCTCGACCCGCCTGGCCGGCCGGATCGAACCGGCGGTGGGCGCGCGCGCCGCGGTGGCGGCGAGCATCACCGGCCGCGTCGAGCGCGTGCTGGTCGCGCCCGGCAGCGCGGTGCGCCGCGGGCAGCCGCTGGCGATTGTGGTCAGCGGCGAGGCCGCGGTGTTTCGCGCCAATGCGCTGGCCGCCAGCGCCGAGGCCGAGGCCGCACGGCTGGCGCATGCGCGCGACCAGACCCTGGTCGCGCAGGGCGTGGTCGCCCGGCAGGAGTTGGAAAGCTCGCACGCGCGGGCCGTGGCGGCGCGTGCGCAGGCCGCGGCGGCACAGGCGCAGGCCGCCGCCAACGGCGCGCCCGACGCCAGCGGCCGCGTGCGCATCGTCAGCCCGCTGGACGGGCGGGTCGGCACCGTGCAGGTCACCCCGGGCAGCGTGGTCGCGGCCGGCAGCGTGGTGGCCGAGGTCACCGATCCGACGATGAACGAACTGGTGTTCGCCGCGCCGCCGGCATTGGCCGCGCAGGTCGCGCCGGGGACGACGCTGGAGGTGAGCGCGCCGGGCGGCAACTTTGCCGCCACGGTCACCGCGGCGACCGCCGACCTGCGCGCGCCGGGCGGCGCGGCGGTGATCCGTGCGATGCCGGTCGCCGCGCCGGTGCCGCCGGCAGGGTCGCCGGTGTCGGCGGTGGTCGTCACCGAGGGTGAGGACACCGCACTGAGCGTGCCGGCCGACGCCGTGCAGACCGTGGAAGGGCGCAGCGCGGTGTTCGTCGCCGTTGCCGAGGGCTTCCGCGCGCAGCCGGTGCTGACCGGGCGCCGCGCCGGCGATCGCCTCGAGATCCTCGACGGGTTAAGCGGCAGCGAACGCATCGCCGGCCGCAATGCCTTCCTGCTCAAGGCCGAACTGGCCAAGGGCGACGCCGAGCACGGCCACTGAGGAGGCGACCATGTTCACTCTCATCATCGACACGGCGGTGCGGCTGCGCTGGCTGGTGCTGTTCCTGGCCGCGCTGATCGCCGGCTGGGGCCTGTACCAGTTGGGCCGGCTGCCGATCGACGCGGTGCCGGACATCACCAACCGCCAGGTGCAACTCAACACCGTCGCCCCGGCGCTGACCCCCGAGCAGATCGAACGCCAGGTGACCTATCCGCTGGAGACGGCGCTGGCCGGCATTCCCGGCCTGGTCACCACCCGCTCGCTGTCGCGCAACGGCTTTTCGCAGGTCACCGCGATCTTCACCGATGCGACCGACCTGTACTTCGCCCGCCAGCAGGTGGCCGAGCGCATGCGCGAGGCGTCTGACGACCTGCCCGACGGCGTGACGCCGCGGCTGTCGCCGGTGACCACCGGCCTGGGCGAGGTGCTGATGTGGACGGTCGACTTCACCGCGTTCGACCCGGCCCGGCTGGCGCGGCCGGGCGCGGCGGGCTGGCAGGCCGGCGCGGTCTACCGCACGCCGGAGGGCGAACTGCTGCGCACCCCGCAGGAGCGCGCCACCTACCTGCGCACCGTGCAGGACTGGATCATCGCGCCGCAGATGCGCTCCAGCCCGGGCCTGGCCGGGGTCGACACGATCGGCGGCTACGTCAAGGAATACGCCGTGCATCCGGACACCGCGCGGCTGGCCGCGCATGGCCTGGGCCTGGCCGATCTGGTGACGGCCCTGCGGCGCGCCAACGTGCAGGCCGGCGCCGGCTTCGTGCAGCGCGCCGGCGAAGGCCTGGTGGTGCGTGCCGACGGCCTGGCGCTGGGCGCCGACGATCTCGCGCAGGCACCGGTGGCCACCCGCAACGGCGTGGTGGTGCGCGTGGCCGACGTGGCCGAGGTCGCCTCCGGCCGCGCCCCGCGCCTGGGTGCGGCCAGCCGCGACGGCCACGAGGCGGTGCTGGGCACGGCGTTGATGCTCGCCGGCGACAACAGCCGCACCGTGGCGCAGGCCGCGGCCGCGCGGTTGCAGCAGGTCAACGCCACACTGCCGCCGGACATCGTCGCCATGCCGGTGCTGGACCGCAGCGTGCTGGTCGACGCCACCATCCGCACGGTGGCCAGGGACCTCACCGAAGGCGCGTTGCTGGTGGTGGTGGTGCTGTTCCTGTTGCTGGGCAACCTGCGCGCGGCGGCGATCGCCGCACTGGTGATCCCGCTGTCGTTCCTGTTCGCGGTGATCGGCATGCACCGCTTCGGCATCAGCGGCAACCTGATGAGCCTCGGTGCGCTGGACTTCGGCATCCTGGTGGACGGGGCGGTGATCGTGATCGAATCGACCCTGCTGCTGCTCGGCCAGCGCCGCGCCGCGCTGGGGCGCGCGTTGACCGCGACCGAGCGCCTGGGCGTGGCCGCCGAGGCGGCGCGCAAGATGGCGCGGCCGGCGGCGTTCGGCCAGTTGATCATCCTGCTGGTGTTCGCGCCGATCCTCACCCTGGAAGGCGTGGAGGGCAAGACCTTCCAGCCGATGGCGGCGACCTTCATGCTGGCCTTGGTCGGCGCCTTCCTGTTCTCCTTCACCTTCGTGCCGGCGCTGGCCGCGCTGCTGGTGCGCGAGCCGACCGCGCGTGCCGATGCGGCCCGCGACCACGCCGGCGAGCACGAGACCTGGCTGGTCCGCCGGCTGCGGCGGCGTCTGCAACCGCTGATCGGCGGCGCGATCGCACGCCCACGCATGGTGGCCGCCGGGGTGGCGCTGATGGGCGTGCTGGGGGTCGGCGCATTCGCGCTGCTGGGCCGCGAGTTCATGCCGACGCTGGACGAAGGCAACGTGGCGATGCAGGCGCTGCGCGTGCCCTCGACCTCACTGGAGCAGTCGCTGGCGATGCAACTGGCGCTGGAAAGGGCCATCGCCCGGCAGCCGGAAGTGGCGGCGGTGTTCTCGCGCACCGGCACCGCCGAGGCGGCGATCGACCCGATGCCGACCAACATCTCCGACAGCGTGATCGCGCTGAAGCCGCGCGCGCAGTGGCCCGATCCGGCCCTGCACAAGGAGGCGCTGGTGGAACGACTGGAGAAACTGGCCGGGCAGCAGCTGGGCAACGGCGTGGAGTTCAGCCAGCCGATCGAACTGCGCTTCAACGAGTTGATCTCCGGCGTGCGCACCGACCTGGCGGTGATGGTGTTCGGCGAGGACATGCAGCGCCTGCGCGCCGCCGCCGACCAGGTGGCGCAGAAACTGCGTGCGGTGCCCGGCGCCGCCGACGTGCGGGTGGAACAGGTCGCCGGCCTGCCCACCCTCAACGTGCGCATCGACCACGTGGCCGCCGCGCAACTCGGGCTGACCGCGGCCGACGTCAGCGAGGCGGTGAGCACCGGCATCGGCGGCGCCGCGGCCGGGCGCATCTTCGAGGGCGACCGCCGCTTCGACGTGGTGGTGCGGCTGGACGACGCCGCGCGCAACGATCCGGACCAGTTGGCCGCACTGCCGATCGCCACGCCCGCCGGGCAGGTAATCCCGTTGTCCTCGGTAGCGCGGATCGACATCAGCGAAGGGCCGAACCAGATCAGCCGCGACAACGGCAGCCGCCGCGTGGTGGTGCAAGCCAACGTACGCGGCCGCGACCTGGGCGGTTTCGTCGCCGCGGCGCAGGCGGCGGTGGCCGAGGTGGCGCTGCCGCCGGGCGCCTACCTGCGCTGGGGCGGGCAGTTCGAGAACCTGCAGCGCGCCGAACGGCGCCTGGCGATGGTGGTGCCGGTGGTGTTCCTGCTGATCGGCAGCCTGCTGTGCATGGCCCTGCGCAACGCCAGGGAGGCGCTGCTGGTGTTCGGCTGCGTGCCGCTGGCGCTGGTCGGCGGCGTGTTCGCCCTGCTGCTGCGCGGCATGCCGTTCTCGGTCTCGGCGGCGGTCGGCTTCATCGCCGTGTCCGGCGTGGCGACCTTGAACGGACTGGTGCTAATGCAGGCCATCGGCGAGCGCCGCCAGGCAGGCGCGGCGCCGTGGCAGGCGGCGATCGACGGCGCGGCCAGCCGCCTGCGCGCGGTGCTGACCACCGCGCTGGTGGCGATCGTCGGCTTCCTGCCGATGGCCATCGCCAGCGGCGCCGGTGCGGAGGTGCAGAAACCGCTGGCGACGGTGGTGATCGGCGGCCTGCTCACCGCCACCGCGCTGACCCTGCTGGTGCTGCCGACGTTTGCCGCGCGCATCGCCGCGCCGCGCGTGGCCGGCTGATCGGGCGCCGGCCGGCGCGGCGGGCGTCAGGCCTTCTTCTTGCGCGCGGCGATGTAGGCGCGGATCTGCTGCTGCAGCACCGGCAGCGGCACCGAGCCTTGCTGCAGCACCGCGTCGTGGAAGGACTTGATGTCGAAGTCCGGGCCGAGTTCGCGCTCGGCCTCGGCGCGCAGGTCGAGGATGGTCAGCTCGCCGAGCTTGTAGCTCAGCGCCTGGCCCGGCCAGGAGATGTAGCGGTCGACCTCGGTGGTGACCTCGTGCTCGCTGAGCGCGGTGCGCTCGCGCAGGTAGGCCTGCGCCTGCGCGCGGGTCCAGCCCTTGTGGTGCACGCCGGTGTCGATCACCAGGCGGCAGGCGCGCCACATCTCGTAGCTGAGCCGGCCGAAGTCCTCGTAGGGCGTGGCGTAGATGCCCATTTCCTTGCCCAGCTTCTCGCTGTACAGCGCCCAGCCCTCGCCGTAGGCGGAGATGTAGTTCTCGCGGCGGAACGCCGGCTGCGCGCCCTGTTCCTCGGCCAGCGCGCCCTGCAGCGAATGGCCCGGCGAGGACTCGTGCAGGGTCAGCGCCGGCAGGTTGTACAGCGGCCGCGACGGCAGGTCGTAGGTGTTGAGCCAGTAGGTGCCGACGCCGCCGCGGCCGGCGGTCCAGAACGGCGCGATGTCCGCCGGCACCGGCACGATGGTGAAGCGCCCGCGCGGCAGCGTGCCGATGAACTTACCGACCTCGCCGTCCACGCGCTTGGCGATCCACGCGGCGCGATCGAGCAGCTCCTGCGGGGTCTTCACGTAGAACTGCGGATCGGTGCGCAGGAACTGCAGGAACGCCGGGAAGGTCTTCTGCCCGGCCGGCGCGTGGAAGCCGACCTGCTGGATGATCGCGTCCATCTCCTTCTGGATCCGTGCCACCTCGCGCAGGCCGAGCTGGTGGATCTGCTCGGGATCCATGTCCAGCGTGGTGTACTCGCGGATCTGCTGCCGGTAGTAGGCCTTGCCGTCGGGCAGGGCCTCGGCAGCCAGCGTGGTGCGCGCCTGCGGCATGTACTCCTGGCGATAGAAGGTCAGCAGTTGCGCATAGGCCGGGATCACCTTGTCGCGCAGCGCCGCCTGCGCCTGCGCGCGCAGCTGCGCCTGCTCAGCGGCGGGGATCTGCGCCGGCATCTGCTTGAACGGCGTGTACAGCACCGCGGTGGTCGGGTCCTTCAGTTCGGCCACGGTGGCGATGGCGCCGTCGCGGCCGTCGAGCACCGCGCGCGGCACGCTGAAGCCGCGCTTGAGGCCCGCGTGCATGTTGTCGGTCTGCTGCGCGAAGTAGCGCGGTACGTCGTCCAGCCGTGCGATGTAGGCGCGGTACTCGTCTGCAGAGCGCAGATTGCGCCGGGCCATGAACGCCAGGTCCGACCAGAACGCGCTGTCGGAATTGAACGGCATCTCGTAGGCGCGCAGGCGCACCGCCGCGGCCAGGTTCTCGACCTGCGGCCGGTACACCGCCAGGTTGACCTGGTTCTCCGGCGAGAGCTGGGCCGCATCGAGCGTGTCCAGCTGCCGCAGCACGTCGTCCCACACCCTCAGGCGCGCCGCCTGCGCGGCCGCGCCGACGTCCGGCAGGTGGCGGTTGTCGCCGCTGCTGTCGCTGTCCTCGTCGGCCTGGCCGAGCTGCGCCTGGCGCCAGGCCCACTCCTTCTCGTAGATGGCCTGGAAGCGCGCATCGGCGGCGCTGGCGTTTGCCGTAGCGGGCGCGGCGCTGGACGCCGGCGACGACGGCGGTGCGGCCAGCGCGGGCGCGGCCACGGCGACAGCGAGCAGCAGGGACATGGCCAGCGGGGTCTTGGCGAGCATCGGCATGGGCGTGGGAAATCACTAATAAATTGAAGGAGTTAGTGGCACCGCAAAACTAAAAGAACTTCGCTCTACAGACTCAAAACTCTGGCACCCATTGTCTTTCATGAACAAAGTTTGAACAATGACCCTGGAAGCCAACCAAGGGGAAATCGTGGATAACAAAGTACTCGCCGTAGCTGCGATCTTTGCAGCGGCCAGCAGCATCCCAGCAACCTCGCTAGCTCAAACCGTTGACAACGTCACCTGTGACGCGTGTAGCGATCAGCAAATGAACCAGTCAGCACTGCAGTATGGAAGAGCACTGTCTCCCCCCGCAGATATTAACCTGTATGTCTTAAACCCATCAGGAAACACAGCGAAAAAGTTTGAAATAATTCGCGACTATGATGGCGGAGATGCTTGTCGCAAATATCCTAAGCCAAATGACGTTAACTGCCAAGTTTTCACGCATACAACACCTCTCTCCGTAGAGCCGATAGTAGTTGACTACTTGGGCTATATGCGGGCTGCTATTGCCTTTAACTCTCAAGAGATACCTGTTACGGGTGATGGGCTCCCCGGAAGTGCTTACGATGATATGACGCATCCGCAGAAACGAACCGCGGTGCATAATTATTTAATGGCACGTTACGAGACATGGATTACAGTCATAAACGGCTTGGCCGGTAAGGGCTGGTCAACTTTTCAAAATTTTAGAATAAAGTTCCCCGACGGGAGCACCGTCATCTATCGGTGGGATGTTGTTAATCAAATGTATCAGCCCATACCCATCAGCTACAAAGATAGACTCGGCAACATTATCCCCATTAAACAAGAGCAACTCACTGAAGGCAGAGGCGGTGTTATCACCACTTTTGACTTTAGCCATGGAAATGGCTCGGATGTAGCCACTATAATTGTTTCTCTTTCAAATATCGGAATTAGCGTTCCCCCACCCCCACCAAGCCCAAAAAAGATGGTGTGCAAGTCCGAGGCATATAACGGCGGCGTGAAGGTAACTTGCGGCTGGGGATAGGTTATCAACAACCAAATGCCGCAACCAATTAATCGGGGCGGGGCATATTTGCCCCGATTAACCAAATGGACATTTAATCAAAGCCAGCTAAAGCCCAACAAATGAAAAATATGAAACTGCACCAGATACTTATCGTCGTCATCTTTATGATTGCTCTTACATCAAGCATATACTTTGGATTCTTTTTCCCAGCTCAGCGCGGTGGAGTAATGGAAAACTGGGTTCACAATGTCCGCCTCTGCTCTGCAGCAATTGCTCTATTGACCGGCTTTCCAAGTTGGCGGTGGCTTGCAAAAGCCTTCTTTAAAGAAAGAAATCACAGCACACCAAATTAGATTCATTATTACAACCAAGAAAACCTAATTTCTATTTTTTTATAAAAATACCAGGATTCGACTTGGCGCCGCCCCTCTTTTTCAATGCGTCGCCTTTTAATGCGACGCGCGGTCGCGGCGCCAGCCGCGGTGCTTGATGTCCAGGTACAGGCTGTAGAAGGCGGTGAAGGCGGGGAACAGGTTCTGCAGCACGCCCACCGAGTCCTGCTTGGCCGAGAACATGAAGTAGCTCAGCGTCATCAGGCTGCCGACCACGCTCATGTACCAGAACAGGCGTGGGATTACCGGCTTGCCGGCGCGCTTGGAGGCGACGAACTGCACCAGCCAGCGGCCGCCGAACATCAGCGCGCCGACGTAGCCGATCAGCTTCCAGCCGGTGACGTGCAGCCCGGTCCAGTACAGCGCCTGGATCGGTTCGTTGAGGAAATGCGCGTCCATCTCAGCGCTCCTGCACCGCGGTGCGGCGGCTGCGCGCGATCAGCCAGGCCACCCCGCGCAGGTCGCGGATGCCGACCAGGGCGCGATTGAGGTTGTTGTACTTGGACACGCCGGAAGTGCGGTGGCGGTGGTTCACCGGCACGCTCAGGGTCTGCCAGCCGGCGCGCTGCATCAGCGCCGGCAGATAGCGGTGCATGTGGTCGAAGTACGGCAGGTCCAGGAACGCCTCGCGCTCGAACAGCTTGATGCCGCAACCGGTGTCCGGGGTGTCGTCGCGCAGCATGCGCGCACGGATCGCGTTGGCCCACTTCGACGCCCAGCGCTTGCTGCCCGAATCCTGCCGCGATACGCGCCAGCCGGCGAACAGCTTGACCAGCGGCGCCGCCGCGGCGCGCGCGGCCAGCAGCTTGGGGATGTCGGCCGGGTCGTTCTGGCCGTCGCCGTCCAGGGTGGCGATCCACAGCCCGCGCGCGGCCTTGACCCCGTTGCGCACCGCCGTGCTCTGCCCGCTCTGGCTGACGTGGTGCAGCACGCGCAGCTCCGGCGTGGACGCCTTCAGCCCTTCGAGCACCGCCAGGGTGTCGTCGCGCGAATGGTCGTCGACGTAGACGATCTCGAAATCGATCGTGCCGCGCAGCGCGGCGACGATCTCGGCGACCAGCGGCGGCACGTTGTCGCGCTCGTTGAACACCGGGACGACGACGGAAAGGGAAAGCTGGCTCATGGATTCGGCAAGGCTGGGCGCGGGGGCGCGTGGGGGAAAAAACGGGGCATTGTGCCGCGGACCGATGATCGGCGGATGAAGCGTCAGGCGGCGGCGCCGAAGTACTCCCGGCACCAGGCCACCACCTGCGGCAGACCGACCTCGATCGGGGTGCTCGGATCGAAGCCGAACGCGGCCTGGGCCCGCGCAGTATCGGCCATCGTCTCGATCATGTCGCCCGGCTGCATCGGCCGGTACGCCTTTTCGGCGCTGCGCCCGGCCGCGGCCTCGATCACCGCGATGAAGCGCTCCAGCTCCACCGGGGTGTGGTTGCCGAGGTTGAACACGCGGTGCGGCACCGCCTCGCCCGAGGGGTGATCGAGCGCGCCGAGCACGCCGGCGACGATGTCGGCGACGAAGGTGAAGTCGCGGCGCATGCGCCCGTGATTGAACACCTCGATCGGGCGCCCGGCCAGCACCGCGCGGCTGAACAGCAGCGGCGCCATGTCCGGGCGGCCCCACGGGCCGTACACGGTGAAGAAGCGCAGGCCGGTGGCGCGCAGCCCGTACAGCTGCGCGTAGGTGTGCGCCATCAGCTCGTTGGCGGCCTTGGTCGCGGCGTACAGCGAACGCGGCTGGTCGATGCGCTGGTCCTCGGAGAACGGCGGCGTCGCCGAATCGCCGTACACCGAACTGCTGGAGGCGTAGACCAGGTGCTGCACGCCGCGGTGCCGGCACAGCTCCAGCATGTTGACGAAGCCGACCAGGTTGCTGTCGACGTAGGCATAGGGATTCTGCAGCGAATAGCGCACCCCGGCCTGCGCGGCCAGGTGCACCACGCGGGTCGGCTGCACCTCGTCGAACAGCGCGGCCAGGCCGTCGCGGTCGGTCAGATCGAGCGTGCGGATGTCCGCGTCCGCGCACAGCGCGGCGACGCGGTCGCGCTTGAGCTGCGGGTCGTAGTAGTCGTTGTAGTTGTCCAGGCCGACCACCGCCTGCCCGGCGGCGCGCAGCGCGCGGACGGTGTAGGCGCCGATGAAGCCGGCGGCGCCGGTGACGAGGATGGGCATGGCGGAATCCTGGAAAGCAAAAAGCGAAGAAACGACGGGCGTCGCGACACCGCAACGATCAGGGCAGGCCGGCGTTGACGCCGCCCGGATCGACGGCACCCGCTTGGCGGTGCCGCAGGATCGGGCTACCGCCCGGGCTGTTCTGCGTGTCCTCGTTGCTCATGCAATGCTCCGGTTGCTGGCCCGCGCCGCGACGCACGGCCTCAGCGCAGGGTCAGCGGCGCGTCCTTGGCCAGCGCCGCCTTGCGCTCCTTGCTGAATTCCCACCACGGGCGCGGCGTCTCGCCCTGCATGAAGCGCACGATCGACAGGAACACGTCGATCACGCAGTGATCGTGCATCACCCCGGTGCGCAGGCACAACTGCGCGTACATGTCGTAGGGGTCGCGGCCCTGCAGGTGCGCGGGCACGCGGATGCCGATCAGGCGCAGGTCCTTCTCGCAGGCCGGCCCGACATTGGGCAGGTCGGTCAGGCGCAACAGGTGGTGGCGGTCGACCTTGCTGGGATGCATGGCGGAAGCGGTCCTGGCGGACGCGGGCGGCGGCGCTCAGGCCTGCCGCGGGCGCAGTTTCTCGAGCACGCCGTCCAGCGTGTCCAGGTCGGTGTAGTGGATCACCAGCTTGCCCTTGCCGCCGCGGCCGTGGGCGATGGACACCTTGGTCCCCAGGGACTCGGACAGTTCGGTCTCCAGCGAGGCGATGTCGGCCTGCGGCGCGGTGCGCGCCGGCTTGGCCTTGCGGTTGCTCGGCACCTTGCCGGCGGCGAACTGCTGCGCACGGTGCTCGACCTCGCGCACCGACCAGCCCTGGTCGGCGGCGTCGGAGGCCAGGCGGCTGGCCAGCTCCGGCGACAACGTCAGCAGCGCGCGCGCATGGCCCATTTCCAGGCGCCGCGCTTCCAGCAGCGCGCGGATCGCCGGCGGCAGCTCCAGCAGGCGCAGCAGGTTGGACACCGAGGCGCGCGAGCGGCCCACCGCCTCGGCGGCCTCGGCGTGGGTCAGCGAGAACTCGTCGATCAGCCGCTGCAGCGCCTGCGCCTCTTCCAGCGGGTTGAGGTCCTCGCGCTGGATGTTCTCGATCAGCGCCATGGCGATGACGGTGCGGTCGTCCAGCTCGCGCACCACCACCGGCACTTCGCTGAGGCCGGCCAGCTGCGAGGCGCGCCAGCGGCGTTCGCCGGCGACGATCTCGAAGCTGCCCGGCGCCAGTTCGCGGGCGACGATCGGCTGGATCACGCCCTGCGCCTTGATCGACTCGGCCAGCTCCTGCAGCTTGGCCTCGTCCATCTCCTGGCGCGGCTGGTACTTGCCCGGCTGCAACTGTCCGACCGGCAGGCGGCGCAGGCTCTCGCCCGGCTGCAGCTCGGCGGTGGGGACGGGCGCGGCCGCGCCCTTCGGCCCCAGCAGCGCTTCCAGGCCACGGCCGAGGCCGCGCTTCTTCGCTCCGAGGGCGGGGGGCTTGGCACTCATCAGTACGTCTCCATGGCCGGCATCGGCCGATTGCGTTCGTTGCGGCGGCGCACGATCTCGCCGGCCAGTCCGAGGTAGGCGACGCCGCCGCGCGAGGTGCGGTCGTAGCCGACGATGCTCTGGCCATGGCTGGGCGCCTCGGCCAGGCGCACGTTGCGCGGCACGATGGTGCGGAACACCTTGTCGCCGAAGTGGTTGGTCAGCTCCGCCGACACCGCGTTGGCCAGGTTGTTGCGCACGTCGAACATGGTCCGCAGCACGCCTTCGATCTCCAACGCCGGGTTCAGCTCGGCGCGCAGCGCCTCGATGGTCTCCAGCAGCGCGGTCAGCCCCTCCAGCGCGTAGTACTCGCACTGCATCGGCACGATCACCGAGTCGGCGGCGGTCAGCGCGTTCAGGGTCAGCAGCGACAGCGCCGGCGGGCAGTCGATCAGGATGAAATCGTAGGCCTCGCGCAGCGGCGCCAGCGCGGTCTTCAGCCGCTGCTCGCGCGCCGGCTGGTCCATCAGCTGGATCTCGGCGGCGGTGAGATCGATGTTGCCGGGCAGCAGGTCGAAGCCTTCCGGCGCGGTCACCCGGATCTGTTCGGCGCTGCTTTCGCCAAGTAGCACGTCGCAGGTGGAGGCGGCCAGTTCGCGCTTGTCGATGCCGCTGCCCATCGTCGCATTGCCCTGCGAGTCCAGGTCCACCAGCAGCACGCGCTGCGACTGGCGCGCCAGCGCCGCGGCCAGGTTGACCGCGGTGGTGGTCTTGCCGACGCCGCCCTTCTGGTTGGCGATGGCGATGATGCGGGCCATGCGGGAGCCTCGTCGGCGATGGGGGTGGGGCCGGGCATTATGCGGTCACAGCCCCCCGAGGCGGAAATCGGGGCCGGCCGTGGCCGCCGCTCAACCGCGCTCGACCACCACCAGGTGGCGGTCGGCGCCCAGGCCGGGGACCTGCAGCGGGTGTACCGTCGGCGCCACCCAGCCCGGCGGCAGCGCGGCGATCTCCTCGTCCGGGCGCACGCCCTTCATCGCCAGCAGGCGCCCGCCCGGGCGCAGCAGGTGGCCGCCGACGGCGACGATGCCGGCCAGGGTGTCCAGCGCGCGCGCGGTCAGCAGATCGTAGGCGCCGGCCTCGTCCAGCGCCTCGGCGCGCGACTCGGCCACCCGCGCGTTGTCCAGGCGCAGCTGGCGCACCGCCTCGCGCAGGAAGCGCGCCTTCTTGCCGTTGCTTTCGACCAGGGTCACCCGCAGCTGCGGCCGCGCGATCGCCAGCGGGATGCCGGGCAGCCCCGGGCCGGTGCCCAGGTCGGCCAGCGCGCCCTCGCGGGCGAACGGCTGCATCGCCAGCGAATCCAGCAGATGGCGGGTCACCATCTCGTGCGGGTCGCGGATCGCGGTCAGGTTGTAGGTGCGGTTCCAGCGCGTCAGCAGCGCCAGGTAGGCCAGCAGGGGCGGCGCCAGCGCCGCGGCGTCCAGGCCTTGTGCGTGCAGGCCCTGCTCGAGCGCGGCGCGGACGGAATCGGGGAGAGAGGCATCGGTCATCGGCGGATTATCGCAGGTGCCGCCGGCGCCCGAACCGCGCGTCCGCGTCAGGGCGTGTCCTCGACAGGCGCATCCGCGCGCCAGGCCAGGGCGGCCCGATAACCGGGGGCGGCCTCCCACTCGTGCAGGTGCCAGGCCTCGGTCGCGCCCAGCCCCGGGTCGCACCAGGCCAGGCGCAGCACGCCGGCTGCGTCCTCGGCGAAGCGCAGCCGGTGCAGGCCGAAAGCGATGCCGTGACCGTGCGCCTTGAGCAGCGCCTCCTTGGCGCACCACAGGCGGAAGAACAGCGCCTCGCGCGCCGGTGCCGGCAGCGCGGCCAGCAGCGCGACCTCGTCCGGATGGAAGAAGCGCTGCGCCAGCTCCAGCAGGCGCGGCCGCGGCCGCTGGCGCTCGATGTCCACGCCCAGCCGCGCCTGCGCGGCGACCGCCACCAGCAGGTAGTCGCCGCTGTGGCTCCAGCCGATGTCCAGGTGCGCCAGCGGCGCGTGCAGGCCGGGCCGGCCGCGCGCATCGCGGCGCAGCGGCAACGTCGCCGCCGGCATGGCCAGTTCGCCAGCCAGCAGGTGCCGCGCCTGGGCCTCGCCGGAGGTGCGCGGCGGATGCGGGCGCAGCCACAGCGCCACCGGGCCCAGCCGCCAGTCCGGCGCCTCGGCGGCAGCGGCGGCGGCCACGGGCGGCATCGGTGTGCTCACGCCGCGTCCACAAAGCACAATGGCCGCTGCGGCGCAGGGCCGGTGCTATACGGTCGCTTCACGGCAACGCTCCTTAAATGGCGCGCACCCCACCGCTCCTGGTGCGGGCCGAACCGAGGAGTCTGACGCATGGGCATCATTATCTGGTTGATCGTCGGCGGCATCGTGGGCTGGCTGGCCAGCATCATCATGCGCCGTGACGCACAGCAGGGCATCATCCTGAACATCGTGGTCGGCATCGTCGGCGCGCTGATCGCCGGTTGGCTGTTCGGCGGCGGCATCAACCAGGCGATCACCCTGTGGACGTTCCTGTATTCGCTGATCGGCGCGATCATCCTGCTGGCGATCGTCAACCTGTTCACCCGCGGTCGCGCGCGCTGACGCGCCGCCCCCGCCGCTTGCGCAAACGCCCGGTTCGCCGGGCGTTTTGCGTTTACGGGCCGGCTGCTCACGGCGCAGTGCGGTCGGCGGGATGCCGCACGCCATCCTCGACCGGCACCGCGATGGCCAGCGCGTACGGGTCCACGCCCTCCAGGCAGCCGACGTTGTAGCCGTACAGGCTGGGATCGGAGCGGCGCCGATGATGGGTGTAGATCCCGCAGGTGCCGCAGAAGTAATGCTGCGCGGTGTGGGTGTGGAACTGGTACAGGCGCAGCGCCTGCTCGCCCTGGCGCAGGTGCAGGGCGGCCAGCGGCACCGAGGCGACGATGGCGCCGCGGCGTCGGCACAGCGAGCAGTTGCAGCGGCGCGGGTCGACGATGCCGTGCGGCAGCTCCAGGTCGATCTGCACCGCGCCGCAGTGGCAGCTGAGCCGATGCAGCGGCGCGATCACGGTGTCGCCGACCTTGTCGATGCAACGGCGCACCTGACGCTCGTTCATGCCGTCGGTTCCAGTTCGACCCAGGCCGGCGCATGGTCGCTGGGGCGGTCCCAGGTGCGCGGCTCGCGGTCGATGCCGGCGCCGCGGGTGTGCGGCTTCAGCGCGTCGGAGACCAGGGTCAGGTCGATGCGCAGGCCCAGGTCGCGGCGGAAGCCGGCCTGACGGTAATCCCACCAGCTGAACAGGCCGCCGTCGGCATGGTGCAGGCGGAAGCCGTCGTGCAGGCCCAGCGCGAGCAGCTTGTGCAGAGCGCCGCGCTCGGCGGTGGAAGTGAGGATGTGGTTGTCGCTCCACACCAGCGGATCGTGCACGTCGCGCGCGTCCGGGGCGATGTTGAAGTCGCCCAGCACCACCAGCCGCGGATGCCGCTGCAGCTCGTCGGCCAGCCAGGCGTGCACCGCCTCCAGCCAGCGCAGCTTGTAGGCGTACTTGTCGGTGCCCACGTCCTGGCCGTTGACCACGTACAGATTGACGATGCGCAGGTCGCCGACGGTGGCGGCGATGGCGCGCTTCTGCTCGTCCTCCAGGCCCGGCACGCCGATCTGCACGTCGCTGACCGGCGTGCGCGACAGGATCGCCACACCGTTGTAGGTCTTCTGCCCGGCGAACACGCTGCGGTAGCCGGCCTCGGCCAGCGCCGCGTCGGGAAACTTGTGGTCCTCCAGCTTGGTCTCCTGGATCCCGACCACGTCCGGCGCGAACGCGGCCAGCCACTGTTGCAGGTGCGGCAGGCGCACGTTGAGCGAGTTGACGTTCCAGCTGGCGATTTTCAAGGGTGGTCCCGCTCCTCGGTCTTCATCACAATTATTTCAGGCCACGGCGCTTGGCGGCACTAGCGCATCTAGGACCTCGCAAACGCTAGCTGGCTCACCGTGGATTCTGGCATACCGCGCCCGATGGGTCCCCATTTGCGCTGCGAGCATCCTACAAATTCGACTACGCCGAGAAGTCTCTCCCCCCGTTGCAATCTGCACAATCCGACGTCAATCTAGTGAACGATGTCCATGCGACCGCCCCGAGGCGGCTCGCAATGCGGCGGCCGGGGGGCGCCGCGAATACTTCAGAACTGATGAAGCCGCCTAACGGCCGAGGCTGCATGTTCCGTGCTCTACCTCCGGCCCTCGGCATGCGACAACACCTGCCGATCTTGCCAATCCTGTTTGCTCACCCTCTGGACACCGAACCCAAAGCTGTTGAAGGAACGCATGCTTAAGACAATCAAGATTGACCAAGAAATCTATAAGGTTTCGTCAGACGACGACTATCTGACCAACATGGGCGATGAATTCGAACCGCATATGGTGCAACTGTTTCGCACCTTGGTTGAAGCGGATGATGTGGTTGCTGACATCGGCGCCAACATCGGCCTGACGGCGCTGTTGTTCTCAGGCCTGGCCAGGAAGACCTACGCGTTCGAACCCACCCCGTCCACCTATCGCATCCTAAGGGAGAACCTGGCTCGTAATCAGTGCGGAAACATTGAAGCGTTCAATCTCGGCCTCGGAATGAAGCAGGAGACGCTCGCGATCACCTTTGCCGCGACGAACCGCTCGGGTGGTTATGTCAGCGACAAGATCCGCCCCAAGGACGGACACGTCACTGAAGAGATCCGTATCGATCAACTGGATCACTTCTTCGCCACCAAGGACCCCTCGCCAAACTTTCTGAAGATCGACGTGGAGGGCTTCGAAATGAACGTCATTCGAGGTGGCTTGTCGTTTCTGGCGACGCGGCGACCGACAGTAGTGATGGAAATGAACCACTTCTGCCTCGACGTCCTGCAGAGAATCACCGTTCCCGACTTTCTTGATTTTATGCGTAACGTATTCCCGCATCTATATGCCGTGGATGCGGACAACCGCGAGATCGTCGATCTTCACTCGCCAGAGGACGCATATCGAGTGATGCACGAACACGTGGTCAAGCAGCGCTTCCCCAATATCGTCGGCGCCTTCGACCCGAGCGTCGGCGTCAAGCTGGAAGTTCTGGCGACAGAGGCTAAACGAACAGCCGAGCTTGTCAGCCGCAGGCGCGCTGCCCCCATCACCCAACCGACGGGCAGCATTGCACTCGTCGGCTCTATGCCGCAAATCGTCGCCTCCACAACCGTCGAGATCAAAGTGCAGGTTGTTAACGACGGTCCCGAGACTTGGTATAGCGAAGGCGATAATCCGGTGTTCCTTTGTTACCACTGGTGTACGGCGGAGAACGAAATGGTCGTTTATGACGGCATCCGCAGTCGGCTCGCCGATTCTTGCATTGTGCCAGGACGAATCTCCGAACACCTGATGCACATCGCTCCACCCAATGAAGAAGGTACTTATCGCCTTGTGCTCACCTTTGTGCAGGAAGGGGTGTGCTGGTTCGAGGAACGAGGCTTCACCCCGGCCAAGTTCGATGTGGAGGTGACGTGACGCGCTCGCACTGGCCGGTCAGCGCATCAGCAAATCCAGCAGCCAGGCGATCCGCGCGTACGGCGGCTTGAGCAGGTCGCTGCCGGCGCGGCGGGCCTGCCACAGGATCGGCAGGGCCTTGCTGAAGGCATCGAAGCCGGCGCGGCCATGGTAGGCGCCCATGCCGCTGGGGCCGATGCCGCCGAACGGCAGCGCGTTGGCGGCGAAGTGCAGCAGGCTGTCGTTGACGGTGACGCCGCCGGCAACGGTCGCATGCAGGATGGCCTCGATCCGCGCGCGGTCGTGGCTGAAGGGATACAGCGCCAGCGGCCGGTCGCGGCTGTTGATCTCGGCGATGGCCGCATCCAGCGAGCGGTAGCTGCGCACCGGCAAAATCGGGCCGAAGATCTCCTCCTGCATCAACAGCGCGTCATCGCCCGGCTGCAGCACCACCGTGGGCACGATCAGCCGCTCGCGCTCGGCGCGTTCGCGCTCCACCGTGGCCAGTTCGATCACTTCCAGGCCGCGCGCCCGCGCATCGTCCAGATAGCCGCGCAGGCGCCGGTACTGGCCGTCGTTGACGATGCGGGTGTAGTCCTCGGCGCTGGCGAAATCGCCGTAACGCGCCAGCACCTGCGCGCGCAGCGCCTGCACCAGCGCCGCCTCGCGGCCGGCGTCGACCAGGACGTAGTCCGGGGCGATGCAGGTCTGCCCGGCGTTGAACCACTTGCCGGTGGCCAGGCGCGCGGCGGCCTGCTCCAGCGGGTAGTCGGCGCAGACGATGGCCGGCGACTTGCCGCCCAGTTCCAGGGTCAGCGGGGTCAGGTTGGCCGCGGCGGCGGCCATCACCTTGCGCCCGACCGCGGTGGAGCCGGTGAACACCAGGTGGTCCAGCGGCAGCGCGGCGAACGCCGACGCCACTTCGGCACCGCCCAGCGCCACCGCCACCCGCTGCGGCGGGAACACCTCGGCCAACAGCGACTGCAGGAACTGCGCGCTGCGCGGGGTGTGCTCGGAGGGTTTCAGGTAGACGTGGTTGCCGGCGGCGATGGCGGTGGCCAGCGGGATCAGCGCCAGGTTGACCGGGTAGTTCCAGGGCGCGATCACCCCGACCACGCCGACCGGCACCGGCCGTACTTCCGCGCGCGCCGGCCACAGCCGCCAGCCGGCGCCGACCCGCTGCGGGCGCATCCAGCGCGCAAGGTGGCGCAGCAGGTGATCGATCTCGCCGAGCACGGTCATGCCGTCGGCGAGCAGCGATTCGTGGCGCGAGCGGTGGCCGAAATCGGCGGCGATGGCATCGGCCATCTCCGGCAGCCGCCGCTTCAGCGCCGCGCGCAGCCGCAGCAGGTCCTCGCGGCGTTGCGCCCGCTCCGGCTTGGCCGATTGCCAGGCCGCGCGCAGGCGCTGCAGGGTGACTGGCAGGGCGGCCAGCGGCGTGTCGGCGAGGGCGGCGTCGGCTGCGGAGGGCGGCATGGGCGCACTATACGATGCCGGTCGCGGCTGGCGTGCGCGCAGGTCGCGGGTCGGCAGCGCGCGGCCGCGACCCCTGGGTCTCACAGTGGGTCGCGTCGGGACTGAAGTCCCTCCCACAGGTGGAACCTTCAGTCCGCGGCAATGCTGACGCGCTCCTTGTGGGAGGGACTTCAGTCCCGTCCCGGTGAACCCGGGCGCTCACGCCCATCCGCACGGCTACGCAGGCTCTTCCAGCAACCACGCCTGCAGCTGCGCCAGCGAGGCGACTTCGTGGTGCGGCACGATGCCCTCCGGCGCGGCGGCGCCGTGCGCATTGAACCAGCAGGTGTGCAGGCCCGCGGCCAGGCCGCCGGCGATGTCCGCATGCGGGTTGTCGCCGACCATCAGCACCTGCGCCGGCGGCGGGTCGCCCAGCTGCGCCAGCGCGTGCGCGAAGATCGCCGGGTGCGGCTTGGCCACGCCCACCAGCTCGGAAATGACGATCACCTCGAAGCGGTCGTGCAGGCCGGTGCGCTGCAGGCGCGCATTCTGCAGCGCGCCGAAGCCGTTGGTGACCAGGCCAAGCCGCGCGCGTCCGCGCAACGCATCGAGCAGGTCCACCGCCCCGTCCAGCGGCGCGCACAGTTCGGCCATCGCCGCCAGGAACGCCGCGTTCAAGGTTTCCGGCTCGGTCTGCAGCCGCTGCGCCCAGTCGGCGAAACGGCGCTGCTGCAGCTGCAGCGCGGTGATCGCGCCGTTCTGGTACTGCACCCACAGCGGCCGGTTGCAGGCGGTGTAGGCGGCGTACTCCGCTTCGCCGAACGGCACGCCGTAGCCGGCGAACATGCGCTGCAGGCCGGCGAAGGCGTCGAAGTGGAACAGGGTGTCGTCGGCGTCGAACAGGATCCAGCGGTAGCGCATGCGGGCAGCCGGTGCAGCGATGGCCCGCCATGGTAGCGCCTGCAGACACGACGACGCCGGCACGAGGCCGGCGTCGCGTGCGGCGATGGCCGCGGCCCGCTAGGCGCGCGCGCTCAGTGCGCCGACCCGCGCGAGGCGCCCAGGCCGGTCTCGGCGCGGATCTGCTGCGCCTTGAACGCGGCGCGTTCCTTGGCGGCCTGCGCGCTGCGGTCCAGCACCGAGAACAGCCAGATGCCGACGAAGCCGATGGTCACCGAGAACAGCGCCGGCGAGGTGTACGGGAACGGCGCCGAACCGGTCGGGTTGCCCAGCGTGTCCACCCACACCGACGGCGACAGCACGGTCAGCACCAGCGAGGAGATCAGGCCCAGGAAGCCGCCGATCACCGCGCCGCGGGTGGTGCAGTCCTTCCACAGCAGCGACAGGATCAGCACCGGGAAGTTGGCCGAGGCGGCGATGGCGAAGGCCAGCGACACCATGAAGGCCACGTTCTGCTTCTCGAACACGATGCCCAGCAGCACCGCGATGATGCCCAGCGCGATGGTGGTGACGCGCGACACCTTCAGCTCCGAGCCGGGAGCCGGATTGCCCTTCTTCAGCACCGTGGCGTACAGGTCGTGGGACACCGCCGAGGCGCCGGACAGGGTCAGGCCGGCGACCACCGCCAGGATGGTGGCGAAGGCCACCGCGGAGATGAAGCCCATGAACACGTTGCCGCCGACCGCGTTGCCGACCAGCACCGCCGCCATGTTGGCCGCGCCCTTGCCGCCGTGGATGGTGCCGGTGGCGACGTCGGCGAACTGCGGGTTGGTCAGCACCAGGGCGATGGCGCCGAAGCCGATGATGAAGATCAGGATGTAGAAGTAGCCGATCCAGGTGGTGGCCCACAGCACCGACTTGCGCGCCTGCTTGGCGTCGGGGACGGTGAAGAAGCGCATCAGGATGTGCGGCAGGCCGGCGGTGCCGAACATCAGCGCCATGCCGAAGGAGATCGCCGAGATCGGATCCTTGACGAAGCCGCCCGGGCCCATGATCGACAGGCCGGCACTGGCCGCCTCTTCCGGCGAGGCGCCGCCGTTGGCCGCCACCGCGGTCTTCACCCGCACGCCCTCGGCGAACAGCGCCTCGAAGCTGAAGTTGAAGTGCCACATGATCGCCACGGCCATGAAGGTCACGCCGGTCAGCAGCAGCACCGCCTTGATGATCTGCACCCAGGTGGTGGCGGTCATGCCGCCGAACAGCACGTAGACCATCATCAGCACGCCGACCAGGCTCACCGCCACCCAGTAGTCCAGGCCGAACAGCAGCTTGATCAGCGCACCGGCGCCGACCATCTGCGCGATCAGGTAGAACAGCACCACCACCAGCGTGCCGGAGGCGGCGAAGCTGCGGATCGCGGTCGGCGCGAAGCGGTAGCCGGCCACGTCGGCGAAGGTGTACTTGCCGAGGTTGCGCAGGCGCTCGGCCATCAGGAAGGTCAGGATCGGCCAGCCGACCAGGAAGCCGATCGCGTAGATCAGGCCGTCGTAGCCATTGGTCATCACCGCGGCGGTGATGCCCAGGAACGAGGCCGCCGACATGTAGTCGCCGGCGATCGCCAGGCCGTTCTGGAAGCCGGTGATGCCGCCGCCGGCGGTGTAGAAGTCGGACGCCGAGCGGGTCTTCTTCGCCGCCCACTTGGTGATCCACAACGTGCCGGCGACGAAGAAGGCGAACATCGAGATCGCCACCCAGTTGGTCGGCTGCTTGTCGGTCTGGCCGACGTCGCCGCCGGCGGCCAGCGCCGCGCCGGCCGGCAGCAGCGCGGCCAGCAGCAGCAGAAGGAAGCGCAGGTGCTTGCTCATTGGCGGGCGTCCTCGAGGATGGCGGCGGTCAGCTGGTCGTAGACGGTGTTGGCGCGGTGCACGTAGATGGCGGTGATGGCGATGGTGAACACCATCACCCCGATCGCGATCGGGATGCCGATGGTGGTGACGCCGCTGCCGATCGGCTGGGCCAGGAACGCCTTGTCGAAGGCGATCAGGCCGATGAAGCCGAAGTAGGCCAGCAGCATCAGGATGGTCAGCGTCCAGCCCAGCACGTTGCGCTGGCGCTTGAGCGCGTGGTACCTGGGATTGGCGTCGATCTTGGCGATCAGCGCCTCGTTGGAGAGGGTCATGTGGTGCCTCCGGGAAAAGTGGCCGCAGCGCGCGGATCAGAAGCTGTACTTGGTGGTGAACTGCAGGCGGGTGATGTCGCCCTTGGCGCCGCTTTCGATCTCGCGCTTGCCGTACATCAGCTCGGCACCGATATCGACCTTGGGCAGCGGCGAGTAGAAGACGTTGCCGCGGATGCTCTGCACGCGCTTGGTCACGCCCAGGCCTGTGTGCGCGGTGTCGTTGTCGTAGTCGCTGCGCGCGTAGATCAGGTTGGTGCGCAGCTTCGGCGAGAACGCATGGCGCCAGCCGACGTAGCCGGCGACCACGCCGACCGTGTCCAGGTCGCGGTCGGCGGCGTCGTACACCGCGTTCTGGGCGATGCCCAGGCCGATGTAGCGGCCGATGCCTTCGCCGCCGGTGAGTTGGTAGAACAGGCTGTCGCTGTCGCTGGCCACCCACTTGCCGCCCAGGGTCAGGCCGCCGGACGCCTTGCTGGCGTCGGCGCCGGTGGCGCGGTTGTCCACCTTCTGCTGGCCGACCACGCCGGCGATGCCGAAGCTGCCCCAGTCGCCCTTCCAGCCGTAGCGCACGGTCAGGTCCGGCAGGGCGCCGCGGTCGGAACTGGCGGTGCTGACCACGCCGGCCGCGCTGCGTGTGTACAGGGTGGTTTCCGGGTTTTCCAGGGCGATGCTGAAGCCGCCGTTGGTGTAGCGCAGCTGCGCCTGGCGCACGAACACCACGCCGTCGGTGGGGCCGATGAAGTCGGCCGCTTCCGGCAGCGCCGCCGGATCCATGAAGTTGGACCAGGTCTGGCCGGCCAGCCAGTGGTTCCAGTACATGTAGGCATGGCGCAGGGTGGCGCCGTAGGTGTTGGTGGCGGTCTGGGTGCCCAGCGCGTTGCCGAAGAAGTCCAGTTCCACCAGCGCGCCGGTCTTGTTGCCGCCCTCGGTGACGCTGTCCACGCCGAAGTTGATCCGCGAGAACTTGGCGTGGGCGTTGTAGTCGGTGCCGGACTTGGCGCCGCCCACCGGGGTCTGCCCGGGCAGGTACAGCGCGCGGCCGGTGGCGTCGTCGGCGAGCTGGCCGTCGCCGGTGCGGGTGGCCAGGAAGTCGGCCTTGATGAAGCCGCCGACCTTGAACGTGGTGCCGGGCGCCGCGCCCGGGGTGATGGTGGTGACCTGGATCGGCGCCTTGCCGGCCGGCGGCGCCGGGGGTGCCGGCGGCGGCGCGGCCTGGCTCGAGCGGACCGCGGCGACCTCGGTCTGGGTCTGCGCGATCTGCCCCTGCTGCTGTTGCTGCGCGGACAGCAGTTGCTGCACCTGCCGCTCCAGCTCGGCCACACGGGTCTCCAGCGCCTGTTCGCGCGCCGAGGGTTTGCCTTGGGCGAAGGCCGCGCCAGGCGCGACCAGGGCCACCAGGAGCGCGGCCGCCAGCGGGCGGCGCGCCAAGGATGCGATGCGGTTGCTCATTACTCCCTCCCGAATAATGGATGGCCGCACGCAAGCGCACGGCCGTAGCCCAGCGTGCGTGAGCGCGGCGGCCGCGCCTATTGGCCATTAGTCGAACGTCGGCTGAGTTACGACCATCGTCTAAGGCCCGACGCGTGTGCGCTTAACGCCGGATGCGGCACACTGCGCGTTGACGCGCCGCGGCATGCGGCGCCCCGTTCATTGCAGAGGGAACCATGGCCGATCTCTATCCCGTCGATCCGCAGTTCGCCGCCCGTGCGCGGGTCGACAAGACCCAGTACCAGACCCAGTACAAGGCATCGGTGGAACAGCCGGAGGCATTCTGGGGAAAGGTCGCCGAGCGCCTGGACTGGTTCAAGAAACCGACCCGCATCAAGGACGTCAGCTTCGCCCTGGACGACTTCCGCATCCGCTGGTTCGACGACGGCGAACTCAACGCCAGCGTCAACTGCCTGGACCGGCAACTGGCCACCCGCGGCGACAAGACCGCGCTGCTGTTCGAGCCGGACAGCCCGGACGCGCCGTCCTACCGGGTCACCTACCGCGAGCTGTACGAGCGCGTGTGCCGGCTCGGCAACGCGCTGCGCGCGCTCGGCGTGCGCAAGGGCGACCGCGTCACCATCTACCTGCCGATGATCCCCGACGCGGCGGTGGCGATGCTGGCCTGCGCGCGCATCGGCGCGATCCACTCGGTGGTGTTCGGCGGCTTCGCGCCCAACTCGATCGCCGACCGGGTGATCGACTGCGGCAGCAAGCTGATCATCACCGCCGACGAGGGCCTGCGCGGCGGCAAGAAGATCCCGCTCAAGGCCAACGTCGACGCGGCGCTGAAGCTGCCCGGCACCACCAGCGTGGAGACCGTGCTGGTGGTGCGTCACACCGGCGGGGCGGTGGACATGCAGGCCCCGCGCGACCGCTGGTTCCACGACGTGGTCGACAGCCAGCCGGCCGAATGCGAACCCGAGCGCATGAACGCCGAGGATCCGCTGTTCATCCTCTACACCTCCGGCTCCACCGGCAAGCCCAAGGGCGTGCTGCACACCACCGCCGGCTACCTGCTGTACGCGGCCTACACCCACGAGACCGTGTTCGACCTGCGCGAGGACGACATCTACTGGTGCACCGCCGACGTCGGCTGGGTCACCGGCCACAGCTACATCGTCTACGGCCCGCTGGCCAACGGCGCCACCGCGCTGATGTTCGAGGGCGTGCCCAACTACCCGAGCGTGTCGCGCTTCTGGGAAGTCATCGACAAGCACCAGGTGACGATCTTCTACACCGCCCCCACCGCGATCCGCGCGCTGATGCGCGAGGGCGAGGCGCCGGTGAAGAAGACAGCGCGCACCAGTTTGCGCCTGCTCGGCAGCGTCGGCGAGCCGATCAATCCCGAAGCCTGGCGCTGGTACTACGAGGTGGTCGGCGACGGCCGCTGCCCGATCGTGGACACCTGGTGGCAGACCGAGACCGGCGGCATCCTGATCACCCCGCTGGCCGGCGCCATCGACCTCAAGCCCGGCTCGGCGACGCTGCCGTTCTTCGGCGTGCAGCCGGCGCTGGTCAGCGCCGACGGCGAGATCCTGGAAGGCGCCACCGAGGGCAACCTGGTGCTGCGCGATTCCTGGCCGGGGCAGATGCGCACCGTCTACGGCGACCACCAGCGCTTCATCGACACCTATTTCCGCACCTATCCGGGCAGCTACTTCACCGGCGACGGCTGCCGCCGCGACGCCGACGGCTATTACTGGATCACCGGCCGCGTCGACGACGTCATCAACGTCTCCGGCCACCGCATCGGCACCGCCGAGGTGGAGAGCGCGCTGGTGGCCCACCCCAAGGTCGCCGAAGCGGCGGTGGTCGGCTTCCCGCACGACATCAAGGGCCAGGGCATCTACGCCTACGTGACCCTGGTGGCCGACGAGCAGCCAAGCGAGGCCCTGCACAAGGAACTGGTGGCCTGGGTGCGCAAGGAGATCGGCCCGATCGCCGCCCCCGACCACCTGCAGTGGGCGCCGGGCCTGCCCAAGACCCGCTCGGGCAAGATCATGCGCCGCATCCTGCGCAAGATCGCCGAGAACGCCCCCGACCAGCTCGGCGACACCTCGACCCTGGCCGATCCGTCGGTGGTGGATTCGTTGGTCAACGAACGGCTCGCGCGCTAGCGCGCTCGTCGTTCGTTCGGGAATGGGGAATCGAGAATGGGGAATGGGAAAAGCCATTCCCCGGTCGCTTCATTCCCGCGGGCACCCGACGCTTTGCTTTTGCCGTTGCCATTCCCCATTCCCGGTTCCCCACTCCCGGCCTTCCAAATGCCCACCCTGCTGATCGCCGACGACCATCCCCTGTTCCGCGAGGCGCTGCGCGGGGCGGTGCAGCGGGTGATGCCCGGGGTGCAGTTGTACGAGGCTGATAGCGTCGAGGCGCTGTACGCGCTGGCCGATCGCCACGCCGATGCGGATCTGCTGCTGATGGATCTCAATATGCCCGGTGCGCAGGGCTTCAGCGCGCTGGTGCACATGCGCGCGCTGCATCCGCAGTTGCCGGTGGTGGTGGTGTCCGCGCGCGAGGAGCCGACGGTGATGCGGCGCGCGCTGGATCACGGCGCGTTCGGCTTCATTCCCAAATCGGCCGACTCGGACACCATCGGCCTGGCCCTGAGCACGGTGCTGGACGGCGAGCACTGGGCGCCGCCGGAAGCGCACAACGTGCCGCCCACCGACCGCGCCGAGCGCGAGGTCGGGCAGCGCCTGCGCGAACTGACTCCGCAGCAGTTCCGGGTGCTACAGATGCTCGGCGCCGGCAGCCTCAACAAGCAGATCGCCTACGACCTGGGCGTGTCCGAAGCCACCATCAAGGCCCACGTCACCGCCATCCTGCGCAAGCTCGGCGTCACCAACCGCACCCAGGCGGTGCTGCTGGCCGGCAAGCTGGCCATCGACGGCGACGCCATCGTGCTGCCGCCGGAAGAGGACTGAGCCGGCTGCGCGTACCCGGCCAGGCGGGGCCGCCGCACCGCGGCAGCGGTCCACGGCGGCCGGCCCAGCCTCGCGCAAGCGCCGGCCAGCGCCGCATCCGCAATCACCCGCCGGCGTCCGGCCTACCGCCTAGGCTCAGTCCGACGGCTTGCCCTCGTCGTCGCCGTAGAACAGCACGCCGAGCTTGATCCGCTCGCGGCCCTGCGCGCGGCGATGGCGATTGGTGTCGCGCAGCGAATACACGCAACCGCAGTATTCCTGCTGGTAGAAGCGCTCGCGCTTGCTGATCTCGACCATGCGCGCGGCGCCACCGTGCTTGCGCCAGTTGTAGTCCCAGTAGGTCAGGTCCGGGTACGGCGCGGCCGCGCGGATGCCGCTGTCGGTGATCTGGCGCATGTCCTTCCAGCGCGAAATGCCCAGCGAACTGGTCATCACCGCATAGCCGTGCTCATGCGCGTACAGCGCGGTGCGCTCGAAGCGCATGTCGAAGCACATGGTGCAGCGGATCCCGCGCTCGGGCGCGTTCTCCATGCCCTTGGCGCGCGCGAACCAGTTGTCGGTGTCGTAGTCGGCATCGACGAAGGGCACGCCGTGCTGTTCGGCGAAGCGGATGTTCTCCTGCTTGCGCAGTTCGTATTCCTTGGCCGGATGGATGTTGGGGTTGTAGAAGAACACCGTGTAGTCGATGCCGGACTCGACGAACGATTCCATCAGCTCGCCCGAGCACGGCGCGCAGCACGAGTGCAGCAACAGGCGGCCTTCGCTGCCGCCGGGCAGGGTCAGGCGCTCGCGGACAGTGCTCATGGCGCCTCCGCGAGCAGCTGCACGACGCTGGAGAAATCCAGGCCGCCGCGGCCCTGGCGGCGGTTCAGCGCGTACAGGTTGCGCGCCAGTTCGCCGAGCGGGATCGCTGCGCCGGTCGCCATCGCCGCCTCCGCGGCCAGGCCCAGGTCCTTGAGCATCAGGTCGCTGCCGAAGCCGCCGCGGTAGCCGCGCGAGGCCGGCGCCTGGTCCAGCACGCCCGGCCATGGGTTGCAGACCTCGGTAGCCCAGCTGCGGCCGGTGCTGACCGCCATCATCCGCGACAGCGCCGCCGGATCCAGGCCATGCGCGGCGCCCAGCGCCAGCGCTTCGCCGGTCGCGGCCATGATCACCCCCAATGCCATGTTGTTGCAGAGCTTGGCCACCTGCCCGGCGCCGGCCCCGCCCATGTGGAAGATGTTGCGGCCCATCGCCTCCAGCACCGGCCGCGCGCGCTCCAGGGTGGCGGCCGCGCCGCCGACGATGAAGGTCAGGGTGCCCGCGACGGCGCCGGCGGTGCCGCCGGACACCGGCGCATCCAACGGCTGCAGCCCGCGCGCCTCGGCCGCGGCGGCCAGGGTGCGCGCCGATGCCGGGGCGATGGTGCTGCTGTCGATGAGCAGGGCACCCGCGGGAATGTGCGCGAGCAGCCCCTGCGCGCCGAGGAACAGGTCTTCGACGTGGCGGCTGGCCGGCAGCATCGAGATCACCACCTCGGCATCGACCACCGCGGCCACCGCGCTGTCGGCGGCATGCGCGCCGGCGGCGGCGGCGGCCGCGAGGGCGGCGGGGTTGAGGTCGAACACGCGCAGCACGTGCCCGGCCCTGACCAGGTTGACGGCCATCGGGCCGCCCATGTTGCCCAGGCCGATGAACGCGATCCGGCTCATGCGCTGATCTCCGTGTGACGGCCGAGATCGGCCAGGGGGTGGGCCTGCGCCGGCCAGGGCGCATGGAAGAAAGCGCGCGCCCAGGCCGCGGACGCGGCGTCGAGGGTGGCCGGCTGCCAGCGTGGCGCGCGGTCCTTGTCGATCAGCAGCGCGCGAATGCCTTCGGCGAAATCGCCATGCGCGGCGCAGTGCAGGGCGGCGGTGTACTCCAGGCGGAACACCTCGGCCAACGACAGCGAGGCGGCGCGCTGCTGCAGCTCGAAGGCCAGCCGCGCCGAGCCCGGCGCGCCGGCGGCCAGCGTGGCCTGCGCCGTCGCGATCCATGGGTCGGCGGCGTCGAGGCCGGCGATCGCCGCCGCCACCGCCTCCAGCGTGGGCGGCACGCACGCGTCGGCGATCGCTGCGGCATGCCGTTGCAGCGGGCCGGCCGGCGCCGGCGTGGCGAAGCGGGCCAGCAGCGCGTCCAGCGCGCGCGCGGTGTCTTGCGCGGCCGTCGGCCAGGTCGTCGCCTGCAGGGCGGCCAGCACCTGCGCACGCGCCGCCTCCGGCACGTGCACATCGGCCAGGCCGGCGTAGATCGCATCGCCGGCGCCGAGCGGTGCGCCGGTCAAGGCCAGGAACAGGCCGGCATGCGCCGGCACCCGCGACAGCAGCCAACTGCCGCCGACATCGGGAAACAGGCCGATGCTGATCTCGGGAAAGGCGAGCCGGGACCGTTCCCCGACCACGCGGTGGCTGGCGCCCGCCATCAGCCCGATCCCGCCGCCCATCACGATGCCGTGGCCCCAGCACAGCACCGGCTTGGGGAAGGTATGGATGCGGTAGTCGAGACGGTACTCGGTTTCGAAGAAGGCCTCGGCATGCGCATCGCCGCGCGGGTCCGCCTGCGCGGCGGCGCCGTGCGCGCCGTGCGCGGCGCGCGCGCGCATCCCGCGATACAGGCCATGCAGGTCGCCGCCGGCGCAGAACGCCTTCTCGCCCGCGCCCTGCAGCACCACCAGCGCCAGCGTCGGGTCCTGCGCCCACTGCGTCAGTTGCGCATCCAGCAGGCGCGCCATCTCCAGCGACAGGCCGTTGAGGGTCCGCGGCGCGTTGAGCGTGGCGATCCCGATGCGGCCACCACCGCCGGCGGCACGCGTCTCGCACAGCACGGCAGCGTCATCGGCGGCGCTCACGCGTTCCTCCATTCCGGCGCGCGCTTGCCGAGGAAGGCGTTGACGCCCTCGGCCTGGTCGGCGCTGTCGAACAGGTCCACGAACGCCTCGCGCTCGCTGACCAGCGCGCTCGCATGCGACTGGGTGCGGGTCGCCTGCACCAGGCGCTTGGCCGCGGCCACGCTGATCGGACTCTGCCGCGCCGCCTTGGCCGCCCAGTCGCGCGCCCGCGCCAGCGCCTGCCCGGTCGGCACCACCTCTTCGACCAGGCCGATCCGCAACGCGGTCTCGGCATCGACGCGTTCGCCGAGCAGGATCATGCGCTTGGCCCAGCCTTCGCCGACCAGCCGCGGCAGGTGCTGGGTGCCGCCGGCGCAGGGCAGCAGGCCGACCGTCGCCTCGGGCAAGGCCATCTGCGCCTGCGCCTCGGCGATGCGCAGGTCGCAGGCCAACGCCACTTCGAGCCCGCCGCCCATCGCATAGCCGTTGATCGCGGCGATGCTGACCCCGCGGAACGCGCTCAGCGCCTCGAAGGCCTCGCCGAAACGCCGGGCCACTTCGCGCGCGCGCGCCTTGTCGCCGTCCGCGAACTGATTGAGGTCGGCACCGGCGCTGAAGAACTTCTCGCCGGCACCGACGAGGACCAGCGCATAGATGTCGCGATCCGCGTCCAGCGCGCCGACCAGTTCGCGCAGCGCGCGCAGGCTGTGCACGGTCCAGGTGTTGGCCGGCGGATTGGACAGGGTGACCACGGCGGTGTGGCCGTCGATCTGCAGGCCCAGCCCGGTCCAGTCCCGGCCGCGGTAGGCGGTGTCGGCGGCGCTCATCGCAATTCCTCCTCGGTGTTCAGCAGGTGACGCGCGACGATCACGCGCATGATTTCGTTGGTGCCTTCCAGGATCTGGTGCACCCGGCTGTCGCGCAGCAGGCGTTCGACCGGATACTCGCGGATGTAGCCGTAGCCGCCGTGCAGCTGCAGCGCGTCGTTGCAGATCGAAAAGCCGGCATCGGTGGCGAAACGCTTGGCCATCGCGCACCACACGGTCGCATCGCGCGCGCCGGCGTCGAGCTTGCGCGCGGCGGTGTGCACCATCTGCCGCGCGGCGACCAGCTGCGTGGCCATGTCGGCCAAGGTGAACTGCAGCGCCTGGAACTCGGCGAGCTTCCTGCCGAACTGGCGGCGCTCGCCCAGATAGCGCCGCGCCGCATCCAGTGCGCCCTGCCCCGCGCCCAGCGAGCACGCGGCGATGTTGAGGCGGCCGCCGTCGAGGCCGCGCATCGCGATGCGGAAGCCCTCGCCCTCTTCGCCCAGGCGATGCGCCAGCGGCACGCGCACGCCGTCGAAGCTCACCGCGCGGGTCGGTTGGCTGTGCCAGCCCAGCTTGTCCTCGTTGCGCCCGTAGGCGATCCCCGCCGCATCGGCCGGCACCGCGAAGGCGCTGATGCCGCGTGCGCCGTCCTCGCCGGTGCGCGCCATCACCACCAGCAGGTCGGTCGCGCCGGCGCCGGAAATGAACGCCTTGCTGCCGTCGATGCGGTAGCCGTCGCCCTCGCGCACCGCGCGGGTCTTCAGCGCGGCCGCGTCGGACCCGGCACCGGGTTCGGTCAGGCAGTACGAGGCGAGCTTGCTGCCGCTGGCCAGTGCCGGTCCCCAGTCCTTGCGCACCGCCGGCGTGGCAAAACGGGTCAGCATCCAGGTGGCCATGTTGTGGATGCTGATGAAGGCGGCGGTGGACGGGTCCACGGCGGCCAGTTCCTCGAACACGATCGCCGCATCCAGGCGCGACAGGCCGCTGCCGCCGGCATCCTCGTCCACGTACAGGCCGCAGAAGCCGAGTTCGCCGGCCTTGCCGATCGCCTCGCGCGGGAAGATCCCGTCCGCGTCCCAGCGCGCCGCGTGCGGCGCCAGCTCGGCCTGGGCGAAGCCGCGTGCGGCCTCGCGATAGGCGCGCTGCGCCTCGTCCAGGCCGGCATCGGCCGGCGGCTCCAGCGACCACTGCATCGCCGCGGCCGTCATGACAGGCGGATCGTGGTGTTGACGCCCTGCCCGGTGCCGGCGTCGTCGAACCAGCGCGCGGTGACGGTCTTGGTCTGCGTGTAGAACTGCACCGCCTGCTTGCCGTAGGGGCCGAGGTCGCCGAGCTTGGAGGCGCGCGAACCGGTGAACGAGAACAGCGGCACCGGCACCGGGATCGGCACGTTGATGCCGACCTGGCCGACGTCGATCTCTTCCTGGAACCTGCGTGCGGCGGCGCCGGATTGGGTGAACAGCGCCGTGCCGTTGCCGTTCGGATTGGCGTTGACCAGGGCGATCGCGTCCTCCAGCGTGGCCGCCTCCAGGATCACCAGCACCGGGCCGAAGATCTCTTCGTCGTAGATACGCATGCCCGGTGCGACCCCGGAGAAGATCGTCGGGCCGACGAAGTTGCCGTGCGTGAAACCGGGTACCGTCGGATTGCGCCCGTCCAGTTCCAGCGTCGCGCCCTCGGCGATGCCCGTGTCGATCAGCGCTTCGATGCGCTCGCGCGCACTGCGCGAGATCACCGGCCCCAGGTCGGTGCCGGGTTCGCTGCCGGCGTTGACCTTCAGCGTCTGCGCCTTGGCCACCAACGCCGGAATCCACTGCCGCGCCTGGCCGACCAGCACCACCGTCGAGGCGGCCATGCAGCGCTGGCCGGCGGCGCCGAAGGCCGCGCCCACCAACGCATCGAGGGTCTGCTCGCGCGCTGCATCCGGCAACACCACCGCATGGTTCTTGGCGCCCATCATGCATTGCACGCGTTTGCCGGCCAGCGCCGCGCGCCGGTAGACGTGGGTGCCGACCGTGGTGGAGCCGACGAACGACAGCGCCTTGATGTCGGCGTGGTCGCACAGCGCATCGACCACCTCGGCGCCGCCATGGACGACGTTCAGCACGCCCTTGGGCACGCCCGCCTGCAACGCCAGTTCGACCAGCCGCATGGTCACCAGCGGATCCTGCTCGGACGGCTTGAGCACGAAGGTGTTGCCGGTGGCGATGGCCATCGGGAACATCCACAGCGGAATCATCGCCGGGAAGTTGAACGGGGTGATGCCGGCGCACACGCCCAGCGGCTGCAGCAGCGTGTAGGTATCCACGCCGTTGGCGACGTTGTTGGCCAGTTCGCCCAGTTGCAGGTTGCCGATCGCAGCCGCCTGTTCCACCACTTCCAGGCCGCGGAACACGTCGCCTTCCGCATCGGCCAGGGTCTTGCCCTGCTCGCGGGTGAGGATCGCCGCCAGCTCGCCCATGTGCGCCCGGATCAGCTGCTGGTAGGCCAGGAAGATCCGCGCGCGGGCGCCGATCGGCGTCTTGCGCCAGCTGGCGAACGCACGCCGCGCGGCGGCCACGGCGGCGTCCACTTCCGCGGCGGTGGCGAACGGCACGCGCGCGAGCACGTCCTGGGTCGCCGGATCGACGACCTCGCGCCATTGGCTGCTGCTGGATTCGACGAACGCGCCGTCGATCAGCAACTTGACGGTCGCCACCTCGGCGCGGGTCCGGGTCATCTGGTTCACGGGTCCTGTCTCCTCATCGCATCACCACCGGGCGGGCGGCGATGGACAGGACAAGCGAACGCGCGGCGCAGGGCCCCGACGTCGTTCGGCTCGTCAGGTTGCCCACCGCAACACCCGAGAAAGAACGTCGCAGGACGTCCACGCCAGGCCGGTCTCCGGGCTTGCGAGCAATGCGGGATCGCATTACCCCGACGCCTTCCCGCTTGCGCAGTGGTCTGTTGTCGGGTGTTCTCGCCTACCGTTGCGGGGGCAGCGCCGGCATCGGACCGGCTTCCCGTTTCACCCGGCGCGTCTTGCGACGACCAGGCACCTGAAGCGTGACCAGTGTAGTCGCGCCGCGGCGACGGCAACACGCTGCAGCGCAGCGCGCGTGTCGACGCCGGCACGCTGCGCGCCGTGGCCGACAGCGCACCGCGGCGTTCGCCTGCGACGGCCGGCGTGCACGACCGGCGGACACCAGGCTGCAGCGACGACACCGAACGCGCCGCACGATCGCCGCCGCGGCGGGCCGTCGCAGCGCCCCCACGCGGAGGCCCACAGGCACGCGCCGCTATAGCCGGTGCTAAGAAGAGAAGCTGCAGGTTCGCGTGCGTTCTAGGTATGTTCGCCGCAGTTGGCGGCTGTTAGACTGCGCGTCCCCTTGGGGAGTAGCCTGCTGTCCACCCTGCGCGGACAGCGCCCGTATCAACAGACTCGGCCGATGCGCCGTGGTACGGGCAGCCAGTTCGGTTGGCGAGACCAGCGGCGAGTGCGCAAGGCGAAGGCCGGGCGCGCGCACTCGTCGTTGTCGCCTGTCCCGGTAAGGTTCCCCATGTCGTTTCTTTCGATTCTGCTGCTCGGCATCGCCATGTCGACCGACGCCTTCGCCGCCGCGGTCGGCAAGGGGGCGGCGATGCAGCGCCCGCGCTGGGCCGACGCGCTGCGCGCCGGCCTGATCTTCGGCTGCATCGAGGCGCTGACCCCGGCATTGGGCTGGGTGCTGGGCCAGGCCGCGTCCAAGTACGTGGTCGCCTTCGACCACTGGATCGCCTTTGGCCTGCTCGGCGCGCTGGGCGTGCACATGATCATCGCCGGTCTCAAGCCGGAGAGCGATGCGCCCGAGGAGGCCGCGCCCAAGCGCCACGGCTTCTGGAGCCTGGCCGCCACCGGCTTCGCCACCAGCATCGACGCGATGGCGGTGGGCGTCGGCCTGGCCTTCCTCGACGTGAACATCGTCGAGGTCGCGGCGGTCATCGGCCTGTGCACGCTGACCATGGTCACCCTGGGCATCATGCTCGGCCGCGCGCTCGGCGCCCTGGCCGGCAAGCGCGCGGAGATCGTCGGCGGCGCGCTGCTGATCGCGATCGGCTGCACCATCCTGTTCGAGCATCTGCATGGCGCGGGATGAGCGCGGTGGCGTTCGCTCGGCCCAGATTGGGGATTCGCGATTCGGAATTGGGGATGTGCGGCAACGGTGCGCGCCCATCCCGCCATGACCGCGCCCTGGGTCAGGCCGGCTTGGCAGTGAATTCCAGGTAGGTGGACAGGATGTACTTGTCGCCGCTTCGCGGCGGCAGGCCCGCGTGCAGGAACATCCAGTACGGCGGGAACACCAGCAGGCGCCCGGCGCGCGGGGCGATCTCCAGGTCCAGGTCGAGGAAGCGGGTGTGCCCGCCCTCGGCCACGTCGTTGAGATACCACAGGAACACCAGGTAGCGGCCGGTCTCCGCATCGCAGGCGTCGAAGTGCGGCTGGAAGCGTTCGCCGGCATCGGCGCGGTAGCGCTTGATCCGCAGGTCGGCCAGGCGCGGGCGCCATGGCACCTCGGCGCTCAGGCCGAGATCGGCGTTGTAGCGGGCCAGCGCCGCACGCACCTGTTCGATGAAGAAGCCCTGGAACGCCGGATCGGCGAGGCGGGTGACGTTGAGTTCGGTCCAGGCGCTGTCGTCCAGCCCGGCGCGCTGGCCGGCGCCATTGCGGCTGTGCTGGGCGGCGGTCTGTTCGAACTGCGCGATCAGTTGCGCGCAGAAGCCCGGATCCAGCGCCGCGTCGTAGACGCGGACGTAGTGACGCAGGTCGGTGTGGTTCAGGCGCATCGGCACGCTGCCCCCTGCAGCAGAACGGCGCGCCCGGAATGGACGCGCCGTTGTCATCCGCTCCGGCGCCGCCCGCACAGGCAGGCGGCGCCGGTTCCACTCAGAAGCGGTAGGTGGCCCGCATCCAGTAGTAGCGGCCGAGCGTGTCGTAGGTGCTCACGTCGGTGTTCGCGTTCAACACGTTGTTCTGGTACATCATCGGCGGCTGCTTGTTGGTCAGGTTGTCCACGCCCAGATCCAGGCGCAGGTTGGCCCCGGCCATGTCGTAGCCCACCTGCAGCGAGTGGTACATGTAGCTGCCGTAGTTCAGCACCACGCCCTTGAACGCCGCATCGGCGGACATGTTCTGGCTCAGGTCGCCAGTGCCGACCTGCATCTTGCCGACATAGCGCGTGGTCCAGCTCGCATCCCAGTTGCCCAGCTTCCAGCCGAACAGCGCATGCGCGCGCCAGTGCGCGTAGTTGCCGTAGGACGAGTTGTAGCGCCCGGCCATGTGCACCACCGTGTCCCCGGTGTCGATGTCGTAGCGGTGCAGGTAGGTGCTGTCCACGGCCAGGGTGAACTTGCCGTAGTCGGTGTCGGGCAGCGCGTAGCTGGCGCCCAGGTCGATGCCCTGGGTGTTGAGCTTGCCGATGTTGACCACCGGCGTCTGGATGTAGTCGATGTTGCCGGCGCTGACGGTACCGGCCGGGTAGCGGTGGATGTAGCTGCAGTACGGGCTGTTGTTGTCGTTGTAGCAGAGGTCGGCCACGGTCTGCGCGGAGATCGGCTGGATCAGGTCGTTGAGCTTGACCTTCCACCAGTCGAGGTTGAGCGACAGGCCCGGCACGTAGTCGGGGCTGTAGACCAGGCCGTAGTCGAACGAGGTGCCCTTCTCCGGCTTGAGCTGGTAGCCGACGTAGGTCGCGCCGGACTTGATCGCATTGGTCTGCGACAGGCCCGAGCCGGTCCAGCCGGCGGGCACGCCGGCGCAGGCATTGGCGTTGCCGCTACCGCTGTAGCCGATGCACGGGTCGACGAAGTTCGGCGAGTCGGCGGTCGGGCCCTGGTAGATGTCGGTGATGGTCGGCGCACGGAACACCTGCGCCGCGGTGCCGCGCACCATCAGGTCGTGGATCGGCCGCCACTCCACCTGGAACGAGGCGCTGTTGTTGCCCGAGCGCACGCTGCTGTAGTCGGAATAGCGGTCGCTCAGGGTCAGGTTGAGCGCGCCGATCGGCGAGGACTGCTCCAGCACCGGCATGAACAGCTGCGCGTAGGCTTCCTTGACGTTGAAGCTGCCGCTCAGCGGCGAGGCGCAGGCTTCGGAGGAGATGGCGCAGGTGTTGTCGCTGTTGATCAGCGCGTTGGCCGACACCGTGGAGTCCAGGCTCTCCTTGCGGTACAGCGCGCCCACCGCCAGCTGCGCGGCGCCGGCCGGCATCTCCCACAGGCTGCCGTTGGCGCTGGCTTCCCACTGCCGCATGATGGTGGTGGTTTCCTGGCGCGGAATCGACTCGTTGCTCTTGAGCCAGGCGACGGTATTGGCGTTGCCCTGGTCGAAGATGTTGACCTGCCCGCTGTTGATCGCGTTCTGCAGCGCGGCGTAGTCGACGTAGCCGTGGCTCCAGTTGCGCTGGCGGTAGTGGCCGTAGTTGAAGTTGGCGTCCCACACCCAGCTGCTGTCGCCGATGCCGCCCTTCAGGCCGATCACGTCCTGGTCGGTGGCGGTGTCGTAGAAGCCTTCGCGCTGGCCCAGGGTGGTGAAGCGCGAACGGAACTCGTAGCCGTTGGGGCCGAACTCCACGCCGAACGGGTTGTACGGGTTGTTCGCGGCGATGGTGATGCCGTCGTTCTGCGCATCGAACGGCAGCGGCGCGATCGCGAAGTTGGACATGGTGTGGTTGTGGTAGGCGTTGACGTACGCCTGCGTCGAGTCGGTGATGTTGAAGCTGCCGAGCACGAAGCCGCCGACGCGCTGCTGCGGGGTCAGCAGCAGGTTCTGCGCCTGGTAGTTGTAGGCGTCGGCCGAGGAGCTGTAGCACTTGTAGCCGCCGCTGCCGTTGCCGGTCAGCGCGCCGTTGGCGCTGCAGCCGTTGGCCGCCAGGGTCGCCGCCGGCAGCTTGTAGTAGCCGGTCGGCGTGCGGCTGGAACCGCCCTTGTAGACGCTGCCGCTGGACAGGTACATCGCGTACTTGGAGAACGCGCGGTTGGCGCTGGAAACGTCATTCTGCTTGTTGTAGTCCAGGCCGACCACGACGTTGCCGCGGTCCCAGGTCTTGCCGAAGGTGAAGCTGCCGCCCTGGCGCGCGCCGTCGCCGCGGCTGGTCTGGCCGTAGTTGGCCGAGACTTCGCCGCCCTCGAAGTTCTTGCGCAGGATGAAGTTGACCACGCCGCCGATGGCGTCGGAGCCGTACATCGCCGAGGCGCCGACCTTCAGCACTTCGACGTGGTCGATCATGTTGGCCGGGATCGAGTTGACGTCGTTGTTCTGGATGCGGTGGCCGTCGATCAGGATCAGCGTGCGCTCGTCGCCGAGGCCGCGCAGCGAAATGGTCGAGGCGCCGTCGCCGCCGCCGTTGTTGACCTGCGGGTTGGTCGCGGCGCCGGCGATGCCGGGCAGCGCCTGCAACAGGTCGCCCAGGGTCTGCTTGCCGCTCTGCTGGATCTGCTGGCGATCGACCACGGCGACCGGGCTGGCGGTCTCCACGTCCACGCGACGCACCAGCGAACCGGTGACGGTGAGCTTGTCCAGGGTCACCGGCGCATCGCCGGACGCGGCCGCCGCCGGCGCGGCGCTCTGCGCGTAGAGCGTGGCGGGAAGCGCGGCCATGGCCAGGCAAACGGCGTGAGCGAGTCTGTTCTTTGCTACGGACATCGGGAAGACCTCATGTGATGTGCGACAAGCGCCGGCGTTGCACGCAGGCGCGAACCATCCCGGGCACCTCGAAGGCGCGGCGGGCGAAATGGATGCCTCGGGCCAGCGGTCCATTACGGGACCGTCAGGCACTTGTTAGTTTTTTATAAGAAGGGTGTTGTTTCGGTGTGCCAGCGTGCGCCAGCCCCTGACAAAAACGCCGCTTCAACCGCGGTACAGCGCGTGCGGCGTTTTGCCGTTCAACCCGCAGACGGGAACGGTTCAGACAACACGCAGCGCTCAGCCGCCGCGGTAGTCCCAGTGCTGCAGGAACGGTTGCAGCACCGGCAGCACCGGCGCGAAGGCGTCGCGGTAGGCGTGCCAGCGGTCCAGGGCGTTGCGGTTGATGCCCTCCACCACCTGGGCGTAGCTGGGCGTGCTGATGAAGCCCTTGTCCCGCGCATGCCGCTGGAACTCCAGCAGCCGCTCCGGCTGCGCCAGTTGCAGGAACTGCCCCAGGCGCGCCACCTGCGCCTGCGGGTCGGCCACCAGGTCCTCGTAGCGCAGCTCCAGCGTGCGCGGCTGCAGCAAGGCGGCGTGGTAGCGCCAGAAGTCCATGGCATCGGCATAGCCGCGCGCCAGCCGCGGCAGGCTGGAACACAGCAGGGCGAAGGCCGGCGAGCGGAACGCCTGCATGTAGCAACTCAGCAGCACGTCGCAGGGATGGCGCAGCGCCAGGATCACCGGCGCCTCGGGGAACAGGCGCCGGATCAGCGGCAGGCGCAGCAGGTTCAGCGGGTTCTTGTCGACCAGACGTTGGCCCGGCTGCAGTTGCACCACCCCGCGCACCGCCTGCCAGTACTCGGCGCGCAACGCGGCGCAGGCGCCATCGTCGAGCTCGCCCAACCCGTCCGGCCAGGCCACGCCGCGCGCCTCGAGGCGGTCGGCCAGCCCTTGCAGGAACGGCCGCTCGTCCATCGCCACCAACTGCGGGTGGGCGTCGAGCATCTGTTCCAGCAGGGTGGTGCCCGAGCGCGGGAAGCCGACCACGAAGACCGGCGAGTCGGCCATGGCCGGTGCGGCCACCGGCCGCACCGCGGCGTGGCGCGCCGGATCCCAGCGGACCTGCGCGACCGGCAACGGCGGCGCGTCCGCCGCCGCCAGCTCCGGCACCAGCGCGGCCAGGCTCTCGACCTGGCCGGCATGGCCCTGCGCGCAGGCGTCCAGCGCTTCGTCATAGAGGCCCAGGCGGTCGCAGACCCGCGCCAGGGCGAAGAACAGGTTGCTCTGCTTGCGCCGGTCGACCGCGCTGCCGGCGGCCAGCAGCCCGCGCAACAGCGCATGCGCCTGCTGCCACTGACCCTCGCGCATGGCCAGCACCGCCAGCGCATTGCAGGCGTCCTGGCGCACGTCCGGGTCGTCGATCCGTTCCGGCGGCGGCAGCTGCGCGGCGGCTTCGCGCGCCTGCGGCAGGCGGTTGGCGCGTTCGAGCACCAGCACCAGCCGCGACCAGGCCCGCGCCGGCTGCGCCATCGGCCCCTGGGCGCAGGCGCGCAGCAGCTCGCAGGCGGCGTCGGTCTCGCCGCCCTGCGACAACAGCCAGGCCAGCTCCACGGTGGTGTCCGGATCCAGTGGCGGCCACTGCCGCCAGTCGGCGATCAGCGCCTGCACGCGCTGGAAGTCGCCGCATTCGTGGCAGGCCATCGCCGCGTGCACGCACAGCGGCGGCGCGTGCGGCGCCAGCGCGTGCGCATCGAGCAGGTGTTCGCGGGCGGCGGCGTAGTCGCCGGCGTCCATCGCCAGCAGGCCCAGGTTGTGGTGCGGCAACGGATCGTCCGGCGCCAGCGCGCGGGCACGCAGATAGGCCGCGCCCGCCGCGTCGGGTTCGCCGGCCTCGCGCAAGGCGGTGCCCAGGTTGTTCCAGTGCGCCACCTCGTGCGGCTCGCGCTCGGCCAGCGTGCGGTACAGGGCGGCCGCCGGCGCCGGCTGGCCCTGCATCTGCAGGCTCATCGCCAGCAGGCTGCTGGCCAGGACGTCGTCGGGACGCTGCCGCAGGTAGGCGCGGGCGCCGCGTTCCAGGGTCTGCGCCTGGCCGGCCTCCAGCGCCGCCAGCAGGTCCGGGAGCGGGGGGATCGCGGTGTCGTCCAGGGAGGTCATGCGCAGGCGGGTCGTGGGCGGTCCGTCACCTTAGCCGCCCTGCCGCGCCCGCCGCCACGCCGGCCGCGCCGTCGGTTGCCATACAGCGCATACATTGCCGTTACACAAACGCGCGATGGTCCTAGATCGGATCGTGGTAGGCGGTGAGGAAGGCGCGCAGCGAGGCCGGCTTGACCGGCTTGGTCAGCAGCCGGTAGCCGCGCTCGCGGGCCTGCAGCTTCAGTTCGTCGCGGCCGTCGGCGGTGAGCAGCGCGCCAGCCACCGGCCCGGGCATGGCCTCGCGCAGCGCGTCCAGGGTCTCCAGGCCGTCGAGCCGGTCGTGCAGGTGGTAATCGACCAGCATCACGTGCGGCGCGCACGCGGCCTGCGCCAGCGCCGCGTCGACGGTGCTGGCGCAGATCACCTCCACCTGCCAGCGGCCGAGCAGCGCACGCATGCCGTCGAGGATTTCCTGGTCGTTGTCCACGCACAGCACGCGCAGCCCGGCCAGCGAATCGGCCGCCGCCGCCCCACGCGGCGGGCGTTGCTGCGCCTGCGGCGGCGGCGCCGCCCGCGGCAGGGTGATGGAGAACATGCTGCCGTGGCCGACGCGGCTGCGCGCGTCCAGGTCGTGGCCGAGCAGGCGCGAGATGCGCTGGCAGATCGACAGGCCCAGGCCCAGCCCCTGCTCGCCCCAGTCGAACGGCTGCTGGTAGCGCTGGAACTCGTCGAAGATCTGCTGCATGTGGTGCGGCGGGATGCCCGGGCCGGTGTCCCAGACCTGCAGTTCCAGCGCCGCGCCGCGGCGGCGCATGCCCAGCACGATGCGGCCCTGGCGGGTATAGCGCAGCGCGTTGGCGAGGAAGTTCTGCAGCACCCGGCGCAGCAGCCGGCGATCGCTGCGCACCCACAACGGCCGCGCATACACGTGCAGGCGCAGACCGCGGCCGGCGGCGATCGGGCTGTACTGCGCGGCCAGTTCGCGCAGCAACAGGCCGGCATCCACATCCTCGATGGTCGGGCGCAGGCCGCCGGCGTCCAGCCGCGACACGTCGAGCAGGCCGTCGAGCAGTTCCTCGGCCGCGCGCAGCGAAGCATCCACACGCTCGGCCAGATGCCGCTGCTCCTCGTTCTGGTGCGCATCGCGCAAGGCCGAGGCGAACAGCCGCGCGGCGTTGAGCGGCTGCAGCACGTCGTGGCTGATCGCGGCCAGGAAGCGGGTCTTGGACTGCTGTGCCAGCTCAGCCTCGCGCGAGCGGTCGGCCACGCGCTGTTCCAGGGTCTCGTTGGCTTCGAGCAAGGCCTGCTCGGCGCGCTTGTAGTCGGTGATGTCGTTGTAGCTGGTGACATAGCCGCCGCCGGGCAGCGGCTGGCCGCGCATCTCGATCACCTTGCCGTCGCTGCGGGTGCGTTCGAACACGTGCGGGGTGCCGGCACGCATGTGCGCGATGCGGCGGGCGATCTGGTCCTCCACCTGGCCGCCGCCCAGCTCGCCGCGCTCGGCGTTGTAGCGGATCAGGTCGGCGACCGGGCGGCCGACGTAAAGCATGCCGTCGGGATAGCCGAACATCTGCTGGTAGCGGCGGTTCCACGCGGTCAGGCGCATCGCCGGATCGACCACGCTGACTCCGGCGCTGATGTTCTCCAGCGTGGTGGACAGGATCTCGCGGTTGAAGCGCAGCTCCTGCCCGGCCTCGTCGAGCACCGCCACCACTTCGCCCAGGTCCATGCCCGAGCCGCGCAGCAGGCTGGTCAGCACCAGGCGTGCGGAGGCCGCGCCGATCGAAGCGGCGAGCAGGCGCTCGGTGAACTGCACCCAGGCGCGGTCGGCGACCGCGGTGGGCTGCGGCTCGCGGCCGAGCAGTTGCGCCTGTTCGGCGAAGGCGCGGCGGGCGTGGCGTTCGCCGACCATGCGCTCGGCCAGCGCCTGCAGGTCGATCACGCGCACCTGCCCCAGCCAGTCGCCGGCCACCGCCGGACGCTGCGAATACGGTTCCAGGAACGGCGCCGCGCGCAGGCGCTCGTCCAGGCCCGGGCGCCAGCGCGCCGACACCAGCATCATCGTGCCGACGTTGACCAGCAGCGACCAGAACGTGCCGTGCGCCAGCGGGTCCCAACCGCTCATGCCGAACAGCTGCTGCGGGCGCAACCAGGAGATGCCGAACGGCCCGTCCAGCAGCCAGGCCGGCGCCAGCCAGCCGGCCTGGGTGAGCGCCGGCAGCAGCAGCGTGTAGATCCAGGTGGCGAAGCCCAACACCATGCCGGTCTCCACGCCCTTGCGGCTGGCACCGCGCCAGTACAGCCCGCCGATCACCCCCGGCGCGAACTGCGCCACCGCGGCGAAGGCCATCAGGCCGTAGGACGCCAGCGTGGTGTCGTTGCTGCTGCTGCGGTAGTAGCCGTAGGCGATCAGCGCCAGCAGCAGGATCGCCAGGCGACGGATCCACAGCACCTTCGAGGCCACGTCGGCATCGGCGGCCTGGTGCCCGCGGCGGCGCAGCAGCACCGGCATCACCAGGTCGTTGCTGATCATCGTCGCCAGCGCGATGCTGGAGACGATGACCATGCCGGTGGCCGCGGAGAAGCCGCCGACGTAGGCGACCAGCGCCAGCGCGCTGCGGCTTTCGGCCAGCGGCAGCGCCAGCACGATGCTGTCGTCGGCCACGTTGCCGCCGCCGAACAGGGCGATGCCGGCCGCGGCGATCGGCACCACCATCGCCGAAATCAGCACCAGGTACAGGCCGAACAGCCAGCGCGCCTTGCGGATGTCGCCGACGTCGCTGCACTCCACCACCGCCACGTGGAACTGCCGCGGCAGGCACACCAGGGCCAGGAAGCTGAGCAGGGTCTGCGAGATGAAGCCCACCGGCGGGGTGTTCTGGAACAGCGTGCGCGTCGACGCCAGCACCTGGCCGCCGTCGCGCGCGGACAGCCACACGTAGGCGAACACGCCCACCGCCACCATCGCCAGCAACTTGACTACCGACTCCAGCGCGATCGCCAGCATCATGCCGTGGTGGTGCTCGGTGGCATCGACCTGGCGGGTGCCGAACAGCGTGGCGAACAGCGCCATCCCCAACGCCACGTACAGCGCCGGATCGGCATAGAACGGCGCCCCGGCGCTGGACTGGCCGCTGAGCACCTGCAGGCTCATCGCCACCGCCTTGTACTGCAGCGCCAGGTACGGCACCACGCCGACCAGGGCGATCACCGCCACCAGCGCGGCCAGGCGCCGCGAGCGGCCATAGCGCGAGGAGATGAAGTCGGCGATGGACACCGTGTTCTCGCTGCGCGCGATCAGCGCCAGGCGCTCGACGATGCGCCAGCCGAACAGCAGCATCAGCAGCGGGCCCAGGTAGATCGGCAGATAGCCGGCGCCGTTGCGCACCGCACTGCCGACCGCGCCGTAGAACGTCCACGACGAGCAGTACACGGCCAGCGCCAGGCTGTACACCGCCGGCCGCAGCCACGGCCGTTCCGGGTACAGCGGACGGCGATCGCCCCACCACGCCACCGCGAACAGCAGCGCCGCATAGCCGACCGACACCAGCAGCAGGATCCAACTGGAAACCAAAGGCGAGCCCCCACGACGATGCGTGCAGTCTAGAGGCTGGCCGGCGTGTCGGCGTAGTCGGGGGCGCGAGGACCACCGCGTCCGACCATCGCCCACTGCATCCGCGAGGTTCCTGCAGCGGCATCGCTGCCTCGCGTCGGGGCTGAAGCCCCTCCCACAACCGAGGCGATCTCCGCTTGTGGGAGCGGCGTGAGGGAACGTCCAATCGCCTGGTCTCGCCACGATCAAGCCGGGTGCCGCTTGCGCTGTAGGCACTCTGTTCCCCGTCAACGCTCTGGCAAGGCAAAGAGCTGGGAGCCGTCGCAGGGAGCAGGGTTGCGCACCATGGCCCAGGCGACGGTCGGCAGCGTGCGCATGACCGCGGCCAGGGCCAGCCTCTTTATTCTTGCCGCGTGCCAAGCATGCTCGGTAAAGCCCGTCGCGGCTGAAGCCGCTTGTGTCAAATGAGGGTCTATCGTTATAGGTGAGAGCGGAGTGCGGCAGGCCGTTTAGCCGCAGTGCCAGCAAGCACGAGTAGGAGTCAGCGCCGCCGCACCCCGTATCTCCTGCCTCATCAGCCCGAACAGTTGCCCGAGTCGCGAGCTCGAACTCCACAAGCATGGGCATCGGCAGGAGTGCTCTCGTTCCTGAGTCTACTGCGGAGAACGTCTATGCGGCGCTATGTCGGGATCGATGTATCCAAGGCCGAACTGGTCATTCATGTCCTGCCGGACGAGCAGGCCTGGACCCAACCCAATACGCCACAGGGGCAGCGTGCGCTGGCCCAACGCCTGGCGGCGCTGGGCTGCGAGCGGATCGTGCTGGAAGCCAGTGGCGGCTACGAACATGCCGTGCTGCAGGTACTCCGAGAGGCGGACCTGCCGGCAGTGCGGATGGCCGCCGATCGTCCGCGCAAGCTAGCCCAAGCCTTGGGCCTGCAGGCCAAGACCGACGCCCTGGACGCGCGCCTGCTGGCCATCGCCGCCCAGCACATCCCGGCCACGCCCACGACCGTGGTGCCCGAGCATCTTCAGTCCCTGCGCGAACTGCTGGACCTACGCGCCACCCTGGTGGGCCAGCGCGATGCCCATCGGCGGCGCCTGGAGCACATCACCAGCGCCAAGGTGCAACGCCGCTGCCGAGAGGTGGTCGCCCTGCTGAACCAGCAGATCCAGACATTGACGCAGGAGATCGAGCAGCAGGGCAAGACCTGCTCGAGCTTGCCCAAGGTGCCTGGGCTCGGCACGATCCTGCGCGCGGTCCTGGCCGCGCGGTTGCCAGAGCTGGGCACGCTGCCGCCACGCAAGCTCGCCGCCCTGGTCGGGCTGGCCCCGTTCAATCACGACAGCGGCTGCTGGAAAGGCCAACGTCGCATCAAAGGCGGCCGTGCCGACGTGCGAGGCGTGCTGTACATGGCCACCTGGGCCAGCATCCGCGCCAAATCCCCCTTGGCCAACACCTACGCGCGCTTGCGCGCGGCCGGCAAGCCGGCCAAGGTCGCCATCGTCGCCTGCATGCACAAGTTCCTGCGCTGGCTCAATGCCATCGCGCGCGATCAGGCACCGTACGCCCCTCCGGTTATCGCTGGGGCATGACAGTTGACTCCTACAGGACACTTCTCGTCGGACGACGCGGTGGTGCCTCCGGGCCGAGATTCGCCATCCAGCCCCTCACCCTGCCACCGCAGCGCCCGCTTCAAGCGGACAGCCGCCCCGATGGTCTTCCCCGCTGCACCTATCGGCCCCGTGGCCTTCATCCAGGCCATGCCAGCGCACCGCGCACATCGCTCCCGCCACGGCCGCCCCGCCGGCGCTCGGGCTAAGATGCGCGCGGTGACCACCTGCGCCCGCCCCTGCTGATGTCCGGCATCCCGGCCGCCGTGCCGACGCCCCCGCCGTCGCTGCAACAGCGGACGCAGCGCCTGCACGCGCAATTGCAGCAGGCGCAGGCGCGGCAGGCGCAGGCCGATGCGGAGGTGGAACGGCGCCTGCCGGCGGTGGAACAGGCGGTGGCCGCGATCCGGCGCCGCTTCGTCGCGCAGGCGAGGCTGGCCGCGCGGGCGGCGGTACGGCGCGAACGCCGCCGCGCCTGGGGGCCGGCACTGCTGCTGCGGCCATTGCTGCCGGACTGGCGCTGGCGCGCGGCCTTGATCGGTCTCCTGGTGTTGGTCCTACCGTGGACGAGCGCGCACTGGCTGGGCGAGACGCGCGGCTTCCTGGACTGGTGGCGCCAGCTCGGCCTGCATGGCGATGGCGGCCTGATCCTGCAGAGCCTGCTGCCGTCGCTGCTGGTGTACGGCCTGCTGGTCGTCGCCGGCGCGCAGTTGCTGGCCTGGCACCACAGCCATGCCGAACGGCGCGCGCTGCAGGCGTTCGCGCGCACGCCGCTGGCGCTGGCGCAGGTGGCCGACGCCGCGCAGCACGATCCGGGATCGACGTATCCGGTGACCCGCGCGCCGTGGCCGCAGCGCGCCCTGCACGGCCGTTGGACGGTAGCGGCCACGCATGGCGATCTGTCCGGTGCGCGCCTGCTGGCCCTGCACGACGGCGCACAGGAACCGCGCCTGCAGGCGCTGATCGTGCTGCCGGATCCCGACCACGCCGCGGCCTTCCTCGTCATCGACCATGACCTGACGGAAACCGCCGCGCCCGCGTTGCACGCCGTGGCGCTCGCGCTCGCCCAGGAGGCGGTGGACGATGCGGCCCCGATCGCCGCGCTGCACGATCACGTGCAGGCCTGGAACATGGCATGCGGCCAGCAACGCGCGCTGCAGCAGCGGCTGCAGAGCCTGGAGGCGGTGCAGCGGCACTGGGCCGACATCGCCCTGCCCGACGCCACGCTCGACCAGATCCTGAAACTGATGGACCTGTTCGTGTCAGGACGCGCCCCGGCGCCGAAAGGCATGCTCCTGCACGGGCCGCCGGGCACCGGCAAGACCCTGATCGCGCGCAAGCTGGCGCGCCATGCCGGCTGCCATGTCGAAGCGCTGGGTGTGGCCGACCTGAAGGCCGCGCACGTCGGCCATACCGGGCCCAAGGTGCAGGCGATCTGGCAGCGCTGCCGCGAACACGCCCCGGCGATCCTGTTCATCGACGAATGCGAAAGCGTGTTCGCGCGCCGCGGCGGCACCGACAGCGACAGCTTCGGCGCCGAGCTGGTGCAGACCTTTCTCGCCGAGTGGGACGGCTTCCGCGCCGCGCACGGGCAGGTGCTGGTGATCGGCGCGACCAACCGCCCGGCGCTGCTGGACGACGCGATCCTGTCGCGCTTCACCGCCAGCATCGCCATCGGCCTGCCCGACGCCGCCGCACGCGCGCGCATCCTCGGCGCCGAACTGCGGCGCGCCGGTTTCGCACTGGCGCCGGACGCACAGGTGATCGCCGACAGCAGCGGTCTGTCCGGCCGCGACCTGCACACCCTGGTGGCGCGGGTCGCCGCCGAGTGCGTCGACGGCACGCTCGACAACGCCACCCTGCTCGCGCAACTGCGCACGCTGCGCGGCAAAGGCTCCACGGTCGTCGCCACGCTCGGCTGGGACGACATCGTGCTGCCGGCGGCCACGGTCGAAGAGTTCGTCGGCCTGGGCAAGGAACTGCGCAACGCCGAGACCCTGGCCACGCTGGGCGTGCCGGTGCCGCGCGGCATCCTGATGGTCGGCCCGCCGGGCACCGGCAAGACCCAGGTCGCGCGGATCCTGGCCAGCCAGTCGGGCCTGGCCTTCATCGCCCTGAGCAGCGCCGACCTCAAGGCCGGCTATCTCGGCCAGTCCGGCCAGCGCGTGCAGGCCGCGTTCGAGCGCGCGCGGGCGCAGGCGCCGTGCATCGTGTTCGTCGACGAACTGGACATCGTCGCGCCGGCGCGCGGTGCCGACGGCGACGACGCCTTCACCCGCGAGATCGTCGGCCAGTTGCTGCAGGAACTGGACGGCGTCGCCAGCCAGGCCGGCCAGGTGTTCCTGCTGGCCGCCAGCAACCACGCCGCCGCGATCGACCCGGCGCTGCTGTCGCGGCTGGACCGGCAGATCGCCATCGCCCTGCCCGACCACGCGGCGCGTACCGCCATCGTCGCGCGCCTGCTGCGCGGCAAACCGCTGGATCTCGACGCCGACGCCGCGGCGACCTGGATCGCCGATCGCAGCGAGGGCCAGTCCGGCCGCGACCTGCAGAACTGGATCAGCCGCGCCATGCGCCGCGCCGTCCGCCGCGCCCTGCAGCACAGCGACGACGCCTCCGGCACGCGGCTGCGGTGGGACGACCTGGTGGAAACAGCGAGTGCGGCGGTGTAAACGCCCGGCCGGAGGATGTAGACGCGGTGTGCGGAACCAGCAGCCCTGGATGGAGTCCCTGTGGGAGGGGCTTCAGCCCCGACGCGATATTCCACGGCAGAACACGGTTTCCACGGCGCGCACACCACCAGCAGATACCAGCGCTGGTGAGCGAAAGAGGCGCACGACCTAGTTACAGATGCGCCGTACGTCCACACCACGCCCAAGAAGCCGTCAACGGCTGACGCGACGAAGTAAGCACAGCCACGGGGGCCTGGCTGGCATCCCTGTGGGAGGGGCTTCAGCCCCGACGCGATGATCCCAGACAGAACCGGCTTTCCACGAAGCACCACATCCGCCTGCAAGCAGAGGATGCCGCTGAGCGAAAAATCGCATTACCTTGTTGCAGCCGCACTGCACGTCCGAGCAACGCCCACCCGGGCATCATCCGCAAGACCACACCGGAACCGCACCACGTGACTCACCTCGCCTCTTCCCCGCCGCCGCGCGCCGACGCCATCATCGTGATGGGCGTCTCCGGCAGCGGCAAGACCAGCGTCGCCCAGGCGCTTGCGGCGCACTACGGCATCACCTTCCTGGACGCCGACGATTTCCACAGCGCCGCCGCCAAGGCACAGATGGCGCACGGCATCCCGCTCAGCGACGCGCAGCGCGCGCCCTGGGTGGCGGCCCTGGCGCAACGCCTGCGTGCATCGGTGGATGCCGGGCAGAGCGTGGTGCTGGCCTTCTCCGGGCTGCGCAAGGCGCACCGGCAACAGTTGCGCGACACCGGCGTACCGATGCGCTTCGTATTCCTGCACGCGGCCGCGCACGTGATCGCCGAGCGCCTGGCCGCACGCCACGGCCACTTCATGCCGCCGACGCTGCTGCAGAGCCAGCTCGACACGCTGGAACTGCCGCTGGACGAAGCGGACGTGATCTCGGTAGACGTGGACGCACCGTTCGCCACGGTCGTGGCCAACGCCATCGCGCAACTGGATGCCGCCATCGCCTAGGGCGCACCCCGCCCGTCGCTCGCCGCCGGCCGATCGTGGCCTTGCCGCCATCCGCTGCGTGTCGCCTCCGAGGCAGCGGCACGCGTCGCAACGCGTACTGCTGCCGACAGGCGCGAGCTATTCGGTGAACCCCGCAGCGGCGATGCCGCATCGCGTTTCATCCGCGTTGCGGCGACCGACGCGGAATCGACCGCATCGACCAGGCTTGCCGCGCCCCGACGAACGTCGGGCTCACTCCTGCGGAACGTTCAACTCCTTCAGCAATTGCGGCGCCGGATACACCTTGGCCATCAGCCAGCGCAGATAGCGCATGTCCACATGGATCGCGCGCTTGTAGCGCGGGTCGTACCACCAGCTGGCGCTGACCGCCTCCCAGTTGCTGTCGAAGTTCAGCCCGATCAGCTCGCCGCGCGCATTGAGCACCGGCGAGCCGGAGTTGCCGCCGGTGGTGTCCAGATTGGTCAGGAAGTTCACCGGCTGCGTCTTCGACTGCGGATCGACGGTGCTGCCGAAGTCGCCCTTGGCGATCGCCGCCAGCAACGGCTTGGGCGCATCGAACGGTTCCTTGCCGGTGTTCTTCTCGACGATGCCGGCCACCGTGGTCAGCGGCGCGAAGCTGACCGCATCGCGCGGCGCCAGCGGCTCGACGCGGCCATAGCTGATCCGCAGCGTGCTGTTGGCGTCCGGATAGACCGCACGGCCCTGCTGCTTGCGCCAGGCGAACAGCGCACGCATGTAGGCCGGGCGCAACCGCAACTGCTCGCCCTCGCGCGCCTTGCGCTCGTCGTCCAGGCGCAGCTGCGCAGGCACCAGCGTGGCGGCCAAAGTCATCAACGGATCGGCCGCGGGTGCCTTGCCCTCGCGCGCAACAGCGAAGCGCGACAGGCGCTCGGCCTCGGTGCCCAGCGCGGTGCCGGCATAGGCCTTGTCCAGCGCCGCCTGCAGTAGCGCCGGGGTCCGCCCGAACACCGCATCGAACTCCGGCACCCGCTGCGCTTCAGGCAGCTGCTGGTAGCGGGTCAACAGCGCGGTCAGCAGCGCCTTCTCCACAGTCGGCGAATAGCGCCGCTGCACCTGCTTGAGCATGCCCTCTATCAGCGCCAGGTCGCGCTGCTGATAGCCGCTCTCGCGCTGGTCATCCGGCTTGGCCGCCTCCAGCCGCAGCCGCTCCAGCGTCAGCGCCGAACGCAGCGCCTGGGTCTGCGTGGCGATCAACCCCAGCAGCAGGTCGCGCTCGCGCAGCGACGAGGCCTGGCCGAGTACCTTCTGCAGCGCCGCGATATCGCGCGCATCGCTGCCATGGGTAGCCGCAAGCATGCCGCGCTCGTCCTCCGCGCGCAGCCGCACCGCATCGCTGCGCTGCAGCCCTTCCAGTTCGCCAGCGGCCCGCTTGCGATTGTTCTTCAGCGACTGAAGTTGCGACGCATAGCGCGTACGCGCCTCCGCGTCGGTCTTGCCCGCCGTCTCGATCACCCCAATCAACTGGTCCAGCACTGCCACCCGCTGCGGCAGCGTCGCTTCTACCTGCTCGGCGAACTCGGCCGCGGTGCGATGCCGGTAGGTGATGCCGGGGTAACCGGCCAGCATCGCGAAATCGCCGGCCTTCGGCCCATCGGTGGCGATCTGCAGATGCGCCGGTGGCTGGTAGGGCACGTTATCGGCGCTGTAGTCCGCCGGCTTGCCGTCCCTGCCCACGTAGGCGCGCAGCAAGGTGAAATCGCCGCTGTGCCGCGGCCACATGAAGTTGTCGATCTCGTCGCCGTAGTTGCCGATCGCCCGCGGCGGCGCATACACCAGGCGCACGTCGCGCAGTTCCAACTGGCGAATGCGGTAGAAGTCGGTGCCGTAATACATGTTGGCAACGCTGCAGCGCACCCCAGCCTCGCGCTCGCAATCGGCGACGATGCGCTTGCTCGCCGCATCCACCGCATCGTAATAAGCGCGCCCGGTCTTGCCCTTGGCCGGCCCCAGCACCTGATCGGTGACCTTGTCGAAACCCACCGTCACCAGCACCCGGAAATCGGGATTGGCGGCGCGCTCATCGGCGCGATCCCGCGCGATGAACCCGTTCTCGATCAGGTTCTCCTTCGCCGAGGTGTTGTACTGGATCACCCCGTAGGCGACGTGGTGATTGGTCAACAACAACCCATCCCCAGACACGAACGCCCCAGTCCCGCCTCCGACCTTCACCACCGCGCTCAACGGCGGCTGCGTGACCTCGGCCAAGTTCTGCGGGTCGCCCTGGAATCCAGTCTCGTGCAATGGCTTGGCCAGCTCTGGCATCTGCGACGGCATCCACATGCCTTCGTCGGCATGGGCGGCGAGGCTTGCGGTGATGGCGAGACTGAGGGTCGCAGCCAGTCTGGTGGGCTTAGGCATGGAGCTATTTCGGGAAACACGACAGGTGTCGACCTTAGCTTGCCCACGCTGGACCGGCAATCTCTGACTGCCGCGTTACCCTGCATCAACGGCCATTTCCGGCGAAGCTGACTTCATGGTGCGCTCTAGGGCACGATGAAGCAGCGCAACTCGTAATCTTCAATTGGGAATTGAGGCGCAAATGAACCTGATATGAAAGGTGCAGCCACCGAAATAGAGCCAGGAAATTCCCCGGCTGCCAAGAACATTTTTTCATCCTTCCCAGAAGTAATAACAAGCCCCGCATCAACAGTAAAATTTCTTATGGAAAAGCTCAATATCTGAACATTAGCAACAGTGAAGTCTTTTACTTCAAAATCTTCTAGATTAGCTTGCAATTTTCCAGAACTTACGATTCCAAAATTAATACTTCCAAGCTCTTCATTTTCAAATGCTAGCGTGCTTGAGGATGTAATCTCTGCCACCACCCCAGAAGCAAAATTTAATCGAACGAACCAAGTCAAAGACAGCTCTTGACCATTAGGAAAATTTATTGACTGCAACTTTTCCCCTGTCAGCAAATCTTTAATTTTTTCGTACTGAACACCATCACATTGCAGCGGTAAGAGTATTCTTCCATCAGAGGTTTCTTTAGTCGTAGTGTAAGGATTCATGAGGCTTTTCGCCATTTTGAGGAATATCAATAGTTTTCCCGCCAGATGAATTAACTGGCCGCCCAAAGATTCCATTCTCTCCAACCTGGCTGCCTGGCGGCGCTTTGTCACCTGGCCTCCAAGGTCTCGTCCCACCAGTAAGCTTCTCTAGGTCAGTTGCATAGTCGCCGGTACCCCCATTTTCAGGTGTCAATTTCCCACTTGTATGTCTCTTTCCGCTTTTATTGGGGCCGGCAAGGGGACTGCTTTGATCTCCAACTAAATCTGTGGGCAGAGGAGGAATACCTACTGAACCATTTTCACCCGAAGCACTTGAAGGGTCAGCAACTGATTCACTCTTGTTTAAAAGATTATTTAATTTTATTATTGCTGTTATGTATTTTATGGCAGTATCAAAAGCAGCCGTGCGCAGAGTTATTAGTGTATAATTCGGATAATCGCTGAACCAAAATTCAGCCATATTTTGGCTATGGATATGGCAATCTCTACCATTACACTTTACATCCCTGCCGTCAGGATCGGTATACTTGTAAGGGTTATTTCTCGCATAAGTGAAACGGTTAAAATTAGAGGCATTTCCGTATGCGGTTACCTGATCAACAGAGAGAAATCTAGCAATCTCTGGATCATAATACCTTTGTTGCATGTACGTTAACCTAGTGGCGGCGTCCATTACGTGACCCGTATAACCCGGTTCATCAGACGCTGCACGATTCAGCAAACTGCCGTATGGCTCATATTCACTGCGCTCTACGATATTTCGGTTGTTGTCCGTCGTCAGCACAACCGAACCCAGTCCATCAGTGTGGACATAACGAACTGTCTGCGCAGGCGAGCTGAATGTGACAAGCAGTAAAATGATAGCTGCAATCATAGGTCGCATTGGGGCACTAATCTCCTGAGATTTGACATCACTCGTCCTTGCGAGTTGGAACATAGATACGAATGTAGAGTCGACTTTACTCATGGAAGTCGGATCGACAACGCTTCCCCTAACAACATTACGGCGGAACGTACCCAACGAAGTCTACGGTGCAGGCTTCGCCAGAGTGGCTTACTTCAAGTAGACCTCGACGATGTCGCAGACATTGGCCTGCACATCGATCTTGCGCTTGTTCACCAATGCCGTCATCAACACGGCCAGCAACGCCTTTCCACCCGGTTGGTCGTCTTGAAAATGCAAGACAGCGTTTCCGGGGACGGCTGCCTTGCATTCCGCCGGCGTGTCCGACAGCCAGACAAAATGGTCGGTATGGGCCTGGTATGTGCCCAACTGCACGACGTCGAGGTTCTGCATCGATTCGTTTGCCGATGCTTGCCAACTCAGCAAAGCGAACACCAACAGCAAGCCTCTTTCATATTTCATATTGCTTCCCTTCCTGTAATTGGATCGATGTTCGCCATGCAAATCAGCGCGACCTCATCGTAATCTCTTATTTCTTCAGCCGTATTGAAATGACTTTGGTGCGATTGCCGAAAATGCATACGCCCGAGTCAACCAGGAGTTCGACATCCGTATTGCTGGTGTAAGCCGCCAGCGCCAACGCCGTCAGCTCTTTGTAGGCCGGATGATTCTTGTCAATCGCGAAATCATTCAGGGGAGCCGTACATCCAGATGGGCCATCGTTAGAGGTATGGATCGCCATACCTTCACCGTCCCAGCCGTTTTCGACGTAGGTGATTCCCCCCCCCCCGAGAACACCTGCATGGCAGCGTGCGCCTCGTAAGAAAAGCGGCATGCTGCAATCGCCAACAGCAGACCTATCATCTTCAAGCTCATTTGATCCTCTTTTCAATCCGTTGTTCGCCGTTTCTTAGTGCCTACAGCCTTTCAGGCCGCGACAGCAAAGAGCTCAACCGCACCCGGCTGGACTTAGCCATTCAACAGCAGCTGATACAGCAACGGCACGATATCCACCGCAGGCCGCTGGTCATGCGTCACGTTCGAAGCCGCGGTGCAGTTACCGTCCGCCGTGCATGCAGTCACGCGGTACGAGTAGGTGCCTGCCGGCCTGGCCAACGAGGTCCAATTGCCCTGGCTGCCGTCGTACACCGCGGTCCAGGTGACGCCATCCACGCTCTCTTCGACCACGTAGCGGGTCGCGCCGGAGACCGGGTTCCAGTTGACATAGTCCTTGACCGAGGCGAGTTGATCCAGCGGCCAATCGGCTTCGGCAACCAGGCTGCCGCCCAGCAGGATGTAGTCGGTGGACTTGGACTGGCGCTGGTTCTTCTGGAAGCGCAGCACGCCAGACTGGTCGTACAGCGAGCCGATATTGCCGGCGCTCTGCAGCGCCAGCGTGCGGCGGCCGTTGCCGTCGTAGCGATAGGTCTCCTTGCCTGTCGCCTGGCGCAAGCGGTTGCCGTAGTCGAACAGGAAGGCCTGGCCGTTCTTGTTGCTGAGGTTGCCTTGCGGGTCGTAGCTCATGCCGATGACCGTGCTGCCGCCGCAACCACCGGTCTTGACGTTGGTGAGCTGCCAGTTGACGTCATAGCAGTAGTAGTGATCCCGACCCGGCGCCACGACGTGGGTCAGGTTATCCAAAACGTCGTAGCTGTAGGTCGCGACGCTGAACATCGGGGACTCGGCCCTGACCAAGCGATCCAGACCGTCGTAGGTCATGTTGCGATTGCCGCGGCCACCCCGTCCGGTGGCGCCGTCGCTGATGCTGGCCACGTTGCCGTTGACGTCATACTTATAGCTATCGCTGAGGAACGCGACGCCGTTATAGGCATCCTGGCTGGTCTCGGGAAGCCGGCGCGCATTCTGCGTCAGGGTGTGGACGATGCCGTTGCCATAGGTGAACTGCTTGATCGCGCCATTCGGGTAGTAGCTCACCCCGGTGGCGTAGCTGCCGGCCTGGGTCGGCTGGCCCAAGGCATTAGGCGCGTAATCCACGGTCTGCCCAGACGGATAGCGATGCGCCGCCAGATGGCCATCGGCGTTGTAGCCGTAGCCGATCGCCCAAGTTTCGCCATCGGCCTGGCCCTGACTCTCGGCAATCAGCAGGCGACGCTTGTTGTAGGCGTAGCTGTTGTAGGTGGCAATACCATTGTTAAGCGTAGTGATCTGTTTGACCGCGCCATCGGGCCAGTAGCTCCAAGCCTGGTTGCCGTTGCCGTCCGGGAAGCTCAACGCCTTGATTCGGTTGCGCACGTCGTAGCTGCGATCGACACGGCGGCCAGAGGCAAACGCGGCATCCGCATCGCAGGACGTGCTGCTGGGCAAAGAGAGGCCCGACGCACTCCAAACGAGGTTGCCCGCAGCATCGTAACCGTTGGCAGTAGCGCCGGTTTCCGGCTCCACCGTTTTGCATAGTTGCTGATAGCCGTCGTAGACATAGCTGCGGGTCACAGACACCGTGCCATTGGCGTCACGGCGGCGGACGGACAAGGGCTTGCCGAAGATGTCGCGGTTGATGTCGGTGTAAGCGCCTTCCGGATGCTGGATCCAGATCGGTGCGCTGTAATCGGGCTTGTCGAACACCTGATAGCCGGTCACCGTCTGATTGCCGCGCGGATCGGTGACACGGATCTGATTGCCCTGCAAATACTCCGTCAGCGTTGTGAGCAACTGCTGTTCCGAATCCTGCGACACCGACACGATGCGCCCCAATGCGTCGTAGGTCGTCCATTTACCAGCGGTCAGGTTATCCGACACACCCGCGTAGGAAGCGAAGATCTGCCTGCCATCCTGATCGTAAGCGAAGCGTTGGAACCGCTGTGTGCCACCCGCACCGGCGTCGTATTCGAGCGTGACGATCGGTCGCCAGAGCGCATCGAAGTACGTCTCCTTGCGCGCATTGCCCGTCGATACGGTCTGCTTCCAGTGGCCGGGCGCAAGACCATACTCCGTTGCGTTGACTTGCGAAAACGACAGAGCGGTAGCATTCCACGCCACATTATCTCCAGAAGGGTAAGCAATGTTCGTCAGCCGCCCGACCGCATCGTAGTCGTAGGTCGTCACATTACCGAGCTGATCGGCCACCGACCGAATCCAGCCATTGTCGTCGACCGAGGCCGAAAGCCTCGTCCCATCAGCAAATGTGATAGTTTGCGGTACCCCACGCCTCCAGCTGGACATTGCAGTGACATTGCCGTTTCCGTCCTTCAACGACGCCAATGTGCCATCTGCGTTGTAACTCGACGTATTGACCAACTTGCCAAAGCGATACTCCTGGATGGGCAATGACGACGCCGCATCATAGGTGTACTTGACCTCCACGATGGAGGTTTGGACATCGGTGACATCGGCAACCTGGCCCAATACCCATGACGATAGATTGTCGTAGTACGTCGTCTTTTCCTGCTTGCTTGCGGCGCATGCAAATCCGCATGCACCAACCGTCAGCACGATGAAGGTAGAAATTGCTCGCATATGCGCCCCTGTGAGCGTCCTTGACCTACTGGAAATAGCTGTTGACCGCCGTCGGGCGCATGAATTGATCGAAGCAGTAACCACTATCGCAGTCGGATCTGACTTCCCACACATAGGTGCCGCCGTCCTGCACGATCGTTTTCTTGATCAGCGGATGCATTTGACCGGTGAAGGGCCCGGCCCAGCCGCGGCTGTCAACGGAGTAGCCGCCTCCCTCGTGCTTGGGGTACTTCTGCGACGAACTGGTCGGTGCATACTCGTAAGATACGGAGCCAACGACATTACCATCCTTGACTGTTTCCTCACGCTGCAGCTGACCGTAGTTGATCTTTCTGTCGGTTCCATAGTAATAGCGATGGATCTTTCCGGTTGGATCGGTCACAGCCGTCATTGAAGTGTACGGCGCTTGCCAACCTGGGCTGTAGTTGTAGGTCCACTCCTGTGTGCCCGTGGTCGAGGAGGACAAGGACTTTTTATACAAAGAGGCAATTTGATAAGCGCTTGACTCGCTTAAATAAAGATAGAAATTAACGATGCCGTACGGGCCTTCCTGTTTCGGCTGTAAGGTACATGCGTATGGCTCATCCTGCGTCTGCCTCGTACCGTGGATCAATTTTCTGATCCAATATTTTGCCACTAGTCCAGAGGGATGCTTGATTTGTAGCCACGCGTCCTCGCCAGCTCCCGGAGCCGTTTCGGAATATTTGGTTCCGAGATTAAGCTTACAGTGCCCCCACAGTTCATTCGTATTTGCTGTAAGAACATGTTTGAAATCGGATTCATAGTCGAACGCCCAAGAGCTTCCGTCCGGCAGGGCTACCGAACGTAATCTATTGGCCGAGCCGTAAGTATCATACCCATAGACCCAGCTTCGTCCATTCGAAGATGCGGAGGCAATTTGGCCCGAGCCGTTGTAAGTCAAACTTATATTCGGCCCCTCACTGGCTCGGATGGCAGTCAATCTCCAAGGGCTGGAGGGATTATAATCATAATAAACCGCGTTACCAAATCGATCCTCGGCCTTGGTGGCAAATAGAAAATATTCATTGCGCGGAACCGAAACATAGATCTGACACTGAGGAGTGGAAGGAACATTTGGCATGTTATTTAAAGCCAAAGTGCTTGCCACAACCGAACCGTTATCATGGGGGCAGTTGGTTTCAAGCAAATACGTGGTTGGCCTACTCACCAGCCAATCAAACGTCAATCTTGTTCCGTCCGGAAGAAGCACCACGAAACCTTCACCCGCACCATTTTTAATGCTGGACGTACAAGAGGCGCGCCAGTTAGATCTTGAAACTTTCTTATAAGCATTGCCATCATTTGGCATCGTGTGGCCAAAAGGGGTTCTCAGAAACTCCGCGCCGTACCCGGGTATATTGGCGTAAACGCCTGTGTAGTAATATTCCGAACTGTAAGAGACCATACTGAAAGGCGTAACGCCCTGTACTGGAGGCGCCGCATCGCCCTTGCTGCAGCGGCTCCCACTTCCATCCACGCCAGTCCAACCGCTGCGTGCATCAGCTACTACTTTCAAGTAAGGGACATCCAGATCCCACATCAGTCCAAATGGGGAACCATCTCGATATGTACTTCGGCCCTGCTGATCCGGTGTCTGATCTTGAATGCTCAGCGTTCTTCCTATTGACATAGGAAGACCGCTATTCAATTTCACGGACACGTCGACTTGGCGGAAGGACAGCGCGCCATCCAGCATCGAGACCTGCTCTCCGAAAGCATCCGGGCCTAGCGGTGCAATTTCCATACTGGTTTTCACCGATCTGTTGTACTGATCGATGACCGACTGCGCATGACCAAGCGAAAATGCACAAAGCGCCGCACCGACCAGTGCGACCTGACAGAGCAACTTGTTCAAAACTCCCCCTGTGGCGTGCGCGCCGCCCCATGTTGCGGCATGACCAGCGAATTGTGGTCACATCGAACAGATTACACGTCGCGTAACGTTTTGACTGAAAAAGAAAATGAGCAACCGCAGGCCGGCCAAGTCCCCGAGGGCGGCGTCGTTTTTAGCGCTTCACTTTCCTAAACCAGCTAGATGCTTGTCAAGGAGATTTTTGTGACCGTTGCGTCCCTACTTCTCCTTCCGCCAATTCACCGACCCACGGTTCTCCACCGTGCTCGATTCCACTTCGGCATCGAAACCCCTGCCCAGCAGATACTTCAGCGTCAACACCGAGCCGCTCCCGATCAACGACACGCCATAGCTGACGTAGAGCTTCGGCGACAGATACTTGCCGAAACCCACCACCGAGCCGCCAAGGGTGCGCGACTGGCTGACGCCGGCGTCGTCGAAGCCGAGCTTGGCGCCGAGCTGCGAGGCGAGCAGGCCGCTGCCGGCCGACAGGGCGCTGGCCGCGGCGGTGACCTGGTCGGCCTCGGCGCTGCTGGTGTTGCTGAGGCTGCGGCCCAGCACCAGATAGGACATCGCCTCCGATTGCGACATCGACGGGTCCGACCACACATCCGCATGCGGGGCGGTGGCGCGGCCGGTGACGTCGATGCCGGCGGTGACGTCGGCGACCTGGCGCTGCGCGCGGATGTTGATGCGCGGGTCGGAGACGATGTTGTTGCTCCAGGTGAGCTGACCGCGGGTGATGGTCAGGTCCTGCCCGTACGCCTTGTACTTGCCGCTGACGTCCAGCCCGCCGGTGGCGGTCATCTCGCGGCCCGGCCGCGAGCGCACCTGCATGGCGCCGGTCAGGGCGCCCTTGAGGCCGAAGCCCGCCATCTTGACCTGGTCGCCCAGTGTCACGCGCAGATCCATCTCCAGCGGCGAACTCGGCGCGGCCTCGGGATCGGCCGGGTCCAGCACCACCACGTCCTCGGACAGCGAGGTGCCGCGATCCAGCCGCTCCAGGTCGATGTCGGCCGATGGCACGGTGACCTGGCCGCTGAGCATCATGGTCTTGTTGGCGATGCCGAACTGCAGGTCGGGATTGGCCACCGCGCGCAACTCGGCGGTGTTGGACACCAGCACGTTGGTGCCGCGGATGTTCAACTGCAGCGGTGTGCGGTCGCCATACCAGGACAAGCCGCCATCGACATTGAGCGTACCCTCGCCGGACTTGACCGAGGCGACGATGCGCGCCGAGCCGTCCGGCTGCGCGTCGAAGCGGCCCTTGCCTTCGCTCAGGGTCAGGCCCAGCGCCGGCAGTTCGCCGGTGAAGTTGCTCAGCGTGGCGTCGCCGCCCATCGCCGGCTGCGAGCGGGTGCCGCGCAGGCTGACGTGGCCTTCGACCAGGCCCTTGGGCCGGACCAGGTCGGGCGAGAACAGCTCCAGCCAATACAGCCGCGCCATGTTCATGTAGATCTCGCCGGTCAGCGGCGCGTACGTGTCCCAACCGGTGTCGACGGTGGCGTCGACGAAGCCGTCGCCCTGGAAGCCGATGCCGAGCTTGGAGTGGATGTGCTGGGCGCTGAAGTCGGTAACGAAACTGAACTGGTCGTAGCGCAGCAGTTCGCCGCGGGCGTTGTCGCCCAGGCGCAGGCCGCCTTCGCGCGAGGCCAGGCGCAGCGATCCCTGCCAGGCGTTGCCGGCCGGCTTGAAGTTGCCGTCGATGGACAGGTCGCCGCGCAGGTACATCTTGCGGCCGCTGTTGGGCGGCAGCCATGGCTGCACCAGGGCCAGCGGCAAGGCATCGCCGCGCAGGGTCAGGCCCTGCTTCGGCCAGTCGGCGGACACGCACAACGCGCCGCCGCTGCCCGGCGCCAGGCAGCTCTCGGACAGGCTGAAGGCGCTGCCGGCCACGCTGAAATTGGCTGCCTGCCGCAACTGCCACGGTTCGCCCTTGGCCGGGGCGATGCGCAGCGTGTTCAAGGCGCCCTGCCAACGCGCGCCGTCGCGGCGCACCTGCCCGGCCAGGGCCAATGCGCCCATGTCGTTCTGGGTCTTGGCATCGAGTTGCAGGTTCTCCACCGCGCCACGCGCATCCACGCTCAGCGTCTGCAGCAGCACGCCGGCATTGATGGCGCTGCCGCGCAGGGCCAGTTCACCGCCGTTGCCGCGCCAGGGCAGGCGCCCGCGCAGGCTGAGGCTGTCGGCGCCGTAGCCGTCCCACTTCAGGCCGCTGCCGGTGAGGTCGGCGGTCACGTCGGGCGCGTCGCGGCGGCCCTTGATCTGCACACTGCCGCGCAGGCTGCCGGCGCCGCCGGGCAGCAGGTCGGCCAGTTGCAGCGGCTGCAGTTGTGCGTCCACGTCGAGCTGGTCGCCGACCTTGCCCTGCGCCTGCAGGCGGCTGTCGCCCAGGCTCAGTTGCAGCTTGCCCTCGCCCTGGCTGCCCTGCAGCGCGAGCTTGGCGTTGGCGTCGAGGGCGCGGCTGCGCAGGCGCCCGTTCAAGCGCGGGATGTCGAGCGTGGCCTGGTAGCCGGCGGCGCTGCCGTCCGGCCGCGCCGGCAACTGCTTGCCCTGCGAGGCGAAGGTGCCGGAGAGCTTGCCGTCCCAGCCCGGTGCGAAGTAACCGGGGTCGAAGCCGGCCAGCGTGCCTTGCACGTCCCAGTTCAACTCAGGGACCCAGGCCACGTTGCCGCCCAGATCGAGGGTGCCGCTGGGCATGGTCGCGCGCACCTGCTTCAGCTGCGCCTGGCGATCGTCGCCGCGCACGTCCAGCTGCAGCTTGGCGCTGTCCTTGCCGCGGGCGACGGTGGCCTCGCCGTAGGTAGCCCATTGCTTCAGCGTGCCGGCCACGCCCAGGTTGGCCTCGACCAGCTTGATCGGCACCGCCGGCGCGTCCGGGGTGGACGGGTCCGGCGCGGTGGTGAAGGTCATGCCACTGGCGTTGACCGCGAAGCGCAACTGCGCGTTGTCCGGATCGCGCAGATCGGCGGTGCCACGCAAACGCAATTGTCCGTCGAACGCGCGCAGCTGCAGCGGCGCGACGGTGAGCACCTGGTTGTCCAGGCTCAGGTGCGAGGGATCGAGCACGAGCTTTTGCCCGTCGCGCGACAGTTCGCCGCGCAGATCGGCGTTGCCCCCCTTGCCGTTCGCATGCAGGTCGAAGGCCAGCGGCACGGCCGCAGGCGCATCCTCGGCCGGCGGCACCAGCAGCGACGGATCCAGCGCCTTGCTGCTGGCGGCGAACTCCCACGCCGGATCGGTGCGGCCAGTGAACACCAGGGTGGCGCGCAGCGGCGCCGGCGCATTGCCGGCGATGGCCACTTCCATCTTGTCCAGGTCGCCGCGCGCGACCAGGCCCAGGCGCGCCGGGGTGCGCCCGCGCGCGGCCGGCAGCACCGCGCTGGCGGTGAGGTCGGCCTTGTAGTCCTGGCCCGGCAGGTAGTCGCCATCGACGCGGAAATCGCCGCGGTCGCTGTTCACCACGATCTGGGTGGCGCGGAACTCGCCGTTGGCCACTTCCACGCCGCCGCGCAGCGTGCGGATGTCGATCATCGGCTGCTGCGCCTGGGTGATGCGCAGGCCGTCGATGGCGATGCGGTCGGCCTGCAGCGCCAGCGGCACTTCGATCTGCGGCAGCGACTGCGGCCAGCGCGGCAGCTCGAACGGTTCGTCGCTCTTGGCCAGGTTGAGCGTGGCGTTGGTCAGCTCCAGCGCATCCAGCTGCAGCTTGCGCCCGAGCAGCGGGCGGATGTCCGGATCCAGGTAGGCGCGCTCGGCGGTGAAGTGGATCTCGTTGTAGCGGAAATCCAGGTTGTGCAGGGTCAGCGGGCCGGCCAGCGGTCCTTCGGCGCGCTCCCAGGTCAGGGTCGAGCCGGCCGGCAACCGCGCCACCACCTGCGCCAGCAATACGTCGCGCCCAGCCACGGTCTGCAGCAGCCAGTACAGCGCGATCGCGGCCAGCAGCACCAGGCCGGCCACGGTCAGCGCCGAGCCCCACCAGAAACGCTTGCGCCGGTAGAAGCGCGGGCGCCGCGGTGGCGGCGTAGCGGGCGACGTCGGCTCCAGCGGCGCGCTCACAGGTTGGCTCCGATGTTGAGGTAGAGCTGGAACTGCGAATCCGGATCGTTGAGGCCGTGGGCGATGTCCACCCGCACCGGGCCGACCGGCGAGCGCCAGCGCAGGCCGACGCCGACACCGGTGTGCCAGTCAGGGGTATCGTCGAAGGCGCTGCCGCTGTCGACGAACACCGCCCCACCCCACGGCCCGCCCTTGAAGTAATGCTCGTACTCGGCGCTGCCGGTAAGCACGTGCTTGGCACCGAGCGCGAAGCGGTCCGGCCGCGGCGTGCGCGGGCCGACTTCGCGGAAGGCGTAGCCGCGGATGCTGTTGTCGCCGCCGGCGAAGAAGCGCAGGCTCGGCGGCATCGCCACCAGGGCATCGGTCCAGGTGCTGCCGGCTTCGCCGCGCAGGATCAGGCGGTCGTTGTCGCCGATGCCGTGGAACCAGTTCACCCGCATGTGCGCCTGCACGAAGCTGGCATCCGACCCCACGCCCTCGGCGCCGCCGCGCAGGCTGATGTTGCCGCTGAAGCCCTTGCGCGGGAACACCTTGTCGTCCACGCCGACGTAATCGGCTTCGATCTGCGGATAGAACAGGGTGGAGGTCTGGTACAGCGCGCCGTCGAAGACTTCGTCGGTGGCATAGCGCCAGCGTTCGCGCAGCGCGTTGATCGAGGCGATGGCGATCCAGTGCTCGTTGATCTGGCCGCTGCGGCTGCCGGTGAGCTTGACGTTGCGCAGGTCGATGTAGTCGGTCTGCTCGTCGTAGACGCGCAATGAGGTGGTGTACCAGCCGTCGAGCCAGCGGAACGCCGGGATCCGGTAGCTGGTGATGAAGCTCTTGCGCTTCTGCGCATAGTCCAGCTGGGTGCTGAGCTTGTGCCCGCGCGCGTTGACGTAGCGGCGGTCCACGCCCAGGCGCACGCCGGCGCCGCTCTCGCTGCCGTAGCTGAGGCCGGCGGTGTAGATGCTGCGCTTGGCGCGGGTGAGGTTGACGTCCACCGGCACGTCGCCGTTGGCGTCGGCCTGTTCCGGCTTGGGCTGGATGTCGATCACGCTGAAGTAGTCGAGCTTGACCAGCGACTCGCGCAGGCGGTCGAGCTTGCCCTCGTGGTAGTAGCTGCCTTCCTTCCAGTACACCAGCGGATCGAAAAGCTTCTGGTTGAAGTAGTCCTGGTGGAAGCGGATCGGGCCCATGTTGTAGCGGCGGCCGCTGTCCCAGCTCAGATCGATGTCGGCGGCGTGGTCGGCCCGGGTCACCTCGACCTTGCGCTGGGTGAAGTCGGCATCGAAGTAGCCGCGCTCGGCCAGGCGCCGGGTGATGGTGACCTTGCTGGTCTCGTAGACGCTGCTGACGAAGATGTCGCCCTTGCGCGGGCGGAAGTTCTTCAGATCCTCGCTCAGGTAGCGGTCGTCCTCGGCCGGGCCGGTGATGCCCACGTGGAAATTGCGCACCCGCACCGGCTCGCCCTTGTCCACGTGCACCACCACGGTCAGCTTGTCGTCCTGGCGCGGCGCCTCGACGGTGATGGTGGGGGTGAAGTAGCCGAACGGCTCCAGCGCCTGCCGGGTCTGGCTTTCGGCCTGGCTCAGCAGGTACTCCAGGCGCGACTCGCCCTGGTCCTTGCCGATGGCGTCGTACAGCGACAGCGAGGCCTGGATGTTCTCGATCATCGCCTCGTCTGCGTCCTTGTTCAGCCCCTCGATTTGCACTTTCTCGATGACGCCGCGGGCCTCGGCGAGGCCGGCCAGGGAGAGCAGGGACAGGAGGGTGGCGAGACGGGGGATGGGTCGCATGGGCGTCAGAATACCGGCACCCCATGTGAAGCTGTTAACTAGACGTTTGTTAACCGTGACCGGGATGTCGGATGCGGCAGGCGCAGCGCAGTGATGCTTCGCGCTTTCCGCGCTAAGGCAACGAGGTGTCTACGCCACGAAGCGCAGGCGCCGGCTCCGCTTGCCAAGCCGCGGCGGCGGCGCCACGCTGGCGGCCCGACCCACAGGAGCGCCGCATGTCCACCGTGATCGAGACCGCGCGTCTGGTGCTGCGCCGGCTGGACCCCGAGCGCGACGCGGCACCGATGCTGGCCCTGCTCAACGATCCCGGCTTCCTGGCGCACATCGGCGACCGCGGCGTGCGCGACGAAGCGCAGGCCAGCCGCTATCTCGCCGACGGCTCGGTGCGCAGCTACGCCGAGCACGGCTTCGGCCTGTATGCGGTGGAGCGCCGCGACGACGGCGCCTGGCTCGGCGTGGCCGGGCTGGTGCTGCGGCCGACCCTGCCCGCGCCCGATCTGGGCTATGCCCTGCTGGAACCCTATGCGGGCCAGGGCTACGCCAGCGAGGCGGCGCGCGCGGTGCTGGAGTACGCGCACACCATGCTGGCGTTGCCGCGCGTCTACGCGATCGTGGCGCCGGGCAATACGCGCTCGCTGCGGCTGCTCGCCGCGCTGGGCTTCGTCGCCCAGGGGCGCGTGCGCCTGAGCCCAGAGGCCGCCGAGGTCGAACTCCATCTGTGCGAACTGCACGCGCCCCAAGAGCACACCTGAGCATGGAGACCTTGCACACACTGCGGCTGTTCGCCGACTACAGCCAGTGGATGAACCAGCGCCTGTATGCCGCGGTCGCGACCCTGCCGGACGCGGCCATCGCCGAGCCGCGCGGCGCCTTCTTCGGGTCGTTGTTGGGCACGCTCAACCACCTGGTGGTGGCCGACACGATCTGGCTGCAGCGCTTCGCCCAGCACCCGGCACGTCATCCGGCGCTACAGGCCATCGCGGCCACACCGGTCCCGGCCGCGCTGGACGCGCCACGGGCCGACTGCCTGGCGGACCTGCGGACGCAGCGCGAGTCCCTGGACGCGACGATCGCCGCCTGGATGGCGCAACTGCAGCCCGACGACCTGGACGTGGCACTGCGCTATCGCAACACCCGTGGCGAGTCGCACAGCAGGCGCTTCGGCGACCTGCTGCTGCACTTCTTCAATCACCAGACTCACCATCGTGGCCAGGCCACTACCTTGCTCAGCCAGGCGGGCGTGGATGTCGGCGTGACTGATATGTTGGCGGTGATTCCGCAGGTGGAGATGGGGTGATCTTGCGATCGCGGGGCGCTGCGCTTGGTGAGTGCGTTGGCGCTTTAGTGCATAGCTAGCGACGCACCTTCGGCGGCTTAGCGGGCTATGTCTTCATGATTGTAGGAGCGGCTTCAGCCGCGATGCGCGTTGCCTGGAGTACTTGTCGCGGCTGAAGCCGCTCCTACCCGTGAGCCTCCGTGTTTACGGGAAGCTCCTTTTAGAGGACAGACACGCACCGCGTCATGCGGATCCGAGCAGCGCTTGCAACTGCGCCACGATCCCGCGCAACTCCGCCACCTCGGCCTCCAGCGCCTGCACCCGGCTTTCCAACTCATCATGGCCCGAAGCCGCCGGCCGCACCTTGAACGTGGCCGCCAGCGCCTCCGCATCCACAGGACCGGCAAGCAAGTGCATGTAGCGGTCCTCGCGCTGCCCGCTGGCACGCGGCAACTGCACCGCCAACTGGCGCTGCGCCAGCCGTTCCAACTGGTGGCGGACGTCGTCCGCATCGGCGAAGCGCGCCATGCGCTCGGCGCGCGTCAGCAACTCATTGGCCGTCTGCGGGCCGCGCAACAGCAGCAGGCCGAGCAATGCCACCTGCTGCTGGGTCAAGTCCATTGCCGTGGCCAGCCGATGCTCGTAGCGCTCGGCGCGCGAGGAGAACTGCTGCCGCACCAAACCGCGCCCTTCGAGCTGACGCAGCGCATGCTGCACATCGCCCGGACTCAACGCCATCACCGGCTCGCGCGAGGTCTTCTGATTGGCCGCCACCACCGTCGCATTGACCGTGAGCGGATAGGCGTCCGGCGTGGTCGCCTCCTTCTCGATCAGGCAGCCGAGTGCGCGGGCTTCGATGGCAGAAAGGACGGGAACGGCGGGGGTATCGGTCATCGTTTGGGCTTCTTGCTGGTCAGGAGCGAAGCATACTGCTTGATAGGCTCGGCTCTGCAGGCTGATGTCACACCATGCATGGCATGATGCCGTTCCCTCGAAGCGCTGGTCTTAACCTGGCGGAGTGGCTGGTGACGGTGCTGCTGTCGCCCAGCACCGAGGTCACGCTGAGGTCGTGCCCTGCCGCGGCGAGCAGGCTGCCCACGGCGCCGCGCTAGGTGGTGTCACCCTTTGAGGTGAGAGGGATGTTCTGGCCGGCCAGCTCCGTGTTCTTCCATGTCGCGCTGTCGGCGTTGGAGGAATGGCTGCCGAAATTGGCTTGCAGATAGGCGTAGTAGCCGGTCTGCGCACCAACCGAAGCGCCACCCCCACCTCCACACCGGCATTGCTGCCCTTGCTTTGTTCCGAACCCGCGGACTTGCCTGCTTCCAGTACCAGGTCACGTGCCGCGTCCAGGCTCAGCGTGTCGCCGGCCTTCAGGTTGCCCTGCACCACGTGCAGATCGCCGCTGGTGCTGGTCAGGCTGACGTTGCCGCCGCCACTGATGGTCGAACCTTGCGCGGTCTGGCTACCGGCCTTGTACTTCTCCGTGCTCGTGGCATAGCCCACGCCCGCTTCCACGCTGACCAGCGCGCCGCTGCCGGCGCCGCTGGCCAGGCTGCTGATCGCGCTGGCGGCCTGGTAGCCGTTGGCCGCTGCCGCCATGCCCTGCATCGCCGACAGCCTGCCGTCGGAGTTGCGCGCCGCATCGACGTTGTTGATCAGGTCGATCAGTGGCGACTTCACCCGCGCGAACGCGCCGATCTTCAGCGTGTCGTCCTGCAAGGACGCGGCGTGGCTGTCGTTGGCGATGAGCAACTGGATCGACGCGGCAATCACGTCCACGTCCTTGGCCGCGACCACGTTGCTGGCGCTCTGCGTGTAGGTGCCGCCCGCGCTCAGGCTGACGTTGCCGCCCAGGCTGCCGACGCTGCTGGCCACCTGCGTCACCGTGGCGTTGTCGTCGCGGTGCTTCTCGGTGTGATAGCCGGAGAAGCGCTCGGTGTCGGAAATGACCACCGTGCCGATCGCCTTGTTATCCGAGACGTTGGCGTTGCCGGCGGTGTCCTGCCCGCTCTGGATGGTCAGGTCGCCCGCCGCGTGCATCGCCACGTTGCCCTGTGCGGCGACATTGCTGGCAGTGAGGGTGATGTCGCCCTGGGTCGTGCTCAGGCTGGCGTTGCCGCCCACCGACAGTTGCGTGCCGGTGATGGTGTCGGTCTGGCCATTGCCGTTGCCTTTCTGGTTGTAGTTGCCGAACGGCAGGCCCGCCGCATTATTGAAACTCCAGCCCTTGCCGCGGCTGTCGTTGCCGCTGGACTCGGTGGTATGCGCCACGCCCAGGTCGATGTTCTGGCTCGCAAGCAACAGCGCGTTGCCCTCGGCCGACAGTTGCGTGCCCTGGCTGGTGATCGAACCGTCGCTGGCGAGCAGGGTCATGTTGCCGCCGGCGCTGACCTGGCTCACCAGCGAGTGAGCCAGCTGCTCCACACCGTCAACATAAGGCCAATGCCGGCCATAAGGCCGCCAACCCACGGTGTTGCCCCCAGCCCCAGTCGGGAATCCGCGACCAATCCGTCGATGAAGGCACCAAGCGCGATGCCAGCATCCGCAGCCGAAACGTTGAGGGTCGAGGCGATGTCCACGTTGCCGGGCCGATAGGTAGCCGCCCTTGCCCGAGAACAGGCCCAACTGTTCGGTCACGCCGGAGGAGTTGCCACTGGCCTTAGCTGTGCTCGCTTAGCCGCTGGCGTTCCAGGCGGTGCGAACGAGAGTTGGATGCAGCCGCCGGGGCTGCTTTTCTGCACCTTTGCTATCTCCTTTTTGCGTTCGCCTTTACATCATGAAAAATTAAAATGAGGATGCACCCCATCCTTATAGCGCCATTTGCCACCGGACATGAAAGAATCTTCACCAAGATGGGCACGAATTTGATCTTTCGTTTTCTCGTCAACAGGTGACACGACATCATCCGCTGCATAAAGCACGTATAGTTCTTCAGACAATATTTTAACCTTCAAGAAAGGCGCGGATTCTATTCTGCATCTCCCGAACATATCAATGTAATCTTTTCCGTAGATGGAAATACTTGGTATATCAGGAAGCCTCTTCCAGAGATCAACCGGATTGTCCCAGTTTTTTACAGCCATACTTCGTATTTCACCATAGGAGACATCAAAGATAGTCGCCAACCCTTTGAATAGATCGATAAAACAATCCAACGCGCCAGGCTTACTTGAAATTAAGTTATTCCGCAATGTTCCACCAATGAAACAAAACTCCGGAGGTTCAGTTTTATTCCATTGCAACTGATAGCCCCCCCCACCAAATTCCAACACCAGACTTATGGCATCGGGTTGAACCTGGCTTTTCTTGAAAATTAAATCAAGCACTTCAGCCGATTCGCGGATTGGCTTATCGCCACTAAAAAAACCAAAGCTTCTAGGCCTTATCTCCTCCGGCGCACCGAGCAATTCCTCTATAATCTTCGACACCATTTCTCTTTCAAAATTGCTCTTTGCAGAGAACAATGAAAAGGTTATGCCTTGTATCAAATTACTCATGAAATTTTACCTGCTTGATCTTTACACCACGTTGGCGTGCGTAATTTAGCAGAAGATCGCTTATGGGCGTATCCCCACCTGGGGTGTAATAGATCAATGTCTTACTTTCAGTTCCAACTGACCAGTCTATTAGCCCACGCGCCTGCAAGTCGAACGGGATGCTTTCTCCAGTCTTTGCATCCGCATACGCGGCCACCTTTCCTTGCTGTGTGTAAAGAGTGTAATCAGGCTTGACATAGTTCTTTCCCATTCCAGCCAATTCGGGTGTTGGCAACCTTTCCTGTGTCGCAACTAAGCCCCTTGCATCAAGTCCAGAAAGCTTTGTCGCAAGCACATAGTCATCAAAGCTATTTCCCATCGCATTGTTAACCACCACGTTGGAGGTGGCTCGCGCAACATCGTCAGCAGGCCCAACTACAGCATTTACCGGCTCAAGGGTTTTAATAGGCAACGCCGTGGCTGACCTGCCCAGACCAGCAGCCGCACCGGACGGAACAAATCCAATCAGGGAATAGAGCGCTTCTGCATAAGGAGAGGGCAGCCCTGTTTTGCTCAGCAGCATGCCACCAAGCGTGGAAGTCGTCTCACCCGTCGCCACCGTGCTTAAGCCGGCAGCAGTCTGATCCGCGCCCCAAGGTACCAGCACACAAGAGATCGCGGTCTCTGCGCATCCTCCACCACCCGCAAGCATGGCTGCTGCGCCCGCTCCTGTTTGTAACAGACCGCCAAAGCGCGCAAAGGGATGTCCATTGCTGTTATCCCATTTTGTCGTGGCATCTGTCCCTACGTCCAAGAATCCATAGCCGAACAGCTGCTCGTCAGGTGCTTTGCCCGTTTTTGCTGCGAGACTTGTGCCGAAATTCTTGTACGTCTGCGTTGACAGCAGCTCTTGCTCGTCTTTGAGCGGTGCACCTGCAGCCTCAACAGCAGCCCAGAATTTTTGATCTTCGCTACCGTCCGCATACTGGGCGGAGCATTTCACCAATGCGCATGCAGCAGCAGTGAGCCGCGCCTCTTCGGACACATCGCCCTTACTTAGTTCCTTGATCCGATTGATTTCTATGTCCGTCAGCATGCAGTTGTTTTCGACCGCATTGCGCGCGATCGCGCTGCCGACCGCCGTGTCGCTCAAGCTCCCGCCCGTGATCCCGCCCACCAACGCGCCAACCGCCTGCGACAAGGCCAGGATAGTCTGCTTGTCCTGCTCGGAGAGATCGCTCGGCTTGGCGTCGGCGCCGTAGAGCGTCTTGGTCAGGTATAGCGCTGCAGCTTCGCCGCCCGCTCCAGCCAACGCACCGCCTGCACCTGAACTGCCGTTGGCTTCGGCCAGCACAGCACCCAGTAGCGCATGCGAGAGCAGTTGCGCGGCCGCGTTCGGGTCGCTGCCGTGGTCGCCATCGAAGGTCCGCCCGATCAGTTGCGCCGCATACGGTGCCAGCGCGTTGCTCGCCACCTGCGTGCCGCTCTGCCCGGACACACCACCCACCAGCGCAGTGGTCACCGCCTGCAACGCACGGCTGTACTCACCGCCGGTGTCCCATTGGGTTTGGCTGGTATAGGCATCTCGGTAGGCTGCACTCTGGCTCAGCAACAGATCCTGTTGCTGAGTTGGATCCAGTTTCGCGAACGCCGCTTGCTTATCGCCGTTCAGGCCTTCCAGGTAGGCATCGCGCGCCTCGGCAGTCTTCTTCGCCGCACTGGCCGCGATGTCGCCAGCCACCTGCAGATTAACCAGCCCCGGATCAGAGCTTCCATGCAGCACTGATTAGCGCGACTAATGGCGGGCTCTATTTCTTTGTGAAGTCCTACCAGCCAAGCATCTAAAACGGTCCCAATTTTGGGGCGAGCATGATTGACCGTTGACCTATTTTCATCATACTTCTCCTCCAAAATGGAAATTGAACATGACCGGCTCAAATCCTTTAGCTCTTGACTTCACCGGATCAAAAATCATCACTCCCACCTTCTAACAACTTTATTTCCACTGAACATCGTGGTCGTTGAATTCTTCGGGGAGCCAGACCCAACTGGCGCGCCGAAGTCGCGGCCCACCTTCCGCACCTCGCCGTTACCGGAGCCAGTCTGTTTCCGCTAGTCGCGAAAATGTTTCTGAGGCGTCATCCTCTAGTACAATAGCTAAAACCTTTCCGCAGAGCCGCACCAAGTTCTGCATTAGATACATTTGATGGCAAACAAAAAGCAAAAGGACCTTTGTCTTTTCTAACTGTAAATCCATCTATTGATTTTTTATGCGTTGGCTGAATTTCAATCTCATCCTCAAACATGCTGACGTCACAAGTATCCATTTTTTTATAGGCCGCACTACGTGACTTATAGCCATAATTCTTAATGATCCAAAGGTCTTGATCCTTAGATCTCTCCTGGATAATTCCGGAACTAAATATCCTTTGGAACTCTTCAGCGCTTACTTTTCTACTTCCTGCAAAAGAAGATCGTAGAGCAATACCCAACTCTGAATCACTTATGTTGGCCGGAAGATATATCGGTAGAACATCGGGCTCCGCAAATCCGAGAATTCCTTGAGACATAGTAGTTAAACAAAAAAAATCTCCGTTAAACCTCGCCAAAGCAGAAGCGATTAGAGTGCGCATATTTATTTTACCTTTGTCACATTTATCTTAATGCCCTTGCTATTTGCGTATTCAACCGACTTATAAATGGCCTCCATTTGTGCCGCCGTTGATTCAGTGGGTATCCCAAGCCCCATTACTTTTGAGTTGATGGCGGAACTTTTTAGAACAAAATTACCTTTCCCATCTTCAACAAAGTTTACCATCTTATCTACGTATGCATTCAAAGTCCGGGTAATACTATCAGGACGCAAGAAATACGTTGGAGACATGGTGTCCAAGGTTTTGTCACTAATAGCAACGCCATCTGGTGTGACATGATCAAATGTTGAAAAATTTTCTTTGATCAAATTTAGATCTATTGTCCCTGGCGGCAACTTCGACTGAACGAATTGTTCAAACGGCTTGCCCTGCTCTTTAATGCCCTGCCCCCATTTCACTCCAGTAGCGATACCATCTACAACGTCAGCACCTATTTTTACATCTATCGCAGATGAAATCGTCTCGTCTACACCTCCATTATTCCCTATTGAGGTTTTACCAAAGATAGGCGAAATCCCTGTTTTCGGAAGAACAAACGCCGATCCAATCTCAGCTAGCTGCCCGACCGTAAGGGTCAATGCATTGCGAGTACTGTCACTCGCGCCAACCGCCGTCGCGCCGAGATAGGCCAATCCCGCTGCAGCGCTATTCCCGAGCGTATCGAGAATGGCCATATTGTTTGAGAACTGCATCCCGCTAGGGGTCAAGCTCTCATTCGGGGCGGTGTTGTAGTACAGACCTGACTTGTTTCGCGCATCAACAAATGCCTGCTCGTTAACGCTCTTGTCGTGCCCGACCAGCATGTCTCTCCATGTGAAATTAGCATCGACATAGTCGCGCTTGTCGCTGCTCAAACCAGCATACGGATAGCCATAACTTGGACTCGGACCATTTCTAACGAGTTCCCATGCTGCGTCGGCACCATTTTGTGCCGCATATGCGCCAAGATAGGTCTGCAGATCCTGCATTTGCGCTGCGGTCAGCTGTTCTCCCGAACGATACTCCTGCAGCAAGCCATCGCTGACTTGGTCGCTGACATCGAGGATGACGAGATCTCTTGCTTCCTGCGCGGTCAGTTCGCCCGACTTGGCTTTGGCACGGAGCGCCTCAAGCTGCTTCTTTTGCTCATCACCTAGGAAATTGTTTTCGGCTGCATTCTTGGCAACCATGCTTCCCACCGCCGCATCGCTCAAGCTCCCGCCCGTCATCCCGCCCACCAGCGCGCCGACCGCTTGCGACAACGCCAGGATCGTCTGCTTGTCCTGCTCGGAGAGGTCGCTCGGCTTGGTGTCGGCGCCATAGAGCGTCTTGGTCAGGTATTGCGCTGCAGCTTCGCCGCCCGCTCCAGCCAGCGCACCTCCTGCGCCTGAACTGCCGTTGGCTTCGGCCAGCACAGCGCCTAGTAGTGCATGCGACAGCAACTGCGCTGCCGCATTCGGATCGCTGCCATGGTTGGCGTCGAAGGTCTGTCCGATCAGTTGCGCCGCATACGGCGCCAGCGCATTGCTCGCCACCTGCGTGCCGCTCTGACCGGACACGCCACCGACCAGTGCAGTGGTCACCGCCTGCAACGCACGGCTGTACTCACCGCCGGTGCCCCATTGGGTTTGGCTGGTATAGGCATCTCGGTAGGCTGCACTCTGGCTCAGCAAAAGATCCTGTTGCTGAGTTGGATCCAGTTTCGCGAACGCCGCTTGCTGATCGCCGTTCAGCCCTTCCAGGTAGGCACCGCGCGCCTCGGCGGTCTTCTTCGCCGCATTCGCCGCGATGTCGCCAGCCACCTGGCGACTGGTCTCCAGAACTGTCCCAGCAGCCGCGCCCATGGCTTGCTGCTCGGCCAGCACCTTGCGCACGTCCGGCAGCATCGCCAGCGCCTCGTTCGCCTTGCTGGCATCGGTGTTGATGCCCGTCTCCGCTGCCGTGGTGCGCTTGCCGCCGATCGTGATGTTGCCCTCGGTCAGCGTGGCGCGCGTGGTCGTACTGTCGTTGCCACTCTGGGACATCGGCAGTCCGCCGCCCAGCCCGCCGCTGTTGACTGCGCCATAGTTCCCATTAGCGATGTTGCTGCCGATGTTCTTGGCTTGGTCGCCCGCGCTCACTGCCACCGGGTTGCCATTGGCATCGGTGGCCGGTGTGCCGCTGCTACCGAACCCGCCAGCGAGACTGCCGGAGCTAGCCGAGTAGCCCATCCGGTTCTGCAAGTCGCTGAAGGTCAGCGAGGTTGCGGTCAGTTCGCTGTTGTCCGCGTTGGTGCTGGCGATCGCGCCGCCGACCAGGTTCACGTTGCCCGCATCGACGTGGTAGCCGCCCTTGCCGGCGAACAGGCCCGACTGTTCGATCACGCCGGTGGAGTTGCCGTTGGCCTTGGCCGTGCTGGCGTAGCCACTGGCGTCCCAGGCGGTACCGAAGGACACCTGGATACGGCCGCCGTAGCCGCTCTCCTTGGACTGAATGTTCGCCGTGTCCTGTAGCGACTCGATGGTCAGGTCGCCGCCGGTCTGCACGTCGATGCGGTCGGCCTTGGCCACCGCGCCGCGCAACGTGGTGTCGCCCTTCGAGGTGAGGGAGATGTTCTGCGCGGCCAGCTCCGTGTTCTTCCATGTCGCGCTGTCGGCGTTGGAGGAGTGACTGCCGACGCTGGCCTGTGCATAGGCATAGACGCCGGTCTGCGCGCCGACCGAGGCGCCCACGCCCACTTCCAGGCCAGCATTGCTGCCCTTGCTCTGTTCCGAGCCCGCGGACTTGCCTGCTTCCAGCACCAGGTCGCGTGCCGCGTCCAGGCTCAGCGTGTCGCCGGCCTTCAGGTTGCCCTGCACCACGTGCAGATTGCCGCTGGTGCTGGTCAGGCTGACGTTGCCGCCGCCACTGATGGTCGAGCCTTGCGCGGTCTGGCTGCCGGCCTTGTATTTCTCCGTGCTGGTGGCATAGCCCACGCCGGCTTCCACGCTGACCAGCGCGCCGCTGCCCGCGCCGCCGGCCATGCTGCTGATCGCGCTGGCGGCCTGGTAGCCGTTGGCCGCTGCCGCCATGCCCTGCATCGCCGACAGCCTGCCGTCGGAGTTGCGCGCCGCATCGACGTTGTTGATCAGGTCGATCAGCGGCGACTTCACCCGCGCGAACGCGCCGATCTTCAGCGTGTCGTCCTGCAAGGACGCGGCGTGGCTGTCGTTGGCGATGAGCAACTGGATCGACGCGGCAATCACGTCCACGTCCTTGGCCGCGACCACGTTGCTGGCGCTCTGCGTGTAGGTGCCGCCCGCGCTCAGGCTGACGTTGCCGCCCAGGCTGCCGACGCTGCTGGCCACTCACCGTGGCCCAGCGACAATTTACCTACGCGGACTCCTCTATTATATTAAAATACTACAAGTTACTTCTCATAAAAGTCTTCCCGAGAGAATAAATTCCCGGTTGGAATCAACTTCCTCTTATCAAAATAAACCACAGCCTCATGTCCATGAATTAATACTGCATACCCGTATACAACCCCATCTTCCTCACTAACTCCCATGACAACCCCTTTCTTACCCTGGTACTCCAGGTCTAATCCCGCGCGAACTTCAACCTCTTGATAGAATTCAAATTTCTCTTCTGTCATTTGTGCGTGATCCTTCCGTCCAATGAAACATTTAAGTGGGACCCGTCGCGAGTAGCCCAGCCGAGTTGAGATTTACCCGTCCTAGACAACTGTACATCCCACTCAAAAGTCTGACCTTCCGTGCGGGATGGTCCTTTTGTCCATTCGTTACCAAATCTATCAATATATCCGTTGTTTGGACCGCGCGGCAGTGGACTTGAAGGATCATAGTTTTGAGGGGGAACATAACGAATCTTACCTTGAACTGGCAAATCCACATACTTTATACGCCCTTTCATTGACCAAACCTTGGCAGAACCAGCTGAGCCAGATGGATCGAATGGAGGTTCATCAACGTATCTGAATATTTGATTATTTCCCAGGTTACTCTGTTTCCCACTATTTAATGCTACGGCTTCTTCATCAACAACCGCACTAATCGGCGGCAGATTTTTGAAGGGCAGTGCATCGACAGATGTTTGGCCAAAGATAGGCGAAATCCCTGTTTTCGGAAGAACAAACGCCGATCCAATCTCAGCTAGCTGCCCGACCGTAAGGGTCAATGCATTGCGAGTACTGTCACTCGCGCCAACCGCCGTCGCGCCGAGATAGGCCAATCCCGCTGCAGCGCTATTCCCGAGCGTATCGAGAATGGCCATATTGTTTGAGAACTGCATCCCGCTAGGGGTCAAGCTCTCATTCGGGGCGGTGTTGTAGTACAGACCTGACTTGTTTCGCGCATCAACAAATGCCTGCTCGTTAACGCTCTTGTCGTGCCCGACCAGCATGTCTCTCCATGTGAAATTAGCATCGACATAGTCGCGCTTGTCGCTGCTCAAACCAGCATACGGATAGCCATAACTTGGACTCGGACCATTTCTAACGAGTTCCCATGCTGCGTCGGCACCATTTTGTGCCGCATATGCGCCAAGATAGGTCTGCAGATCCTGCATTTGCGCTGCGGTCAGCTGTTCTCCCGAACGATACTCCTGCAGCAAGCCATCGCTGACTTGGTCGCTGACATCGAGGATGACGAGATCTCTTGCTTCCTGCGCGGTCAGTTCGCCCGACTTGGCTTTGGCACGGAGCGCCTCAAGCTGCTTCTTTTGCTCATCACCTAGGAAATTGTTTTCGGCTGCATTCTTGGCAACCATGCTTCCCACCGCCGCATCGCTCAAGCTCCCGCCCGTCATCCCGCCCACCAGCGCGCCGACCGCTTGCGACAACGCCAGGATCGTCTGCTTGTCCTGCTCGGAGAGGTCGCTCGGCTTGGTGTCGGCGCCATAGAGCGTCTTGGTCAGGTATTGCGCTGCAGCTTCGCCGCCCGCTCCAGCCAGCGCACCTCCTGCGCCTGAACTGCCGTTGGCTTCGGCCAGCACAGCGCCTAGTAGTGCATGCGACAGCAACTGCGCTGCCGCATTCGGATCGCTGCCATGGTTGGCGTCGAAGGTCTGTCCGATCAGTTGCGCCGCATACGGCGCCAGCGCATTGCTCGCCACCTGCGTGCCGCTCTGACCGGACACGCCACCGACCAGTGCAGTGGTCACCGCCTGCAACGCACGGCTGTACTCACCGCCGGTGCCCCATTGGGTTTGGCTGGTATAGGCATCTCGGTAGGCTGCACTCTGGCTCAGCAAAAGATCCTGTTGCTGAGTTGGATCCAGTTTCGCGAACGCCGCTTGCTGATCGCCGTTCAGCCCTTCCAGGTAGGCACCGCGCGCCTCGGCGGTCTTCTTCGCCGCATTCGCCGCGATGTCGCCAGCCACCTGGCGACTGGTCTCCAGAACTGTCCCAGCAGCCGCGCCCATGGCTTGCTGCTCGGCCAGCACCTTGCGCACGTCCGGCAGCATCGCCAGCGCCTCGTTCGCCTTGCTGGCATCGGTGTTGATGCCCGTCTCCGCTGCCGTGGTGCGCTTGCCGCCGATCGTGATGTTGCCCTCGGTCAGCGTGGCGCGCGTGGTCGTACTGTCGTTGCCACTCTGGGACATCGGCAGTCCGCCGCCCAGCCCGCCGCTGTTGACTGCGCCATAGTTCCCATTAGCGATGTTGCTGCCGATGTTCTTGGCTTGGTCGCCCGCGCTCACTGCCACCGGGTTGCCATTGGCATCGGTGGCCGGTGTGCCGCTGCTACCGAACCCGCCAGCGAGACTGCCGGAGCTAGCCGAGTAGCCCATCCGGTTCTGCAAGTCGCTGAAGGTCAGCGAGGTTGCGGTCAGTTCGCTGTTGTCCGCGTTGGTGCTGGCGATCGCGCCGCCGACCAGGTTCACGTTGCCCGCATCGACGTGGTAGCCGCCCTTGCCGGCGAACAGGCCCGACTGTTCGATCACGCCGGTGGAGTTGCCGTTGGCCTTGGCCGTGCTGGCGTAGCCACTGGCGTCCCAGGCGGTACCGAAGGACACCTGGATACGGCCGCCGTAGCCGCTCTCCTTGGACTGAATGTTCGCCGTGTCCTGTAGCGACTCGATGGTCAGGTCGCCGCCGGTCTGCACGTCGATGCGGTCGGCCTTGGCCACCGCGCCGCGCAACGTGGTGTCGCCCTTCGAGGTGAGGGAGATGTTCTGCGCGGCCAGCTCCGTGTTCTTCCATGTCGCGCTGTCGGCGTTGGAGGAGTGACTGCCGACGCTGGCCTGTGCATAGGCATAGACGCCGGTCTGCGCGCCGACCGAGGCGCCCACGCCCACTTCCAGGCCAGCATTGCTGCCCTTGCTCTGTTCCGAGCCCGCGGACTTGCCTGCTTCCAGCACCAGGTCGCGTGCCGCGTCCAGGCTCAGCGTGTCGCCGGCCTTCAGGTTGCCCTGCACCACGTGCAGATTGCCGCTGGTGCTGGTCAGGCTGACGTTGCCGCCGCCACTGATGGTCGAGCCTTGCGCGGTCTGGCTGCCGGCCTTGTATTTCTCCGTGCTGGTGGCATAGCCCACGCCGGCTTCCACGCTGACCAGCGCGCCGCTGCCCGCGCCGCCGGCCATGCTGCTGATCGCGCTGGCGGCCTGGTAGCCGTTGGCCGCTGCCGCCATGCCCTGCATCGCCGACAGCCTGCCGTCGGAGTTGCGCGCCGCATCGACGTTGTTGATCAGGTCGATCAGCGGCGACTTCACCCGCGCGAACGCGCCGATCTTCAGCGTGTCGTCCTGCAAGGACGCGGCGTGGCTGTCGTTGGCGATGAGCAACTGGATCGACGCGGCAATCACGTCCACGTCCTTGGCCGCGACCACGTTGCTGGCGCTCTGCGTGTAGGTGCCGCCCGCGCTCAGGCTGACGTTGCCGCCCAGGCTGCCGACGCTGCTGGCCACTCACCGTGGCCCAGCGACAATTTACCTACGCGGACTCCTCTATTATATTAAAATACTACAAGTTACTTCTCATAAAAGTCTTCCCGAGAGAATAAATTCCCGGTTGGAATCAACTTCCTCTTATCAAAATAAACCACAGCCTCATGTCCATGAATTAATACTGCATACCCGTATACAACCCCATCTTCCTCACTAACTCCCATGACAACCCCTTTCTTACCCTGGTACTCCAGGTCTAATCCCGCGCGAACTTCAACCTCTTGATAGAATTCAAATTTCTCTTCTGTCATTTGTGCGTGATCCTTCCGTCCAATGAAACATTTAAGTGGGACCCGTCGCGAGTAGCCCAGCCGAGTTGAGATTTACCCGTCCTAGACAACTGTACATCCCACTCAAAAGTCTGACCTTCCGTGCGGGATGGTCCTTTTGTCCATTCGTTACCAAATCTATCAATATATCCGTTGTTTGGACCGCGCGGCAGTGGACTTGAAGGATCATAGTTTTGAGGGGGAACATAACGAATCTTACCTTGAACTGGCAAATCCACATACTTTATACGCCCTTTCATTGACCAAACCTTGGCAGAACCAGCTGAGCCAGATGGATCGAATGGAGGTTCATCAACGTATCTGAATATTTGATTATTTCCCAGGTTACTCTGTTTCCCACTATTTAATGCTACGGCTTCTTCATCAACAACCGCACTAATCGGCGGCAGATTTTTGAAGGGCAGTGCATCGACAGATGTTTGGCCAAAGATAGGCGAAATCCCTGTTTTCGGAAGAACAAACGCCGATCCAATCTCAGCTAGCTGCCCGACCGTAAGGGTCAATGCATTGCGAGTACTGTCACTCGCGCCAACCGCCGTCGCGCCGAGATAGGCCAATCCCGCTGCAGCGCTATTCCCGAGCGTATCGAGAATGGCCATATTGTTTGAGAACTGCATCCCGCTAGGGGTCAAGCTCTCATTCGGGGCGGTGTTGTAGTACAGACCTGACTTGTTTCGCGCATCAACAAATGCCTGCTCGTTAACGCTCTTGTCGTGCCCGACCAGCATGTCTCTCCATGTGAAATTAGCATCGACATAGTCGCGCTTGTCGCTGCTCAAACCAGCATACGGATAGCCATAACTTGGACTCGGACCATTTCTAACGAGTTCCCATGCTGCGTCGGCACCATTTTGTGCCGCATATGCGCCAAGATAGGTCTGCAGATCCTGCATTTGCGCTGCGGTCAGCTGTTCTCCCGAACGATACTCCTGCAGCAAGCCATCGCTGACTTGGTCGCTGACATCGAGGATGACGAGATCTCTTGCTTCCTGCGCGGTCAGTTCGCCCGACTTGGCTTTGGCACGGAGCGCCTCAAGCTGCTTCTTTTGCTCATCACCTAGGAAATTGTTTTCGGCTGCATTCTTGGCAACCATGCTTCCCACCGCCGCATCGCTCAAGCTCCCGCCCGTCATCCCGCCCACCAGCGCGCCGACCGCTTGCGACAACGCCAGGATCGTCTGCTTGTCCTGCTCGGAGAGGTCGCTCGGCTTGGTGTCGGCGCCATAGAGCGTCTTGGTCAGGTATTGCGCTGCAGCTTCGCCGCCCGCTCCAGCCAGCGCACCTCCTGCGCCTGAACTGCCGTTGGCTTCGGCCAGCACAGCGCCTAGTAGTGCATGCGACAGCAACTGCGCTGCCGCATTCGGATCGCTGCCATGGTTGGCGTCGAAGGTCTGTCCGATCAGTTGCGCCGCATACGGCGCCAGCGCATTGCTCGCCACCTGCGTGCCGCTCTGACCGGACACGCCACCGACCAGTGCAGTGGTCACCGCCTGCAACGCACGGCTGTACTCACCGCCGGTGCCCCATTGGGTTTGGCTGGTATAGGCATCTCGGTAGGCTGCACTCTGGCTCAGCAAAAGATCCTGTTGCTGAGTTGGATCCAGTTTCGCGAACGCCGCTTGCTGATCGCCGTTCAGCCCTTCCAGGTAGGCACCGCGCGCCTCGGCGGTCTTCTTCGCCGCATTCGCCGCGATGTCGCCAGCCACCTGGCGACTGGTCTCCAGAACTGTCCCAGCAGCCGCGCCCATGGCTTGCTGCTCGGCCAGCACCTTGCGCACGTCCGGCAGCATCGCCAGCGCCTCGTTCGCCTTGCTGGCATCGGTGTTGATGCCCGTCTCCGCTGCCGTGGTGCGCTTGCCGCCGATCGTGATGTTGCCCTCGGTCAGCGTGGCGCGCGTGGTCGTACTGTCGTTGCCACTCTGGGACATCGGCAGTCCGCCGCCCAGCCCGCCGCTGTTGACTGCGCCATAGTTCCCATTAGCGATGTTGCTGCCGATGTTCTTGGCTTGGTCGCCCGCGCTCACTGCCACCGGGTTGCCATTGGCATCGGTGGCCGGTGTGCCGCTGCTACCGAACCCGCCAGCGAGACTGCCGGAGCTAGCCGAGTAGCCCATCCGGTTCTGCAAGTCGCTGAAGGTCAGCGAGGTTGCGGTCAGTTCGCTGTTGTCCGCGTTGGTGCTGGCGATCGCGCCGCCGACCAGGTTCACGTTGCCCGCATCGACGTGGTAGCCGCCCTTGCCGGCGAACAGGCCCGACTGTTCGATCACGCCGGTGGAGTTGCCGTTGGCCTTGGCCGTGCTGGCGTAGCCACTGGCGTCCCAGGCGGTACCGAAGGACACCTGGATACGGCCGCCGTAGCCGCTCTCCTTGGACTGGATGTTCGAGGTGTCCTGCAGCGACTCGATGGTCAGGTCGCCGCCGGTCTGCACGTCGATGCGGTCGGCCTTGGCCACCGCGCCACGCAACGTGGTATCGCCCTTCGAGGTGAGGGAAATGTTCTGCGCGGCCAGCTCCGTGTTCTTCCACGTGGCGCTGTCGGCGTTGGAGGAATGACTGCCGACGCTGGCTTGCGCATAGGCATAGACGCCGGTCTGCGCGCCAACCGAGGCACCCACGCCCACTTCCAGACCAGCATTGCTGCCCTTGCTCTGTTCCGAGCCCGAGGACTTGCCTGCTTCCAGTACCAGGTCGCGTGCCGCGTCCAGGCTCAGGGTGTCGCCGGCCTTGAGGTTGCCCTGCACCACGTGCAGGTCGCCGTTGGTGCTGGTCAGGCTGACGTTGCCGCCGCCGCTGATGGTCGAACCTTGCGCGGTCTGGCTGCCGGCCTTGTACTTCTCCGTGCTGGTGGCGTAGCCCACGCCCGCTTCCACACTGACCAGCGCGCCGCTGCCCGCGCCGCCGGCCATGCTGCTGATCGCGCTGGCGGTCTGATAGCCGTTGGCCGCTGCCGCCATGCCCTGCATCGCCGACAACCTGCCGTCGAAATTGCGTGCCGCATCGACGTTGTTGATCAGGTCGATCAGCGGCGATTTCACCCGCGCGAACGCACCGATCTTGAGCGTGTCGTCCTGCGAGGACGCGGCGTGGCTGTCGTTGGCGGTGAGCAACTGGATCGACGCGGCAGTCACATCCACGTCCTTGGCCGCGACCACGTTGCTGGCGCTCTGCGTATAGGTGCCGCCCGCGCTCAGGTTGACGTTGCCGCCCAGGCTGCCGACGCTGCTGGCCACCTGCGTCACCGTGGCGTTGTCGTCGCGGTGCTTCTCGGTGTGATAGCCGGAGAAGCGCTCGGTGTCGGAGATGACCACCGTGCCGATCGTCTTGTTGTCCGAGACGTTGGCGTTGCCGGCGGTGTCCTGCCCGCTCTGGATGGTCAGGTCGCCCGCCGCGTGCATCGCCACGTTGCCCTGTGCGGCGACATTGCTGGCAGTGAGGGTGATGTCGCCCTTGGTCGTGCTCAGGCTGGCGTTGCCGCCCACCGACAGTTGCGTGCCGGTGATGGTGTCGGTCTGGCCGTTGCCGTTGCCCTTCTGGTTGTAGTTGCCGAACGGTAGGCCCGTCGCATTGTTGAAGCTCCAGCCCTTGCCGCGGCTGTCGTTGCCGCTGGACGCGGTGGTATGCGCAACGCCCAGGTCGATGTTCTGGCTCGCCAGCAACAGCGCGTTGCCCTCGGCCGACAGTTGCGTGCCCTGGCTGGTGATCGAGCCGTCGCTGGCGAGCAGGGTCAGGTTGCCGCCGGCGCTGACCTGGCTCACCCGCGCGGTGCTGGTGCTGTCGTTCTGACCGGCAGTGGAGCGGTGCGATCCGGCCTGGATCACCACCGGCGTGAGCGCGGCCGCGGTGCCGGCCGTATCGCCCTCGGCACGACGGCTGAGCTTGCCCATGGTCGAGCCGCTGTCGGGCATGTTGCTGGTCGCCGAATCGCGTGCGCTGCGATACGCCGCGGCCGGGTCGTAGGTCACGCCGATAGAGAAGCCACTGGACTTGCTCGACTGATTGGACTGGTTGTCCACCGTGTCCTGGGCAGCGAGCAGGGCGATGTCCTTGGCCGCCAGGGTCAGGTCCTTGCCTGCGGCGACGTCGGAGGCACCGATGGTCAGTTGATCGCCGGCGCTGATCAGCAGATTGCCATTCTTGGCGCCGACCGCCGAGGCCACCTGGGTGGTGCTCTCGGTGCTGCTGTCGCTGCTGCTGCGCGACTTGCCGTAGCCGAGGCTGGCCACGCCGCCGGAGAAGCTGGCGCTGAAGCCGGACTTCTTCTGGGCACTGCTGTGCGCTTCGCTGCTCTGGTCCTGCGCCGAGACGATGGCCACGTCGTTGCCGGCCATCAGGCGCGCGTCCTGTTGCGCCAGCACGGTCGAACCGACCACGGCGATGTCGTTGCCTGCCTTGATCTGCACGCTGCCAGCGTCCAGCGAGGTGCCGACGGCCAGGCTGTCGTGCCACTCGTCGTGCGTGGTCGTGGTCTTGCTGGACAGGAAGCCCTTTTTCTTCTTCTGCATGTCCTGCACGGCGTCGTGCTGCTCCTGGGCGGCGAGCAGGTTGACGTCGTTGCCGGCGGACAAGCTCAGCGCGCCCTTGTCGGTGAACACATTGGCTGCGGCCAGGTTCACGTCGTGGCCGGACTGCAGGGCGATGTCGCCACCGGCGGTGAACGCGGTGCCGTGGACGGTCTCGTCGCGGGTGCTGGTGGTCTGCTTGAAGCGCTTGCGCGTCTCCAGGGTGGTGCTGCTGTCGACCGTGGTCAGCGTGGTGCTGTTGAGGTCGTTACCGGCGAACACGGCCAGCCCATTGCCGGCATCCAGCTTGGCCGCCGTCAAGTTGACGTCGTGGCCGGCGCTGAGCACCAGGTTGCCGCCGGCCGTGAGCGCCTGCTGGTCGATGTCCTGGGTGGTCGTGGTGGTGACGACCCTGGTCTTGCCCTGGCGGGTCTGGTCGGTGACGGTGCGGCTGTCGCCGAGCACCGAGGTCACGTTGAGGTCGTGGCCGGCGGCGGCGATCAGGTTGCCATCGGCCTTCACCTGCGCCTGACGGATGGTCAGATCGTTGCCGGCGGCCAGTTGCAGGCTGCCGCCGGTGGCGATGCTGGTGCGTACCGTGGCCTTGCCGTTGGCGTCTGTGACCGGGGTCAGCGACAGGTCGTGCCCGGCCTGCAGCGCGGCGTCGCCGCCGGCGGCGATCGCCACGCCGTGCAGTTGCAGGTCGTTGCCGGCCTGCAGGGACAGGTTGTTGCCGACGGTCAGGCTGGTGCTATCGCCGCCGCGCGTCAAGCCGGATTCGTTGCGCAGCGCGGTCGGCTGCAGCGTGAGGTTGTTGCCGGCCTGCAGCGCGGCGCTGTTGCCGGCCTGCACGGTGGTGCCGGCGAGGCTGAGGTCGCGCCCGGCCTGTAGTGCCGCGTTGTTGCCCGCCTGGACCGTGGTCCCGGTCAAGCTGATGTCGCGTCCTGCCGTCAGCAGCAGGTTGTCCTGCGCCACGATGCTGGAGCGCCCATTCATCGCATCGCCGCTGGTACTGCTGGTCAGGTCGCGGCCGGCACTCAGCAGCACGTCGCGGCCGGCGATCTGGCCGCCGAGGTTCAGCAGATCCTGCTTGGCCTGCAGCGCCACGGTGCCACTGGACACGATGCGCCCCTGGTTGAGCAGGTTGCCGGCGGTGGCGCTGACGTTGGCGCCGCTGATGGTGCCGGTGTTCGTCAAGCCGGCCGTGGCATTGAGCACGGTGTCGCCCACACCACCGGCCAGCAGTGCGCCGTCGCTGCGCAGGGTCAGCGCGGTCTTGGACGCCAGGTACACCACCGGCACCAGCACCTTCTGGCCCTGGACCTCCTGTTCCACCATCCACACGATGTCGTGGGTCAGCGCGGCGACCTGATCGGCCGTCAGCGCCACGCCCACGCTCAGGTGCAGCGCGCTCGCCTCGGCCACGCCGCCATCCAGCAGTGCGCGGTACTGGGCCACGCCGTCGGCGTAGTTGCCCAGGTAGCGGCGGCCGGTGAGCTGGGTGATCTGGTCCAGCACCAGGCGCTGCTCGTAGAAGCCGTCGCCCAGGCGGGTCTGGGTCCACTGCGGATCCACGCCGAGCTTGTCCAGCAGGTAGTCGCTGCTGATGAAGTTGTTGTAGTCGACGAAGCGCGGATCGGTCTCGATCAGGTAGCGGCGGCCGGAGGCGCCGTTGCTGGCATTGACCCCGCCCAGGCCGTTGGCGGCGCGGCCCAGCGTGCTGACGCTGGCGCCATTGCTGCCGACCAGGCGGTACAGCCCGCCCATCGGCAGCACGATGTTGCCCAGCGGCGCGCCGACGCCGCCGACCACCTGCGGCACCTGGCCGGTGCCCGGGTCGATCTGCTGGTACTGGCCCGGCACCGTGCCGGCGGTGAGCACCGCCTGCGCGGTGCCGGCCTGGACCTGGCTGCGGCTGCCGCTGCCGGCGCCGCCGAGCTGGGCCTGCACACTGCCGGCCTGCACCTGCGACGCATTGACCGCGCTGGCGCCGGTCAATGCGGTCTGGACACCCTGCGCCTGCACGGTGGCGGCGCTGGCATCCGCCGTGCCGACAAGGTTGCGCTGGCCGTCATCGATCCGGATCTGGCCAAGTCCGGCGGCGGTGATGCGATTGCCGACGCTAGCCCCGCCGGTCGCGGCGGCGGTCTGCGCCTGCACGGCGGTATTCCCAGCGCCGCTGGCGCTCTGCGTGCCGCGGCGGTTCAGGGTCGCGCCCTGGGTGGCATTGAAGGCAGCGCCGCTGATGCTGCGGCCATCGCTGCCGACCGCACCGTTGCTGATGGTGGCGCCATTGATCGCCACGCCCTGCCCGCCGGTCATGTTGGCGGCCAAGGCGACATAGGTGTTCTGCAGGGTGCCGGTTGCGACGACCGTGGCTTGCGTGCCGCCGATGCTACCGCTGCCCGCCTGCTCTTCGTTATCGTCGATACTGCACACCTTCTTGCCCGGCGACACCGTGCAAGGACGGGAACGCGGGCTGTCGGTGTACTCGGTATCGGTGTAGTTGACCGTCTGCTGCAACGCCAGCGCCTGGTTCAGTACGCTCTCGCTGCCGCCGATCATGCCGTCGGCCAGCCCGGACACGCCCTGCTGGTTGACCCACAGGCCGCCGCCCGCCGCGATCGTGGAAGCGGTGTTGGCGACGCTGCCGGACAGCGCGACGTTGCCGCCGGCCACGATTCGCCCTTCGGCGCTGGCCGCCGTCACACGTTCGCGTGACTGCGCGTCGAAGGTCCGGAACAACCCGAGATTGTGACCGCGATGGCCCGAAGGTTCCGGGTCGTTACGCAGTTCCTGCTCCGGCATCGCCTGGTTCGCCGCGGCGCGCTCGTCCGCCGTCATGGCCGAGGTCGCCGTGGTAATGGCGCGCCGGCGGTTATTGATCTGATTGGCCGCGATCAGGATGCTGCCATCGGCCTCGATGCTGCCGGAGACGTTGTCCAGCGTGCCGGTGCGCGCGGTGAGCGTGCCATTGCCGTCGCGCGCGGCGCCGATGGCGATGTTGCCGAGGCTGAAGATCTTCGCGTCGCGGTTGACCAGCTGGTCGCGCACCAGCAGGGTCATGCCGTTGGTGGCGCCGATCAGCGCGCTGCCGTAGGCGGCATTGTCGGTCGCGCCGCCCAGGTCGGCGCCGTTGACCAGGGTGCCGGTGTCCACCAGCACGTTGCCGCCGACCACGCTGCCGGTGTTGGCCACCGACCCGGCGGTGATCTGCAGGTTGCCGCTGGCGGAGATGTCGCCGGCATTGCCGACGCTGCCGCCGGTGTTCAACTGCACGTTGCCCGAGCGCATGGCGGCGCCGGCAAGATTGTTGATGCTGCCGGCGTTGATGCCGAGGCTGCGTCCGGCCTGCAGCGTCGAGGCGTTGACGAAGTTGCCGCCCACCGCCAGGCGGAAGTCGCCGTTGCTGGTGATGTCGGCACCGGCGCGGTGGGTGTAGTCGCTGCGGATGGTCAGGTCGAGCAGGTTCTGGCCGAGGATGCTGCCGCCGCCGTCGAAGCCGACGGTGTCGATGACCACATCGCCCGCGCCGCCGGCGCTGCTGCCGGCGCCGATCTGGCCGCCGCTGTTGCTCAGGCTCTGCAGGCTCAGGCGCACCGCCTGCTCGGCCTTGATCTTGCCGTTGCGGTTGTCGAGGCTGGCCCCATTGCGCTGTAGCAGCATGCTGCCGCCGGCGTAGACGCTGCCGCCCTGGTTGTCGAGCGCGTTGGTGTTGGCGACCAGGTCGCCGCCGGCCACCAGGTGTCCGCTGCCGTTGGCGATGCTGGCGGCATCGAGCACGACGCTGCCGCGCCCGCCCAGGCTGCCGCCGACGTTGCGCAACTCGCCGCCGGTGGTGAGCCGGGTCAGGCCGCCGCCGTTGTTGACGATGCTGCCCTGGCTGTTGTCGATGCGGCCGCCGGACAGGGTCATGGCGTTGCCGCTGTCGAGCTGGCCGCCGCTGTTGAGCAGCGCGCCGCTGACCGCCACGGTGAGATCGCGCGCGGCGCCGATGCGCCCGCTCTGGTGGTTGTCGAGCTGGCCGCGCGCGGTCAGCGCCAGGTCGCGCCCGGCCTGCACGGTCCCGGCAGCGTTGCTGACGTTCTCCGCGCCGAGGGTCAGATCGGTGCTGGCGCCGAGCAGGCCGCCGTCGTTGGTCAGGGCGTGCGCCAGGTCGGCGCGCAGGTCGCCGCCGGCACCGTTGACGCTGACTGCCTGCAGCGTGCCGCTGCGGTTGTCGAGGCTGTCGGCGCGCAGCACGAGGCTGCCGCCGGCTGCCTGCAGCACGCCGCTGCGGTTGTCGAGCGCGCCGTTGCCCAGTTGCAGGGTCAACCCACGCGCGGACACGTTGCCGCCGACGTTGCCCAGGCCCGCCGCGGTGACGCTGGCATCGCCAGCGGCGGCGATGGTGCCGCCCTGGTTGTCGAGCGTGCTGCCGGCGCTGAGCTGCAGCTGGCCCTGGGTGAGGATCCGGCCGCCGGCATTGCCGAGGGCGCCGGTGCTGCTGACCGTGAAGGTGCCGCCACCGGCATGTTCGATGCGCCCTTGCGCATTGTTGATCGAGGCGGCGCTGAGCTGCAGGTCGCTGCCGTTGCTGACCAGGCGGCCGCCACCGTTGTCGAACGTGCCGCCGATAGCCAGGCGGGTGGTGCCGCTGCCGCTCTGCACCAGGCTGCCATTGCCGTTGCGCAGCGTGGCCACGCCCAGGTCCAGACCCGCGGCCTGCAGTTGTCCACTGACGCCGTTGAGCGCGCTGTTGTCCAGCGCGCCGCCGGCGCGCACGGTGAGCAGGCCGCCGGCCAGCAGGTCGGCGCCGCGGTGATCCGCGTCGCCGCTCGCGGTCAGGGTGGCGTTGCCGCCGACGCGGGTGGTGCTGCCGGCCAGCGCCAGTTGCGCGGCATCGGCGGCGAGGTTGCCGGCGGCGATCAGGCGGCCACTGGCGCTGAGCGTGCCGTCGACATGCAGGGTCAGGGAACCACTGTTGCCGAGGCTGCCATCGCTGCGCACGCCGGCCGCGGCCACCCCGCCGATAGCGACACTGCCGCCGCTCAGGCGCAGGTTGCCGCTGGACAGGGTCTGCCCGGCGTTGTCGATGCGCTGGCCCTGCAGCGCGATGTCGGCGCCGCTGACGGTGCCGCGCTGGAGCACGCCGGCGTCGCTGCCGAGCACGACCTGGTTGGCGTTGAGGGTGCCGGCTACGGTCAGGTCGCCGTGGGACTGCAGCTGCAGCGTGGTCGCCGCGCTCAAGGCACCGTTCTGGGTCAGCGTGCCGCCGGCCTGTGCGCTGAAGGCACCGGCGGAGGCCAGGGTGCCGCCCAGGTTCAGATCGCCCTGGCTGACCAGGGCCACGTCGCCGGTTTCGCTGCCGAGCTGGCCGCTGCTGGCGACGCTGGCCGCCTGCACGCGCAAGGCGTTGCCGGCGATCAGGTCGCCGCGGTTGTCGACCGCGCCGTTGGCGGTCAGCGCCAGGCGCTGCACGCCGTAGCTGCGGCCGGTCTGCTGCAGGGAGCCGACGTCCAGCTGCAGGCGCTGGCGCGCACGCAGCGCGCCGGCATTGCTGAGCAGCCCGCTCACGGTGAAGGTGCCATTGCCCAGGGCGGCGAGCATGCCGCTGCCGCTGTTGTTGGCGCTGGCGGCGGTGAGGCTCAGGTCAGTGCCGGCCACCACCTGGGCGGCGTTGTTGAGCGCGCCAGTGGCGCGCAGGTCAACGGTGGAGGCGGCCTGCACCGGGCCGCCAAGGGCGAGATCGCCCGTGCTGGTCATCGCCAGGGTGGTGCCGGCATCGACCGTGCCCTGGCTGTCGATGGCGGCGCCGCTCAGGCGCAGCGCACCGGCGCTGTGCAGCACGCTCTGGCTGCCGCTGCCAAGGGTGCGGCCGGCCTGCAGGGTGGCGTCCTGGCCGGCGCTGAGGCTGCCGTCCACGTGCAGGTCCCGCTGCGCCTGTGCCTGCAGTCCCTGCGTGGTGGCGAGCTGGCCGCCCAGGGTCAGGTCGCGACCGGCACGCAGGTCCAGCGCCTGCGCGCTGAGGGTGCCGGCCTGCAGCAGATCGCCCTGCGCCTGCGCGCTGAACCCGGTGGCCGCGGCGACGGTGCCGCCCAGTTGCAGGTCGCCCTGGCTGGTCAGCGTCACCTGGCCGTTCTGGCTGCCGAGTTGGCCGGTGCTGGCGATGCGCGCGGCATCGAGCTGCAGGTCGCGCTTGGCGATCAGGTCGCCCTGGCTGTCGATGGCGCCGCTGGCGTGCAGGGTCAGCGCGTCACCGGCGTAGGCCTGGCCGCTGTGCTGCAGGGTCCCCACGTCCAGGGTCATGGCCTGGCCGGACTGCAGGGTGCCGGCGTTCGCGAGGGTGCCGGCGGTGGTCAGGCCCAGCGCGCCGCGCGCGCCCAGGCTGGCGCCGGTGGCATTGGCGATGCCGGCGGCGGTGACGGTGAGATCGCGCCCAGCCAGGACCTGCCCGGCGTTGGTCAGCTGCGTTCCCGCAGTGAACGCCACATCGCGGCCACCCTGAGCCACGCCAGCCAGGGCCAGGGTGCCGTCGCTGCGCAGGGTCAGGTCGGTGGCGGCATCGAGCGTGCCGCGGCTGTCGAGGTTGCCGCCCTGCAGCGTGATCGCGCCAGCCGTGCTCTGCAGGATCGCATTGCTGCCCGTGGCGAGCGTTGCACCACTCAACTGCATGCTGCCGGCAGCCAGCGCCTGGCCATCGACGCTGAGCGCACGCTGCGCCTGCAGCGCGAGATCGGCGGCGCTCTGCAGCGTCCCGGTGATGCCGACATCGCGGCCGCTCAGCGCAATGGAACCGGCCTTGGCCGCGCCATCCAGGCGCAGATCACCCAGCGCGGTGGCGTTCAACGCCTGCGCGGCGATCACGCTGCCGCCCAGTTGCAGGTCGCCCTGGCTGGTCAACGTCACCTGCCCGTTCTGGCTGCCGAGTTGGCCGGTGCTGGCGATGCGCGCGGCATCGAGCTGCAGGTCGCGCTTGGCGATTAGGTCGCCCTGGCTGTCGATGGCGCCGCTGGCGCGCAGGCTCAGCGTGTCGCCGGCGTAGGCCTGGCCGCTGTGCTGCAGGGTCCCCACGTCCAGGGTCATGGCCTGGCCGGACTGCAGGGTGCCGGCGTTGGCGAGGGTGCCCGCGGTGGTCAGGCCCAGCGCGCCGCGCGCGGCCAGGCTGGTGCCGGTCACGTTGGTGATGCCGCTGGCGGCGACGCTCAAGTCGCGCCCGGCCAGAACCTGCCCGGCGTTGGTCAGCTGCGTTCCCGCAGTGAGCGCCACATCGCGGCCGGCCTGGGCCACGCCAGCCAGGGCCAAAGTGCCGTCGCTGCGCAGGGTCAGGTCGGTGGCGGCATCGAGCGTGCCGCGGCTGTCGATGGCACCGCCCTGCAGCGTGATCGCGCCAGCCGTGCTCTGCAGGATCGCGGCGCTGCCCGTGGCGACGCTGGCGCCCTGCAGTTGCAGGTCGCCGGCGGCCAAGGCCTGGCCATCCACACTCAATGCGCGTTGTGCCTGCAGCGTCGCGCCGGTCGCGCTCTGCAACGCACCGGCAACCCCCACATCGCGCCCGCTCAGCGCGATCGCACGCGCCTTGGCCGCGCCATCCAGGCGCAGGTCACCCAGCGCGGTGGCGTTCAACGCCTGCGCAGCGATCACGCTGCCGCCCAGCGTCAGGTCGCCCTGGCTGGTCAACGTCACCTGGCCGTTCTGGCTGCCGAGCTGGCCGCTGTTGCCGAGGCTGCCCACATCCACCAGCAGGTCGCCGCCGGCGATCACGTTGCCGCGGTTGTCCATCGCGCCGCTGCTGCGCAGCGTCAGCGCCTGGCCGGTGGACAGCGTGCCGCTGTGCTGCAGGCTGCCGGCCTGCAACTGCAGCGCCTGCTCGCCGCGCAGCAGGCCGGCGTTGTCGAGCAGGCCATCGACGTGCAGGTCCAGTCCGCGACCGGCGGCCAGCATGCCGGCGGCGCGGTTGACCGCGCTGGCCGCCTGCACCTGCAGGTCGCGCCCGGCCACCACACGGGCGCTGTTGTCGAACGCGCCCGCAGCGCTCAGCCGCACGTCGTTGCCGCCCTGGGCGATGCCGGCCAGGCGCAGTGCGTCCTGGCTATGCACGGTCAGGTCGGTGGCGGCGTCCAGCGTACCTTGGCTGTCGAGGCTGCCGCCCTGCAGGGCGATCGCGCCGGCCGTGCTCTGCAGCACCGCCGCGCTGCCGGTGGCGACGCTGGTGCCCTGCAACTGCAGGTCGCCCGTGGCCAGGGCCTGGCCATCGACGCTCAGTGCGCGCTGCGCCTGCGCCTGCAGGGTCGATGCGCTCTGCACGGTGCCGGCCAGGCTCAGGTCGCGTCCGGCATCCAATTGCACGGATTGCGCCTTGCTGGTGCCGCCGTGCAGCAGATCGCCCGCGGCCTGCAGGTGCAGCGCGGTGCCGGCGATCTGGGTACCGTCGAGTTGCAGATCGCCGGCGCTGGTCACGCTCAGTTGACCGTCCTGGCTGCCCAGCTGACCGCTGCTGGCGACGCTGCCGGCGGTGATCGCCACGTCGCGCTTGCCGATCAGATCGCCGGTGTTGCCCAGCGCGGTGGCCGCCTGCACGGTCAGCGTGTCGCCGGCATAGGTGCGGCCGCTCTGTTGCAGGCTGCCGACGTTCAAGCTCGCGGCCTGGCCGGCCTGCACCAGGCCGGCGTTGTCGAAGCTACCCTGCACGTTGGTGTCGAGCGCATCCTGCGCGAGCAACTGGCCTTGCGCCTGGTTGCTGGCGCTGGCGGCGCTGAGCTGCAGGGCACGCCCGGCGAACACCTTGGCCTGGGTGTCGAGGTTGCCGTCGGCCAGCACCGCGACGTCGCGCCCGGCCTGGGCGATGCCGGCCAGGGTGAGGTCGCCGGTGCTGTGCAGGCGCAGATCGGTGCCCGCATCCAGCGTGCCCTGGCTGTCCAGCGCCGCGCTGTCCACCTGCAGCGCGGCGGCGCTCTGCAGCAGCGCGCCGGTGCCCAGCGCGACACTGGCCGCGCTGACGCCGAGCGCGCCGCTCGCGCTGGCCTGGCCGTCCACGCGCAGCGCACGTTGCGCCTGCAGCTGCAGGGTGTCGCTGCTCTGCACGGTGCCGGCCACATCGAGGTTGCCCGCGGCGTTGAGCTGCACGCCCGCCGCACGCAGGCTGCCGCGCTGCTGCAGATCGCCCAGCGCCTGCGCCTGCAAGGCGCCAGCGGCAGCGACCACGCCGTCGAGCTGCACATCGCCGCGGCTGTTCAGCGCGACCTGGCCCTGCTGGCTGCCCAGTTGGCCGCTGCTGACCAGACTGCCGGCCTCGACCTGCACGTCGCCACCGCCGACCAGGTCGCCCTGGTTGGCAACGGCGCCATCCACGGTCAGGGTCAGCGTGGTACCGGCATTGGCCGAGCCGGTCTGTGCCAGGCTGCCGGCGCGCAGGCGGAGCGCACCACCCGCGTACAGCTGGCCGTCGTTGGACAGCGCGCTGGCGCTGGTCAGGCTGGCGTCGCCTAGGGCCGACAAGCTGCCGCCCGCGGCATTGCTCAGCGTGCCGGCGTTGGCGCTGAGCGCGCTACCGGCCACGACCTGCGCCTGGTTCTGCAGCACCCCGGCGCTGGTGAGGACCAGATCGCCACGCGATTGCACGGTGCCGGCCAGTTGCAAATCGTTGGCGCTGCGCAGCGCCAGGGTCGTGCCGGCATCCAGCACGCCGGCCTGGGCGATGCTGGCGCCGTCCAGCGCCAACGCGCCGCCGGTCTGCACCTGCCCGCGCTGCGCCAACGCCCCCTGTGCGTGCAAGGTGGCGTTGCCGCCGGCGGCCAGCGTGGCGCTGCTGCGCAACTGACCATCGGCGCTCAACTGCAAGTCGCCATCGGTGCGGACCACGCCGTCCAGCGTGGCGTCGCCGGCGGCTTGCAGCTGCGCGCTGCCCGCGCCCAGGGTGCCCGATTGCAGCAGCGCGCCGCCGGCCTGCGCGCTCAACGCGCCCTTCGCCGCCACCTGCCCGGTCAGGGCCAGGTCGCCGCGGCTGCGCAGGGCGACGTCGCCGCCCTGGCTGCCGAGTTCGCCGCTGCTGCGCAGTTGCGCCGCGTCCACGCTCAGCGCCGCGCCGGCCACCAGGCTGCCGCTGTTGCTCAGCGCCGCGGTCGTGGCGAGCGTGGCGTTGCGCCCGGCGTAGCTGCCGCCGCTGTTGCCGACGCTGGCCGCGTCGATGCGCAGATCGCGGCCGGCGTACAGCGTGCCGGCGTTGTCGAGCGCGCCCGGCGTGGCCACGGCGATGTCGCCACCGGCCGACACCACCGCACCGGCCGCATTGCCGATCGACGCCGCGGCCAGGTCCAGGCGCCCGCCGGCGCTGAGCTGGCCGAGCGTGTCCAGGCGTCCGCCAGCCTGCACGCTGGCGTCCTGCCAGGATTGCGCCAGGCCGGACAGGCGCATGTCGGCATCGCTGCGCAGGCTCAGGTCGGTGCCGGCATCGAGCACGCCGGCCGCCTCGATCCGCGCCGCCTGGACCGTGAGGCGGCCGGCGCTCTGCACGATGCCGCCGCCCTGCAACCAGGCCGCCCCGGCCTGCAGCTGCGCCGCGCCGCCGGCGTAGGCGCTGCCGCTGCTGCGCAACGCACCGCTGGCGCCCAGCGCCAGGTCGCCGCCGCTGTAGAGGCTGCCGCCGGCGTCCAGTTCCGAGCCGAACAGGGTGATGGCGCCGGCGCTGCTGCGGCCGCTGTGCGTCAGTGCGCCGCTGGCCGCGGCATCGAGCGTGTCGTGGGCGATGGTGTCCCCGCTCAGGCTCAACTGCGCCGCGCGCAGGCGCACGCCGGCCTGCTGCGAGCCGAGCACGCCCTGCTGGCTCAGCGTGCCGGCCGCGTGCAGGTCGACGGCGTCGCGGGCCACCGCGGTGCCGCCGAGGCTGAGCTGGCCGGCGCTGTCGATCTGCAGGCTGCCGCTCTGCGCGGACAGGGTGCCGCGGCTGACCACGCCCACCCCCGCCTCGGTGGCGATCAGGCGGATGCGGTCGGCGTACATGCCGCCCAGGTACGCCACGTCGATGCCGATCGCTGGCGGTGCGCCGTCGCTGCCCGGCAGCACGTCCAGCAGCATGCCGTCGTAGCCGATGCGCTGCGCGCCGGCGCTGGCCAGCAGGTCCTTGGCCCACACCGAACCGCCCACGCTTAACTGCCGCGACAGCAGGTCCAGGCGGTCGACGTTGTAGGCGTCCAGGCCGTTGCTGCCGACGCTCAGCGCGCCGCCGGTGATGGAGAAGCCGTTCAACGCGCCATCGGCGCCGAGCTGCGGCGTGCCGGTGGCCAGGGTCACGCGCGAGGTGTTGAGGAAGCCGCAACCGTCGCAGACGATGCCGTTGGGGTTGGCGATCACCAGCTGCGCCTTGGCTCCAGCGATCTCGGTATAGCCCTGCAGGCGGCTGGTGGTGGAGGTGACTTCGTTGAGGATCAGCGTGGCCGCGCCGCTGTTCTTGAGGTTGTCGTTGCCGGCGATGTAGCCGCCCAGTTCGGTCTTGGAGATCTGCGCGCTGTTGTTGAGGATCAGGCCGTTGCTGCCGACGTCGAAGCGCGAGTAGCGGTTGTGCGAGACCCCGCGCGCGTTGGGAGCGACGATGTCCACCACCGGCACGCCGTTGGCCGCGGCCTGCTGGCCGGGCTGGCGTCCATCCGGATTGGCGACCGGGGCGACCTGCGCGTACAGCGGGATTGAGGTCCAGGTGACCGTGCAGCACAGCAGCGCGGCGAGGCCGCGCTTGAGCGCGTCGATCAGGGGGTGGCGGCGGTCAGTACGGTCCGTGTGCATCGTCGTCGTCTCTTTTGTGCCGCCAGCGGCGGCAAACACATTGCGATCCCTGCCGCCGAACGGCGGCAGCGATTCAGAACTGGTAGATCAGGCGCACGCCGTAGGCCGGCTGCGCGCTGTGGAAGTCGCGCGGCGCGTGCAGGTCCCAACCGGCAAAGCCATCCCAACTGAGCCCGCCGTGCGCGCCACGCACGCCGGCGAAGCCACCGACCAGGCTGCGCCCGGCCTGCGCGTCGGCGCTGGGGCCGGCGATGCGGCCGGCATCCACGCCCAGGTACGGGGTGATGCCCAGGCGCTGCAGCGGCAGGTTGAGGGTGTTGCGCCAGTACGCGCCGCGCTCGGCGCCGAGGGTGCGTTCGCCGTCGAAGCCGCGCACGCTGTAGCGCCCGCCCAGGGTGATGAACTCCGAGCCGAGCAACAGCTGCGGCGAGGTCTGGGCGTGCAGGCTGCTGTCCCAGCTCAGCGCCACCGGGCCCAGCGTGAACGGCAGGCCGGCGCTGATATCGAGGGTGGTGACCCCGTAGCGATAGCCGGGGAAGCCCACCGCCGGGTCGTAGCCGGTCCACTGCCCGTCGAACCACGGGGTGCCGCGGCGGTGGCCCAGGCGCGTGTCCAGTTGCAGCTTGCCCAGGTAGTGGCGGTGGCTGAGGTAGAGCTCGGCGCTGGTGGTGTGGCGGCGCTGGATGCCGATCTCCACCCCGTCCAGGTAGCTGCGCGCCGCGCGCTTGGCCACCACCATGCCCAGCGTGGTCTTGCTGGTGCCGGTGCGGTGGATCACCCGCTGCAGATCCAGCTGTGCGCTGTCGGAGTTGCCGCTGGACTGGAAGCTCTGGCGGAAGCCGTCCACCCGCTGGTGGTAGCGGTACGACGACAGCGACAGGGAGAACGTCCACCAGCCCCACGGCACGCTGTAGGACAGGCTGTTGCCGCGGGTGCCGCGCTCGGCGCCGTCGTCGACCAGGTCGTGGGTGTAGCCGATCGAGAGCAGGTCGTTGATGCCCAGCGGCGCGTCCAATGCGAAATCGACGCCGCCCTGGTAGCGGCCGGTCGCCTGCACGCCGGAGTCGTCGGCGTTGAGCACCGCGCGCCAGCGCCGGCTGCGCTGCACGGTGATCAGCAGATCCGACTCGCCCGGCTGCTCGCCCGGGGCGATGTCGATCTTGGCGTCCTGCGAGGGCACCCGCTTGAACTGCTCCACGCCCTGTTCGATCGCGCGCAGGTCGAGCACATCGCCCGGCCGCAGCGGCAGCGCCCCGCGCCAGAACACGCGCCCGTCCGCCGACTGCACCCGCACCTGGCGCAGCCGTCCGGGCAGCAACTCGAACCGCAACTGCCCGCTGGACAGGTCCTGCGCCGGCACGCCCAGGCGGGTGGTGACGAAGCCGCGCGCGACCAACTGGTCCAGCGCGCGGCGGCGGATCAGGTCGATGCCGGCCGTGCCGATGCAGCGGCCCTCGTAGCGGCGCAGCCACCGCCACAGCCAGGCGAAGCGCGCCGCGTCCGGGCCGGCGCCGCTGAGGCGGATGTGCTGGATCGGGAAGCACAGGGCTTCGGTCGGCAAGCTGGTGCTGTGCATGTCCGCCGGCGCTTCGGCCTGGCGCGGGCCGGCGAACGGCGCCTGCCGGTCCTGCTCCTGCTGCCGCTGCACCTGCTCGGCCTGGCGCAGTTGTTCCTGGCGGTCGAGCGTGGTCGGTTCCTGCGCCCAGGCCGCACAGCTCCAGCCCAGCACGCACGCCGTCACAACGCCCCGAGAAGCTCCCTTTCTCCAGCTACGCACTGCTACATCCCCTGTCACGCTTCCGGCGTTTCCCTGCACGCAGGGCACGATCGCATCCCGGCGCCTGGGCGCCGCATTTTGCGGGTGTTTGGTGAACGAAGTCTGGTTCAAACCACAGCGAGGGAGCATCGGGAATCTCCCCACGTGATGTCGGGAAATTCCCTTCATCCCAAGCACTTACGTGATGTCTGCCGGATTTTATGGCGATGGCCGTCACGCACTCCGCCGAGGCCTTGGCCGGTGTGTGCGCAGCGGCATGTCGCACCGAACGCGGCAGGCCCTCGTCCACCTGCCAGGCCTTGCCCTGCGAGGCCGCCCCGCTGTGGTGCCGGCGCAGCGATGGCGCCGACACCGGCACCGACACGCTGCAGACCGCCATCGCGCCCCCGGACCGAAACAGCCTGGACGATCGCAGCGCGCGGGCTGCCGCCCGTTGCGCAGCCGTACCGGACGCCCGGCGCCTGTCATCGCAACCGGCTAAAATCCGCGTTCATTTGCCTAGGTTCCCGCGCCCGATGACTCCGATCGCCCGCACCGCACTGGCCTGCGCCGTGCTCGCCCTGTCCGCCTGCAAGCCGCAGGCACAGGTGACCGACTCCGCCGCCAAGCCGGCCGCCACTGCCGCCGCCGCGTCAACAGCGGCCACCCCGGGCGCCGCCGACGACAACCTCAACGCGGTGCTGTGGATGCAGCGCTCGGCCGAGTACCGGGCGCTGACCGAACAGACCTACCGTGCCGCTGCCGATCGCCTGGATGCGGCGCTGAAGGAACCGAACTGGGACGCGCTGGTGCCGGAGGAGCGCGGCAACGCCGCGGCCGGGCTGAAGCCGGCGGTGGTGATGGACGTGGACGAGACGGTGCTGGACAACTCGCCGTACCAGGCGCGGCTGATCCGCAACGGCAAGGAATACGACGAGGTCAGCTGGGACCAGTGGGTCGCCGAGAAGAAGGCCAAGCCGATCCCCGGCGTGGTCGATTTCGCCAAGGCCGCCACCGCCAAGGGCGTCACCGTGCTGTACGTGACCAACCGCGCCGTGCACCTCACCGATGCGACCCTGGCCAACCTGCGCAGCGCCGGCCTGCCGGTGGCCGACAACAGCGTGCTGCTGGGCCTGGGCACGGTGGTCAAGGATTGCGAGCAGAACGGCTCGGAGAAGAACTGCCGGCGCAAGCTGGTCGGCCAGCAGTACCGCGTGCTGATGCAGTTCGGCGACCAGCTCGGCGACTTCGCGCAGGTGGTGGCCAACACCCCGGAAGGTCGCGCGCAGTTGCTGCAGCAGTACCACGACTGGTTCGGCGAGCGCTGGTGGATGCTGCCCAACCCCAGCTACGGCTCCTGGGAACCGGCACTGTTCAACAACGACTTCGCCCAGTCGCGGGCCGCGCGCCACCAGGCCAAGGTGCAGGCGCTGGAGCTGGCGCAGTGAGCCGCGCGCCGCTGGCGCTGGCGCCGCGCGAGCGCCTGATCTTCGCCCTCGACGTGCCCGGGCGCCACGAGGCGCTGGAGTGGGTCGAGCGGCTCGGCGATGCGGTGGCGTTCTACAAGATCGGCATGGAGCTGCTGGCCTCGGGCGAGTACTTCGATGTGCTGGACACGCTGGCCGGGCGCGGCAAGCGCGTGTTCGTGGATCTGAAGTTCTTCGACATCCCGGCCACGGTGGGCGGGGTGATCCGGCGGCTGTCGCAGTGGCCGGTGGACTACTGCACCATCCACGGCTGGCACCCGGCGATGATGCAGGCCGCGGCCGAGGCCAACGGCAGCGACATGCGCCTGCTGGCGGTGACCGTGCTGACCTCGATGGGCCGCGCCGACCTGGCATCGATGGGCATCGACCGCGCGCCCGAAGACGTGGTGGTGGAGCGCGCGCTGGCCGCGCAGGCCGCCGGCATCGACGGCGTGATCGCCTCCGGCCAGGAAGCGGCGCCGATCCGCCGCGCCACCGGCGCCGGGTTCTCCATCGTCTGCCCCGGCATCCGCCCCGGCGGCCCGGTCGGCGACGACCAGCAGCGCACCGTGGGCGTGGCCCAGGCCTTCGCCGACGGCGCCGACGCGATCGTGGTCGGCCGGCCGATCCGCCAGGCCGCCGATCCGCGCGCCGCGGCCGAGGCGATCCAGCAGGAGATCGCGGCGACGCTGGATGGCCGCACCAGCGCCTGACCATTAAAATCAACAACTTGCGTGGTAATTATTAAACCATTGCATTAGCTTCGGCATGCCGGTAGCATGCCCAGCGTCCGGCCTTGCCGGAGATGTGCCAATACCGTTCTCCGGCTTCGGTCGGATTTGGAGAGGCCCGCGCCTGGTGCGCGTGGCCTCTTTTTTTGCGCACGCGTTTTGCGCACGCGTGGCCCGCTCAGGCGGGCCGGGCCGCGCAATAGCGGTCGATGAAGGCCTGGTGCGATGGCATCGCGTCGGCGCAATGGCCGATGGTCTGCTCGACGCTGGCCATGAAGCGCTCCAGGTCGGCCTGCGGCACCTGGTCCACCAGCGGGTGGTAGGCGCGCGGCAGGATGCCCTGCCCGACCATCACCTGCACCCAGCTGATCTCGGCGAACATCTCATCGCCGTTGCGGTAGAAGCGGCCGCTGTCGCGGAACAGGTCCAGCGTCTCCTGCAGCTCCGGGGTGATCGGCATGTTCCGACAGTGCCGCCAGAACGCGCTGTCGTCGCGCTCGGTGGCGTGGTAGTGCAGCAGCAGGAAGTCGCGGATGCGGTCGAACTCGAAGGCGATACGGTCGTTGTAACGCCGTACCAGCACCGGGCTGATGCCCTCGCGCGGAAACAGTTCCAGCAGCTTGGAGATGCCGGACTGGACCAGGTGGATGCTGGTCGACTCCAGCGGTTCCATGAAACCGCTGGCCAGGCCCAGCGCGACCACGTTGCGGTTCCACACCTGCTTGCGGCGGCCGGTGACGAAGCGCAGCGGCCGCGGCTCGGCCAGGGCCGGGCCGTCGAGGTTGGCCAGCAGCGTGGCCGCGGCCTCGTCGTCGCTGATGTGCGCGCTGCAGTACACGTAGCCGTTGCCGGTGCGATGCTGCAGCGGGATGCGCCACTGCCAGCCGGCCGCGCGCGCGGTGGCGCGGGTGTACGGCGTGGGCGGGCCGACCTTGGCGCAGGGCACCGCCAGCGCGCGGTCGCAGGGCAGCCAGCGGCTGAAATCGTGGTAGCCGGTGTGCAGCGCCTGCTCGATCAGCAGGCCGCGAAAGCCGGAGCAATCGATGAACAGGTCGCCGGCAATCGCCTCGCCCGAGGCCAGGCGCACCGCGCTCACGTCGCCCGATTCCGGATGCAGCTGCACCTGCTCGACGATGCCCTCGCGCCGGGTCACCCCGCGCTGTTCGGCGTAGCGGCGCAGGAAGCCCGCATACAGCGCCGCATCGAAATGGTAGGCGTAGGCGATGTTGGCCAGCGGCGAATTCGGCGGCACGTCGGTGGCCGAGGTCATGAACCTGTCGCGCTTGGCGGCGACGGTGTTGAGCGTGTAGGCGCCCAGCGGCCGGGCCTTGCCGGCCAGCGCCTGCTTGAACCAGTACTGCTGGAACGGCAGCAGCCCGAGCGAGTGCCCGATCTCGGTGCCGAAGCCATGCACGTAGGACGTGCCCGGGCGCTGCCAGTCGGCGAACTCGATGCCGAGCTTGAAGCTGCCCTGGGTGTGGCGCACGAACTCGGCCTCGTTGATGCCGAGCAGGTTGTTGAAGGCCTTGATGTGCGGCACGGTGGCCTCGCCGACGCCGACGATGCCGATCTGCTCGGACTCGATCAAGGTGATGCGGTACTCGGGGCCCAGCACACGCGCCAGCGCGGCAGCGGCCATCCAGCCGGCGGTGCCGCCGCCGACGATGACCAGGTTGCGGAGAGGGGCGGCGATCATGCGTGCGTGGTCCTGTACCGGAAAAAGGGGCGACCGCATATGCGGACGGGGCCACACGGCCCCGTCCGTTGAAACCCCACGCGCGCCGGTCGGGCACGCGCGTGGGTCATGCAGTGGATCAGAACTTGGCGCCGATCTCGAAGGTCACGGTGCGCGGCACGTACATGATGTCGCCGGTCTTGTTGATGCTGATGTTCGGATCGTACCGGCCGTTGCTGCCGAAGTCGTTGTAGACGTACGTGTTGTAGTTCTTGAAGTTGAAGGCGTTGAGCAGGTTCACGCGCGCCGACAGCTTGAAGTCCTTGTACACGGTGAAGTCCTTCGACGCCTGGAAGTCGACCGTGCGGTAGCCCCAGATCTTGCCGCCGACCAGGAACTTGCCATTGCCCGGCGGAATCGCCGCGACCTGCTGGCAGGTCGCACCATCGGGATCGGTGTGGCCATAGCACGCGATGGTGTTGATCGGCTCCGGCGTCGCCAGCACCACCTTGGCGCCGAAGGTCATCCCCCACGGACCGTCGATCGAGCCGGAGGCGACGAAGCGGTGGCCCGCCACGGCGTCGGACTTCACGAACGGATAGTCGTGGATGGTGGCCTTGTCGAAGCCGAAGGGCTCGTCGATGTTGCGGTTCTGGCGCGCATTGGTGTGCGTGTAGGACAGGGTCAGGCCCCAGCCGGATTCCTTGGTGTAGGGCTTCTCCGCCGACAGCAGCACCTGGGTGGTGCGCTGCTCCAGACCGTTCATGCCGATGATGGTGTTCTTGTACCCCGGCACCGGCTCGCCCCACGGCGCGCTGCCGTTCTCGAAGTACGCGCCGTTCGGGTAACGGTTGATCAGCGACATGGCGAAGCCGTCGTAGCTCAGGTTGCGCTGCACGGTCACGTCGGTCAGCCAGTCGCCGACCTGGTTGCTGATGCCGATGCTGTACTGGTCGCTGTACGGGGTCTTCAGATGGTTGTTGAACATGAACAGCTCGCCGCTGCCGCTGACGCCGGCGATGGCATTGAGATTGTCCATGCCGTTGAGGTACTTCGTATCCCACGGCACGCACACGCGATCGCTGCGGTAGCACTGGCCGGTGGCGGGATTCTGGAAGAACACCGCGACCGGCGACAGCGCCGCCTTGCTGGTTTCGTACGCCATCTGCTCGAACAGGTTGCGGTCGTAGGACCGCCCGGCACCGCCATGCAGCACGGCGGACTGGTCACCGAAGAAGTCGTAGGAGAAGCCCAGACGCGGCTGCCATGCATCCTTGAAGTTCTTGCGGTTGTGGCCGTTGCTGATGTAGTCGGCGGCATTGACGCCGCTCGGCAGCAGGCGGTTGGCCCAGGGCTGGCCCGGGTTGGCAGGATCGTCGGAATACAGCGCCTGCACGAAGGCGGCCGAGGTGACGAAGTCGGTGTAGGCCGGGTTGTCCTCGTAATCCCAGCGCACGCCGATGTTCAGCATCAGCTTGTCGTTGACCGCCCAGTCGTCCTGCAGGTAGATGCCGTACTGCTTGGCCTTGGTGGAGACCACCGCGCTCTGGCCCGGGGTGGCGTACGGCGAATAGAAGTCCACGCGATAGGGCGTGGCGGCGACACCGTTGGCGTCGACCGAGTAGCTGAACTGCGGGTTCAAGGAGGCGGCATCCTGCGCCGTCAGCTTGATGTCCTTGTAGTTCACGCCCATCTTGATGGTGTGGTCGCCATGCCACTGGAAGCTGGTGAAGGTCAGGTCGTTCTGCAGCGACCAGCCCTCCTGCTGGCGTTTCTGCACGCTGGCGCCACCGGCCGGTCCCGTGGACAGGAAGTTGTACTCGCCGATGTTCGGATCGGTGTAGTCCAGGTAGTTGTAGATGACGCCGTTGCCAACACTCATCGGCAACGGATCGTTGCGGCCGTCCTCGCGGCTGACGATCAATTCGTTGTACCAGGCATCGGCGCTGTGCGCCCAACGCAACGCGACGCGCTTGTCCTTGTTGATCTTGTCCAGACCGTGATCGGTCGCGTTCTGCCCGCCGACGTTGTCGGTCTGGGTTTCGTCGCGGACCTGGGCGCTCAGTTCGAAACGGTCGCGATCGGTCGGCTCGAAATCGATCTTGCCGAAGTACAGGTCTTCGGTGAACGGCAGGTTGGCCGCGCCGTACTGGCCGGACAGGTTCGCCGGCAGGAAACCGACATACGGTGCCGCCTTGGCGTCGGGATAGATCGTGCGCGGCACGACGTTGTCCTTGCCTTCGTAGGCGAAGAAGAAGTGCATGCGGTCCTGCAGGATCGGACCGCCGATCGCGAAGCCGTATTCCTTGGTCTGCGAGTCCACCTTCTTGCCCGTGGCTTCTTCGGCCGGGCTCTTGTCGCGCAGATCCTGGTCGGTATAGCGGTAGAACACCTCGCCGTGGAACTCGTTGGTACCGGACTTGGTCGCCGCGGTAACCGCCGCGCCGCTCACCTGGCCGAACTCGGCCTTGTAGTTGGAGGTGATGACCTTGTATTCGCCGATCGCCAGCTGCGGGAAGGGGTTGCCCTGGCTGTCGTTCTGCCCAGCGATACCCCCCTTGGCCACGTAGCTCTTCTGGCTGACGCCGTCGATGTAGAGGTTGCCGGCGCTGCTGTTGGAGGCGCCGCCGCGCAAGGTGGTGTGTCCCTGCGAATCGATCTGGAACACCATGCCCGGCACGGTGTCGGCGAACTCCAGGAAGTTGCGGGTGGCCTGCGGCAGCTGCTCGATCTGGTGCAGCGACACCACGTTGCCCACTTCCGAGGTCTTGACGTCCTTGAGCAACGGCGCGCTGACGGTGATGGTGTCCAGCGTGGTCGCATTGCCGCCGGCGGCCGGGGTGGCGGCATCGAGATCGACGGTGGACGAGGACGCCACCTGCAGGGTCACGGTCTTGGTGACGCCGTTGGCCTCGACCTTGTAGGTGCCCGGCGGCAGGCCGACCACGGTATAGCTGCCGTTGGCGGCGATCGGCGCGCGACGCACCGAGCCGGTGGCGATGTTGGTGACGGTGACCTCGCTGCCGGCCTGGGCCGCGGCGACCTGACCGCGCAAGGTCGCATTGCTGGACTGGGCCATCGCCGGCATCGTGGCGAACAGGCAGGTCGCCAGCGCGCAGCACAGCAGGCTGCGTGCGGGCAGGTTGGAAGCGGAACGCTGTTTCTTCATGACAAAAGCCCTCCCAGGGCGCTCAACAGGATCATTGTTGTGTTCTTTTAGGTGCTGCAAAAAAACGACATCGGTGCTGCATGCGTCGGTGTCAGTCCATGGCGGTCCCTCGCTTGGCACTGGAAGCACGAACGATGAGTTGCGGGGCGATCGCGCCGGCCGCCGCTGCCGCTGCCGCCGGCGCGGCGTGCGGCTCCAGTGCGGCGAGCAGCAGCTGCATGGCGCGCGCGCCGAAGCCGGCGATGTCCACGCGCATGGTCGTCAGGGCCGGATGCACGTAGCGCGCCATCGGCACGTCGTCGAAGCCGGCCAGGGCGATGTCCTCGGGCACGCGCAACCCGGCATGGGTGAAGGCGAACAGGCAGCCCAGGGCCATCATGTCGTTGGCGGCGAACACCACGTCCGGCCGCTGGCCTTGCAGCAGGGCTTCGCCGGCGCGGTAGCCGGAGGCCTCGTCGAAGGCACCGGGCAGCACCAGCGGCGCCACCTGCGGGCAGCACGCGCGCAGTTCGTCGCGGTAGCCGCGCAGGCGCTCGTGCGCGTCGAAGTTGTCGTCCGGCCCGGCGATGAAGGCGATGCGGCGATGGCCCACGTCCAGCAGGTGGCGGGTCATCGCGCGCGCGCCGCCGTAGTTGTCGACGTTGAGCACCTGCGCCTCGCCCAGGCGCTCGGCGCAGTTCATCAGCACCGTCGGCAGCGCGCCGGGCAGCATGTCGGCCGGGTCCTCGGCATCGCTGGCCAGGGACGGCGACATGATCAGCAAGCCGTCGACGCGGCCGGGCATGCGCCGCACCGCCAGCCGCTGCTGCTCCGGTTCGCCGTGATAGCTGGACACCAGCAGGTGCAGGCCACGCTCGCGCGCCACCGTGTCGATGCCGCGGATCAGTTCGGAGAAGAACTCGCCGTGCAGGTCCGGCAGCACCACGCCGATGGTGTGGGTGCGGCGGCTGCTCAGGCTGCGCGCGGCATGGTGCGGCACGTAGTGCAGGGTGCGCGCGGCTTCCAGCACCCGCGCGCGCACCGTCTCGGCCACGTGCTGGTGGCCGTTCATGGTGCGCGAGACGGTGGCCACCGAGACGTTGGCCAGGCGCGCCACGTCCTTGATGGTGATGTTGGCGCGCGGATCCGGCGCCGGGACGGGGGGTGGGCTCACCGGCGTGCCTCCAGGGTCCGGAACGGGGTGGACAGGGTCGCGGGGGACCGGTCGGACCCGCGCGTGGCGGCGCGCAGGCGCGGCGCGGAGGACGCGGTGTCGGTGCCCAGCGGCGCACGGGACGAACGGGCCGCCTGCCGATGCGCACGCGGCGGCCGGCGGCCGTCCTGCGCCTGCACCGGCGCCGTCATCGCAAGTCCGCACAGGACGGCAGACAGCACCCAGGGGCAGCGGCGCGCGCCACCGTGACCGAGCACTCGGATGATCTCAGACGAATATCGCACTGGGTCCCCCGGCCAGTACCGCCTCAATCGAGGTGGGCGGACGTTAGCAGCAACTGCAAGCGGTTACATGATGCGTCGCAACATGCGCAATCCCCTGGCACATCTGGCCACACGCCGACAAGCCTGTCCCGGGGGGGCCCAGCCGGGTCATGCAATGTCCTGCCGCGACAGGCCCACCCCTGGGTGCCTGCCGGGTCGCCCCCGCCCCGCCGACCCGCCCGGCTTGCCGGAATCGTCCGCGCCCAGCAAGATGCGGAACGTTTTGGGGAACGAGCCCGCACCATATGTCGTCCTGCCCGACCCGGGTCATCTCCTCACGCGCGCTGTGCGGCCTACTGTTGGCGATGCTCGCCCTGGCTGCGGGCGGGTGCACGCGCACGCCCGCCGAACTGCCCGGCGCCAGCGCCGAGCCGGCCGCGGCGGTGCGCACGCTGGCGCACGCGCTACAGCGCAACGACCTGCTCGGTTACGCCCACGCCGCAGTGCCGCCGGCCCAGTACCAGCGCCTGCAGCAGGCCTGGAGCGAGGATCGCAGCCGCTGGCCGCTGACCGAACTGCCGCTGGCCGAACGCCTGCCCGCGGTGCTCGACACCCTCGCCGCGCCCGGCGCCGAGCGCCAGCTGCAACGCGCCTTCGACGCGCAGTTCGGCGGCCAGGCGGCGAGCCTGAAGCAGGCGGCGCACTCGCTGGGCCTGTTCGGCGTGCAGTTCCTGCGCAACCAGGGCCATTACACGCCGGAACAGCGCGGCCACTACGTGCAGCTGGTGCAGGCGCTGAGCGCCTGGGCCGCGCGCGCGCCGTTGTCCGAGCGCAAGCGCGCCCAGGCGGCGATCGCACGGCTGTGCGCCGGCGCGCGCCGCACCGGCGTGCGCAGCGACGCCGACCTGCGCCGCCTGGGCATGGACGAGAGCCTGCGCCGGCTGGGCCCGTTCCTGGCCGACCTCAAGGCGGTGCTGGCCGACTACGGCCTGGACCTGGACGCCAGCGCCGGCGCGCTGCGCACCGGCCTGGTGAACCAGCAGGGCGACCAGGCCGTGGTGCGCATCCAGTACCCGCTGGACGGCGAACAGATCGACACCACCGCGGTCCTGGTGCGCCGCGACGGGCACTGGTACCTGCGCGACACCCTCAGCGAGGTGGAGGCGCTGCTGGCGGCCAGCGCCGGCGCCGCCGCCCCGGCCGCGGCACCCGCCGCCGACCCCGCCCCGCCGGCTAAGCGATAATGGCCCCGATGCCAGAACAAAATCCCCTCCCGTTCCCCGACGACGCCGCGGCTGCACGCGCGGCCGACGCGGCACCTGCACCCGCCGACGCCTCTCCGGCCGACCCGGGCGCCTCCCCCTCTCCGACCGCCGTTTCCTCCACCCTGCCGGTGGCTCCGGCGACGGCGCGCCAGGCCAAAGGGCCGCTGTGGGCGCGCCTGCTCGGCCGCCTGGCCGATCCCTGGCTGGGCCTGAAAATCGAGCCGGCCGAGCCCGGCCAGTACGACGACGGCCGCCCGGTGGTGTACGTGCTGGAGGACTACGGCCTGTCCAACGCGCTGATCCTGGACAAGGCCTGCCGCGAATCCGGCCTGCCCTCGCCGCTGGTGCCGCTGCCCGGCGATCCGCTGGGCCGCAAGCGCGCCTACCTGGCGCTGTCCCGGCGCAGCAGCAACCATGCGCTGCTGCCGGAGCAGCGCGGCGCCAAGACCCACTCCGACTCGCTGGCCAAGCTGCTGCAGGCGCACCGCGTGCGCCCGGACCTGGACATCCACCTGGTGCCGGTGTCGATCTTCGTCGGCCGCGCCCCGGACAAGCAGAGCGGCTGGTTCGCGGTGCTGTTCTCGGAAAACTGGGCGCTGGTGGGCAGCTTCCGGCGCCTGCTCGGCGTGCTGCTCAACGGCCGCAGCACCATCGTGCGCTTCGCCCCGCCGGTGTCGATGCGGCAGACGGTGGAGGAAGGCCTGCCGCCCGAACGCACCGTGCGCAAGCTGCAGCGGGTGCTGCGCACCCACTTCCGGCGCATCCGCGAGGCGGTGATCGGCCCGGACCTGTCGACCCGGCGCCTGCTGGTGGACCAGGTGCTGGCCGCCGAACCGGTGCGCGAGGCGATCGCCGCGCAGGCCAAGCGCGACAACAGCAAGCCGGTGGACGCGTGGCGCAAGGCGCATGCCTACGCCTGGGAGATCGCCGCCGACTATTCCAGCCCGGTGGTGCGCTCGGCCAGCTTCCTGCTCACCCACGTCTGGAACCGCATCTACGCCGGCGTGCTGGTCCACCACCTGGACAAGCTCAAGGACGCCGCGCCCGGGCACGAAGTGATCTACGTGCCCAGCCACCGCAGCCACATGGACTACCTGCTGCTGTCCTACCTGCTGTACGAACGCGGCATCGTGCCGCCGCACATCGTGGCCGGCATCAACCTCAACCTGCCGGTGGTCGGTACCTTGCTGCGCAAGGGCGGCGCGTTCTTCATCCGCCGCTCGATCAAGGGCAATGCGCTGTACTCGGCGGTGCTCAGCGAGTACGTGGCGCAACTGGTGGCCGGCGGCTATTCGATCGAGTACTTCGTCGAAGGCGGGCGCTCGCGCACCGGCCGCCTGCTGCAGCCCAAGGGCGGCATGATCGCGATGACCCTGCGCGCGTTCCTGCGCCAGCCGCGCAAGCCGGTGCTGTTCCAGCCGATCTACGTCGGCTACGAGAAGCTGATGGAGGGCAACAGCTACCTCGACGAGCTCAGCGGCCGGCCCAAGGAGAAGGAATCGATCTGGGCGCTGCTGTGGGGCATCCCCAAAGTGCTCAAGCAGAACTACGGCCAGGTGGTGGTGAACTTCGGCGAGCCGATCGCGCTGAGCCAGGTGCTGGCGCGGCGCGCGCCGGAATGGGACGGCCGGCCGCTGGACGAGGACGAGAAGCCGGCCTGGCTGAGCGGCACCGTCGATGCGCTGGCGCAGCAGATCCAGGTCCATATCAACGCCGCCGCCGACGTCAATCCGGTCAACCTGCTGGCGCTGGCGCTGCTGTCCACGCCCAAGCACGCCATGGGCGAGGCCGACCTGATCGCGCAGATCGAACTGTGCAAGAAGCTGCTGGTGGAGCTGCCGTACTCGGACCGGGTCACGGTGACCCCGCACTCGCCCGAGCGCATCATCGCCCATGCCGAAGAGATCAACGTGCTCACCCGCACGCCGCATCCGCTGGGCGACGTGCTCAGCGTCAACGGCGACAACGCGGTACTGCTGAGCTACTTCCGCAACAACGTACTGCACCTGTTCACCGCCTCCTCGTGGGTGGCGTGCTGCTTCCAGAACAACCGCCGCATGAGCCGCGCCGGCCTGCTGCGGCTGGGCCGCACCGTGTACCCGTTCCTGCAGGCGGAACTGTTCCTGCCGTGGAGCGAGGACGAATTCGCCGAGCGCATCGAGCGCACCATCGACGTGTTCGTGCGCGAGGGCCTGCTGCTGCAGCTCAACGAGGACGACGGCAGCGTGCTGGCGCGCAACACCGGCCAGACCGACGAGGTATTCCGCCTGCGCGCCATCGGTCACTCGCTGCAACAGGCCTTCGAGCGCTACTACATCGCCATCTCGGTGCTGGTGAAGAACGGCCCGGGCAAGCTCGGCGCCGGCGAACTGGAAAGCCTGTGCCAGCAGGCCGCACAACGCCTGAGCCTGCTGTACGCACCGGCCGCGCCGGAGTTCTTCGACAAGACCCTGTTCCGCGGCTTCATCCAGAAGCTGCGCGAACTGAAGCTGGTGTGGCCGGACGAGAACAGCAAGCTGGTGTTCGATGAGCGGCTGGATGCATGGGCGAAGGATGCCAAGTTCATTCTTGGCCGCGAGTTGCGCCACACCATCGAACGGGTCAGCCCGGAAGCGGCCAAGGTTGAGGAACCGCCGGTACCGCAGGATTGAGCCTGACGCCACCGCCGCGCGTGGCGCGATCGGAGGTCGGGTCCTGGCGCGTGGCGACGCGCCACAGACCCTAGGCGATTGGGGCACAGCGTCAGCGCAAATCCACCGCCTTTGCGAGCGTGGCAGCAGGACACTTGCTGCCAGCGTCGCGCAGTCGTCCACCCTTCGCCGCCTCCATACCCGCGCTATGGGAGAACGCCCAGACGATGGCTGCGGCATCGTAGCGGTTGAAGCCCAATGCCTGAGCACGTTCGTCCAGACGCCGGCATAGTTGCCCAGCAAGTCCCGCTTCGGCCACGCCCGTGCCTTTGCTCAAGTCGTCGAATGCGTTCAGGACGCCGCTGTCGGTAATCAACGCCTGCCGCAGCGTGAGGTTCTCGGCGACCGGAAAGTTCAACACCTCGCTCGGGTTGAGATCCAGGAATGCCACCTTGGCCTGTTGCTTGTGGTCGCACCGACCGTTCCCTGACGGGGCACATGCGGCAACATCGCTGAAGATCGAAATGATCGGTGTCGCGGCATATATCTGCCAGGTCCCGATGGATCGGGTCAGCGCGGTAGTCACTTCGTTCTTGCCCATCGGGAAATCGGCGTTGATGGTCACCAGCGGCCTGTCATCGGCCCAACTCGCCGGATCGAACTCGTTGCTGGACTTCTCCACCACCGCGTTGGAGAACAAGCCGGACAACGACTGCTCGACGAACTGTGATGCTTGATTCAGGCGCGGGGCATTGAGCGAGGTCAGCAGAGCGGATGTCGGCGCCACCAGTTCACTGGCAGTTTGCAGGATCGCCAGCAACTTTCCGCTCACCTGGTCTTTCCCTTTGGCCGATGCGTTGATGTTGGCCTCGACGCGTACCACGCTGTTGTTGCCAATCCGGAAGTAAGGGGTCAGCAACAATTTCCCGTTGAGTTCGGTCGTCCAAGATTCGCCGCGACTGAAGGTGCTCTCGTACGATGCCGAAGCCAACGTCGTGGTCGTAGTGATTGAGGGATTGCGCAGGTCGATCTTGACCGAAAGCACGCGCGCCAGTTCGCGTCCCGTCATCACGCGTTGCCAGGTCGGGCGGCTCTCTTGCGCATAGCAGCGGCGGACCTGGCATTTTTCTCGACTGTCCTTGCGATCAAGGTCAGGCAGCGGCTCATGCGGCGGATGAATGCCGACGACATAGAAGCGAGTATAGGCACCGAGCCGCGTCGATGCTGTCGTTGACGCCGCAGCCGGGGCGGCCATGGTGTCGATCCGCAACAACGGCAGCAGATTGACCGCAGGTCGTGGCTTATCTCCGGTCCGCCCTGACGTGGCACTTTGGGCTCCGACAGCAGCTGTCGACGAGGAAGCTCGGCTGTCGGAATTGTGCGTGGAAGCGGGCGTGGCCGGCGCACTCTCAGCAGGCGCCTCGACAAGCGGCAATGGGGGTAGGGCGGACTCCGCAGGCACCTCGACAACCGGCAAGGGAGGCGGGGCAGGCGTTGCTGGCGCCTCGGCAACCGGCGAGGGGTGGGATGGCGATGTGCCAGTCGGTCGAATCCCAGCACAGCCGGTGACAGCCGACACCAGCAACAGCCCCCCGAGAAGCTCGTGAAACTGACGCGTTCCACAGCGATCGGCGACTTCCGAGTCCTTGCGCATATGCCTGCTCCCGATGAAAGCCCCTGATGGAAGGTCGGGATGTTCCGGCATCCAACCTCAACTCCGGCATACCGCTGTCCCGGAACCCCCGCACCGATCCTGAAGTACGCCTCCCAGGAGAGCAGGCCCCATCCGGGGCTTGACAAGGCGCAAGTTGCAGATCTGGCGAATCCGTTATGTACTGTCGGCGCATCTCCGCAGGGGCGCCGCCTGACGGCGCGGAGTGAGGACGCGACCATGGACAGGCACGAACCGCTTTGGCGACTACTGGAGCCGTTGTACGACTCGCTCTACGACAGCGGGCAACTGGCCGAATTCAGCCAGCGGCTGGCCACTGCGACCGATAGCCATATCGCGGCGGTGATGACGCACGACGCGGGCGGAAACGGAGGTCGCCTGGATCTGCTGCTCGGCGCCGATCCCGATTTCGTACGACGCTACGAACAGGAGATCGCCAGCGAGAACGTGTGGATGCAACACGGCGATGCGGTGCTGCGTACCGGCGCCGTCTGCGACAGCGATACGGTCGTGCCGCGCGGCCTGCTCCGGCGGACGCGCTACTACCAGGACTACCTGCGCCTGTCGGAGATCGAACAGTCGGTGGCGCTCTGCGCCTACCGCGACCGCGACACGGTCGTGGTGGCGACCATGAGCAGGTCGGGTCGCCTGCCACCCTACAGTGCGCAAGACATGGCGCTGTTTCGCCAGGTCGCGCCGCATTGGGTCAATGTCTACGCGTTGCACCGCCGACTGGCGGAGACGGAAGCGCGAGCGCAATCGCTGGATGCGATGCTGGACCGGTTGTCCAGCGCCGCCTTCCTGCTCGAGGCCGATGGCCGCGTCATCCATGGCAACGCGGCCGCGCACCGACTGCAAGCAGAGGGTGCCTTGCAGTGCCGTGGCGGCGCGCTGGCATGCCGCGACCAGACCAACGGCCAGCAGCTGCGGACGCTGTTGCTGCGCTGTGCCAATCCCGCCTCCGCCGACGGCAGGCCTTGCCAGGGCCTGCTCAGACATGCGGACGGAACGGCCGCGCTGGCGCTGTCCGCGCATCGTCTGCCCAGCGCACGGCAGCGCGCGCGCGTGCTGCTATTCGTCAGCGATCTGCAACCGGCCACCGACCTACGGTCGCGGCTTCGGCAGTTGTTCCAACTCACCCCTGCCGAAGCGACCTTGGCGCAGGCGCTGTATGTCTACGCGGATCTGAACGACGCCGCACAACGCTGCGGCATCACCGCCGCCACCGCGCGCACCCGCATGAAGGCGATCTATGCCAAGACCGGAGAAGCCGGACAGGTGGCGCTGATGCGTCTGTTGGCCGGACTGGCGCATGCGTTCGAGAAGGAGGGCGCGCGGACCATGCCAACCATCGCCCACGAGAACCGGGGTAAATGACTTCCGACCTGCGAGCATGCTCGTGACTTCCTGCGATGCACGTAGCCCCCTTCCTCTCGCTGGCACTGCTCGCCGCCGCCCGTGGATCCGCGTGGGCCGACCAGGACGACTAGGGCGGGAAGCACGACCATCTGCCGCAGGTATCCTCGCGCCGGTGCGCTCCGAGCACGCCATTCAACGTGCTGGCCGACGGCGGCGGCACGTGCTCTGGCAGATCGTGACGGGCCGCGCGGACGCCATCGGCGACCACGCCGACCGCAGGGACGCCGCCCTCGAGGCGCGGCTGGATGCGCTGCAGCCGGCATTGGCGTCTCGCGATCGCGGCCAGCCCTTGCGCCTGCTCGCCGCCACCCAGGACGGTGCACGCGGGCAGAGCACCGCCGCGCGCATCACCACCGAGCATGCCCCGCGCGGCAACGGGGTCGCGGTACCGTCGGTCCTGCAGCATTGAGTCCGACGCCGCAGCGCGTGTCGCGATACGAGGAGGTGGAATCCTGGCGCGCTACTCCCACCGCAGCGCGGCTCAGGCGTCGAACAGATCCCCGGTGCGCGGCCCTGCCTCCGCCGCATCGGGCGGATAGACCAGTTGCCCCTGCGCGTCGCTGCGCGCGGCCGGGTTGAGCATGGCCGGTTCCTGGCGGCCGACGTCGACCAGGTGCACCACCGGGTGGCCATGGTGCAGCAGGTGGTCGCAGATGATCTGGCGGTGGCATTGCCGCCAGTACGCCTCGGCGCACATGACCGCGCACGCGCCGTCCTCGCCGAAGGCCTGCAACGCGGTCAAGGCCTCGGCGAATTCGTTGCCCAGCGCGTAGTCGGCGTAGTGGTGGAAGCCGACGCTGCGCCAGTGGCCGTTGCGCTGCGGATCGACGCCCGGCTGCTTGCCGCGGCGCCCGCCCAGGGCGCGGAAATGCCGGTAGACGATGCCCGCGGCGGCCAGCGCCGGCGCCAGCGCGCTGCCGTCGAACTGCGGGAACCGCCGCGAGTAGGGAAAGGCGCGCACGTCGGCGAGGCGGGTGACGCCGGCGCCGCGCAGGATCTGCAGGAAGGTCTCCAGGCTGCGCGTGGAATGGCCGACGCTGAAGAAGGTCGCCGCGCTCACGCCGGTTCGTCGGGGATCAGCAGATGCTCCAGGCGCATGATGCAGTCCTTCAGTTGCAGCTTGCGCTTCTTCAGCCGCTTGGCTTCCAGCTCGTCGTCCAGATTGGCCGGGATGCGCTGCAGCTGCTCGTCGAGCGCGCGATGCTCGCGACGCAGGGCGTCGATGCGCAGGGAGATCTCGGCGGGCGTCAGGGTGTCCACGAGGTTCGAGCATACACAGGCCACTGGTCCGCCGTCACCGTGCACCGCGCCGCTATGCCGGGCGCAGGCCAGCCGGCACAATGCGCGCGGGGGCCGCGGCGGAGGCGGCCCCCTCCCACCCTCGTGCCACCCGCGGCAGGATCGCCGCGCCGAAAGGAGTCAGCATGCGTTCGTTCCGTTCCCCGTTCGTTCTCGCCCTCGCCCTGGCAGCGGCCCTGCCGCACCTGGCCGCTGCGGCCGATCCCAAGTTCTCCGGCTTCCTGTGCTGCAACATGCGCAGCGACGGCAGCTGGATCAGCGACAGCAACTACGCCGAAGACGGCAAGCGGGTGATCCCGGCCGGCACGCCGGTGCAGGTGACCGGCTACGGCCGCTACCGGGTCAATGTGCTGATCGACGGCAAGAAGCAGTCGATCGGCAACGACTACAGCCGCGACCTCGGCAACGAGGCCTTCGCCCAGCGCTACGTGGTCGCGCAGGATCCCAAGACGAAACTGGCGGCCTACCCGCCGAAGATCCGCGAGGCGATCGCCGCCGGCCGCGTGACCAAGGGCATGACCCGCGAGCAGGTGCTGATGGCGCTGGGCTATCCGATCAGCAGCGAGAATCCGAACCTGGACGCGCCGCTGTGGCGCTACTGGCTCGGCAGCTTCAGCGAGTTCCAGGTGTCCTTCGACGGCACCGGCAAGGTCGACAAGGTCACCGCCGATCCGCAGACCCAGAACCTGGTCTGGCAGCCGTAACCCTGGCGCGCAACCACGCGCCATCGCGCCGCGCTCCCAACCCGGCGGCGCGCACCTCGTGCCATGGTCGCGGCCTGCCGCGACCCTGGCACAACCGAGGCCACGGCGCCGGCAGGACGCGCGCTGCTGCGCTCAGCGGCTCAGCACCTGCGGAGAATCAGCCCGCATCGGCGCCTGCTGCGAGAGGCCTGCATGGCCTCGTCTTGCACGCGCACTTGGCCCACGCTCGGCGCTGCACCACGACGGAACAGCAGCTGGCCGGGGCCCGACGGACACCGGCGGTTGCCATGAAACATCGTCGCGACCATGGGCCGCGTTCCTGCGAACGCACGCTGCGACCAGCAGCGCGCACCGGCTCGGCGTCCCTAGCAGGCGTGTTCGACCTGCAACGGGGCCACCCGCTGCGGACCACGCCTGGAGGGCAAGGCACCGGCCGTGCCCAGGGGCTTGGCCTGGCTCGGCGCCGCCAGGTCCGCGTTGCCGCCGGACAGGATGAACATCTTCACCGCGTCGCCGAGCTGGATGGCCTGCTCCTCCATCGCCTGGGCCGCCGCCGAGGCTTCTTCCACCATGGCGGCGTTTTGCTGGGTGGTCTGGTCCATGTGGGTGATGGTCTGAGTGACCTGTTCGATGCCGCTCGACTGCTCCTGCGAGGCGGCCGAGATCTCGGTCATGAAGTCGGTCACGCGCTGCACGCTGACGACGATCTCGTGCATGGTGCTGCCGGCGCTGTTGACCAGCTGCGCGCCTGCGTCCACCTTGCTCACCGAGTCGTCGATCAGCTGCTTGATCTCCTTGGCGGCCTCGGCCGAACGCTGCGCCAGCACCCGCACTTCGCTGGCGACCACGGCAAAACCACGGCCCTGCTCGCCGGCGCGCGCCGCCTCCACCGCGGCGTTGAGCGCGAGGATATTGGTCTGGAAGGCGATGCCGTCGATCACGCTGATGATGTCGGCGATCCGGCTGGACGAGGTCTGGATGTCGTTCATCGTGTCGATGACCTCGGCCACCACCGTGCCGCCTTGCGACGCCACCGCGGTCGCGCCGATGGCCAACTGATTGGCCTGGCTGGCGCGTTCGGCATTTTGGCGCACGGTGGAGGTCAGCTCTTCCATCGAGGCGGCGGTTTCCTCCAGGCTGGCCGCCTGCTGCTCGGTGCGGCGCGACAGATCGGCGTTGCCGGCGGCGATCTCGCCGGCGGCGCCGGTGATCTGCCCGGACGCATGCTGGATGCGGCCGACGATCTGGGTCAGCTGGGCCACGGTGGCATCGGCATCGTCGCGCATTTGCGCGAACACGCCCTCGAACTGTCCCTCCATACGCGTGGTCAGGTCGCCGCGGGCGATGTCCTGCAGCAGCCTGGACAGCGCCTGCAGATTGCCGTCGGTGGTGGCCATCAACTGGTTCAACCCTTCGACCATGTCGCGGAAGTCGTACTGGAAGCGCGCGGTGTCGCCGCGCACGGCGAAGTCGCCGGCGGCCGCGGCGTCGACCAGCCGTCCGATCTCGGCATGCATCGCCGACAGATTGCGCTTGACCTGGTCCATGGTCTCGGTGAGCGCGGCCTGCTCGCCGGGCAGGCGATCCATGTCCTGCGACAGGTCGCCGATCGCATAGCGCCCCATGATCTCGAGCAGGCGCTGCTGGAGGTTCACGTGCATGTCAAGCAACGCATTGCTCTCCCCCACCATGCGCCCGTACTCGCCGGGGAACGCGTGTTCGTCCATGCGCTGGCTGACGTCGCCGCGCTCGTGGTGTCTGGCCACCTGCGACTGCGCCGCCATCACCGCCTGCAGCTGCGTCTGCATGCGGTCCATGCTGGTCAGCAGGCGGCCGGTCTCGTCCTTGGGCTGCGGCGGGATCCGATGGTCCAGCCGGCCCTGGGCGATGGATTCGGCGATTTCGGTAGCGTTCCCGAGCGGCCCGGCCAGGCTGCGGGTGATCAGCACGCTCAAGGTCGCGCCGAGCACTGCCGCCAGCAGGCCGAATCCGATCAAGGCACGATTGCTGAACACCAGGGCCGCCTGGATCTGCTCGGAGCTGAGCGCGTTCTGCCGGATCTGCAGATCGACCGCGTTCTGGATCACCTCCACGCGCCGCGCCAGCAACGGCGCGGCATCGCCGTACAGCAGCTGCCTGGCTGCCTCGATCTCGCCGGAACTGGCCAGCGCCAGCACCCGGCTGTTGACCGAGCGTGCTGCCGCCTGCGCGGCCTGGATCTCCTTCCGCATGGCCAGCCCTTCCGCCGTGCCCGGCAGCGCGTCCAGGGCCTTGCGACGGCGGTCGTTGTCGGCGCGGATCTCCTGGATCTTGGCGACGAGCGCCGGGCGCTTGTCGGCCGGCGACAGCATCATGTCGCGCAGGTAGCGCTCCGCGCTCATGTTGTTGCGCAGCATGGTGTACAGCAGTTCGGTCTTCAGATTGTTCTCGTGGACGATCTTGTCGACCGCCTGGCGCACGTTGTGGAACTGGTAGAGCGCCAGGGTAGAGGAAGCGCCAAGCAGCACGATCAGCAGGCCGAACGACAGCGCAAGGCGCTGACTCACCTTGAAGGAGTGAAAGAAGTGCATTGGGGGGGGGATTCGCGAGGGGGGGTACTTCTATCGGTATCGACATCGCGAACTTGACCCCCGGCGAGCGACCCAAGTCGCAAATTCGGAAAGCCGCATGCGCAGACGTCGCCGGCGCCGCCGATGCGCAGCATGGAAAATGCGTCACCGTGCACACCGTATCGCACGCGGCGCGCGCGGCAGGCTCAACCGCAGGTGGCACACGCCGTACAGCGCGTCATGCCTGCAATGGCGAGGTCTGCGCGGCGTCGGCCGCAGCCTCGCACACGGCGCCAGGCGCAGCGGATAGCGTGCGGCGCATGCCGAGCGCACGGTCGCGGCGCGATCGCGCGACGTGACCTCCGCATGCGGCACGGACTGGTCTGCGCCCCGACACCAGCGTGCCGGGCGGCACGACTGCACCGTCGCGCCGCCCGGTGCCGGATCGTCGCATCGGCGCAAGAAGCGCGGCTACGCTACAGCGTGTCCAGGCGTTCGCGCAGGTGCTGCGCGTGCGCGCGCAAAGCCTGCACGTGCGCGGCCGGCAGCGTGTCGAGCTGGCGGTACACCACGTCCAGGCGGCGATTGCGGCCCAGCGTATGCTGGTGCCGCGCGAAGAAGTCCCAGTACAGCGCGTTGTACGGACACGCACGCGCGCCGGTCTTCCGCTTGCGGTCGTAGCGGCAGCCCTGGCAGTAGTCGCTCATGCGGTCGATGTAGGCCGCGCTGCTGACATAGGGTTTGGTCGCGAGCAGGCCGCCGTCGGCGAACTGGCTCATGCCCACGGTGTTGGGCAGTTCGACCCATTCGAACGCGTCGATGTAGACGCCCAGGTACCAGCGGTGCACCGCAGCCGGATCCAGGCCGGCCAGCAGCGCGAAGTTGCCGATGACCATCAGCCGCTGGATATGGTGCGCGTACGCATCCTGCAGGGACTGGCCGATGGCGTGCTGCAGGCAGCGCATGTGCGTGTCGCCGGTCCAGAACCAGGCCGGCAGTGGCGTGTCGTGGCCGAGCGCATTGCGCGCTGCGTAGCCGGGCATATGCGTCCAGTAGATGCCGCGCACGTACTCGCGCCAGCCCAGAATCTGCCGCACGAAGCCCTCCACCGCCGCCAGCGGCGCAGCGCCGGCGGCGTAGGCGGCCAGCGCGTGCTGCACCAGTTCCTGCGGCCGCAACATCTTGGTGTTCAGGGCGAAGGAGAGCTGCGAATGGAATAGGCGCGGACTGCGCGTGCTCATCGCATCTTCGTAGCGGCCGAAGTGCGGCAGGGCGTCGGCGATGAAGCGATCGAGACAGGCCAGCGCCTCGGCGCGGTTCAACGGCCAGCGCACCGCGTCCGCCTGCGGCTGGCCGAAGCTGGCGACACCGGCGGCCTGGATGCTGGCCCACAGCGCGCGGTGATCGTGGCTCGGGCGCGTATCCGGCGGCGGCGCCGGTTCGCCATGCCAAGGCTGGCGATTGTCGTGGTCGTAGTTCCACTGCCCGCCTTCCGGCGTGCCGTCCGCGGCCAGCAGGATCCGGTGGCGCTTGCGCATGTGCCGGTAGAAGTGCTCCATCAGCCACTGCGGGCGCCCGCCGAAAAACTCCGCCAGTTCGCCGCGGCGGGTGTAGAAGTGCGCACTGTCCACCGCTTCGGTGGCGAAGGCCTGCGTCGCACTCCACTGTCGCAGTTGCTGGTCCAGGCGCCATTCGTCGGGGTCCTGGTACTGCGGGCGCTGCGCTCCGTAGTGCGTCATCAGCGCAGCGAGATTGGCGGGGATGGACTGGCGGTTGCTGGCGGCGTCGATTGCCACGTAGCGCACGCGATGGCCGGCGCTGCGTAGGTGCCGGGCGAAATCGCGCATGGCGGCGAACACCGCCAGGATCTTCTGCGCGTGGTGCAGGACGTAGTCGGTCTCCTGCCGCACTTCCATCAGCACATAGACCACGCCGGGATCGCGCACGTCGAACCAGGCATGGTCGGGATCGAGCTGGTCGCCCAGCACCAGGCGCAAGGTGTGGGCGGTGGACGGCTGCGGAGTCATGCTGCGCAGCAAGCCTGCGGCCAAACCAGGCGACCGCGCGGCACCCGGTGGCTCATGGCGCCCCCGGCGCGCGCATACGCTTGCGCTCGCCACGGCAGCGATCGGAACAATACGTCACCTCGTCCCAGACCTTCTCCCACTTCTTGCGCCAGCGGAACGGCCGGCCGCAGTGCAGGCAGGGCTTCTGCGGCAGATAGCCTTTCTTGCGCATGCCCCGCCTCGGCTCGCCCAGGTTCGCCGTCGCTTACGGCTGCGCCGGCCACTCGCGAAACACCACGCAGACGGTGGTGGGATCCAGCATCGCGAATTCGCGCGCGCCCCAGGGCTTGAGCGCGACGGTGCGGGCGTTGGGATGCAGCCATTGCGGCGCGCGTGCGGACAACTCCGCGTAGATCGCGTCGATGCTGTCGGTCTCCACGCCCAGTTCCGGCCGGTCCTTGGCCGCCCACTCGGCGTTTTCCACCAGATAGGCCTTGGCACCGTCGCGCGCGATCACCGCCATCGTCGCGTCCTGGTACAGCACGTGGAATCCCAGGCCGCCGACGAAGAAGTCCAGCCCGTCCTGCATGCGCGCGTAGAAGATCGTGGGGATGAGGTTCTTGAACATGCGAGACCCTGCGTGCGTGGCCAGCGGCGAGTGTACGGCCTTGTCCCGCTGGCGGCATGGCAGAGGAAGATCGGTACACACTTGCATGGACACAACTGCGGACCTGAGAAAATCCTAGCGCTCCCTTTCCTGCTGCTATCACGCCCTGAAAGCATTGAATATCATTTGGCTTGTTGAATGGAAATATCAGACTTAGCCCTGATAAGCGCTGGGAGCTTAAAAACATCCGCCACGATGTCACTTTTTCGGCCAGGGAAAATATACGCCAGTGCGCTGACAGCATCCGCGTCCATACGGAAAACATCTACTCTCGGCAAATAAGAGATGTGCAACGCATCAGCGAAGTCACTCCCCTTCGGCCTACGCGGAGTGGACAACTGCGATGAACGCCGAAGCATTTCCGCCAAATACCGCAAAAGAGCGTCAAGCGAAGGCATGGACTCATCTACAATCAAAGGACCATCATAGTTCTTAGATTCATCTAAGAGACGACGGGCTATTGAGGAACGCATTTCCACAAGGGACTTGTCGAGCCCGGCGCCAACTTCCTTGGCAAGCTCTTTCTTTTGTTCAGAGGTGTCCATGCCGCTGGCCCACCTTAGCACTTCTTCCTTAATAGCCGTTACAGACTCGACGTAAGCTCCATAGCCGCCACGCAATATTTCGGGAAAATTCAAATTGCTCTCATTAGAAGCAGCAAGCCATGCGGTGAATGACTTTACGTCCTGTATGCTTCTCTCAATCATCGCTACAACGTCAGGCCATTCTACTTCATGTCCGTAATATTTAATTAGGATATTAGTGTCTTTGAGGAAAGGATACTTCTCGCGGAACTCAGCTACTAGCGGGCTGCTATTTTTGCGCAGTTGGCTTTCCATGGCACGTCGCTCCTTCCTATTCGGAGAATTGGATGGCCGCTCCAAGGGCTGATTGGCGATACCCAGATCGGGAAACCAGTTGGATGACAGAGCGGGTGTAGCTTCACCTGTCCTTTTACATATCAAGGAACGAACTTCATATTCAACCAAAGATACGAAAGAGGGCATACTTTCCCTACCGCAGAACTCCGCTATCGTACGGATGCGGTCAAGTCCTTCTCCGGTTGCAGCAGCGTTAGTAGGAAATGTCTCGTATATGTGAATATCACTAAATACAAACCTTACAACTCCATCTTTCTTTAGTTGGAGCAACTCCGCCTTTAGCGATGAATACTTCTCGTGATCTTTATGCTTCGCCGAGAAATGCGAAAAATCTTGACTGTCGAGATACACGGTTAGCATCTGACCTCCCTGTAAAATTGGGTTTAGCTCGATCCCGAACTGGAGTATTACCTAATCGATGAGAGCTCGCTTACAAGGAGTTTTGGTGATCAAACAGCACAGCGTCCAACAGGCGCCGACTACACTACCGCCGATGACCTCGCCCCTGCCCCTGCCGTCGCTGCAGCCGCTCGCCGATCCCGCACCCAGCGCGCCCCGTAACGCGGCCGCGCTGGGCAAGCGCCTGTGCCGGCAGGTCGGCCAGGCCATCGCCGATTTCGGCATGATCGGCGCCGGCGACAGGGTGATGGTGTGCCTGTCCGGCGGCAAGGACAGCTACACCCTGCTGGACATCCTGCTGCAGCTGCAGCGCAAGGCGCCGGTGCCGTTCGAACTGGTGGCGGTAAACCTGGACCAGAAACAGCCGGGCTTTCCCGCCGACGTGCTGCCGACCTACCTGCGCCAGCGCGGCGTGCCCTGGCATGTGATCGAGCAGGACACCTATTCGGTGGTCACCCGGGTGGTGCCGGAGGGCAAGACCCTGTGTTCGCTGTGTTCGCGGCTGCGCCGTGGCGCGCTGTATCGCTACGCCGCCGAGCACGGCTTCACCAAGATCGCGTTGGGCCACCACCGCGACGACATCGTCGCCACCTTCTTCATGAATCTGTTCTTCCACGCCAAGCTGGCGGCGATGGCGCCGGTGCTGCGCAGCGACGATGGCCGCCACGTGGTGATCCGGCCGCTGGCCTATGTGCGCGAGGACGACATCGCCGCCTACGCGCAGGCGCAGGCCTTCCCGCTGATCCCGTGCACGCTGTGCGGCAGCCAGGAAACGCTGCAGCGCCGCCAGGTCGGGCAACTGCTGCAACAGTGGGACCGGGAGCATCCGGGGCGGGTGGAGCAGATCGCCCGGGCGCTGGGCAACGTGCACCCCGCGCAACTGGCCGACCGCGCGCTGTTCGACTTCGCCGCGCTCGGTGGCGCCGCCACGGTCGCGGCCGGCGCCTGGGCAGGCGACGCGCCGGGCTGAGGCCCCTCGCTGAACCGCCCGATGCGGTGCCCGGGCGGGCGCGATGCGACAATGGCCGCCGCTCCCCGGCGCGTGCCGCCGGACCGTTCCGTTTCCTTCCGCTGGATGCTCGATGTTCTTTCGCAATCTGACCCTGTTCCGCTTCCCCACCACGCTCGATTTCTCCGAGGTCGAAAAGCTCCTGCCGGAGGCCCTGCTCAAGTCGGTCGGCCCGCTGGAAATGAGTTCGCGCGGCTTCATCTCCCCGTTCGGCCGCGACGAGCAGGAAGCGCTGTCGCACCGCATCGCCGACTTCCTGTGGCTGACCGTCGGCGGCGAGGACAAGATCCTGCCCGGCTCGGTGGTCAACGACCTGCTCGCACGCAAGGTCGCCGAGATCGAGGAGAAGGAAGGCCGGCGCCCCGGCGGCCGCGCGCGCAAGCGGCTCAAGGACGACCTGATCCACGAGCTGCTGCCGCGCGCCTTCGTCAAGTCCTCGCGCACCGACGCCATGCTCGACCTGCAGCACGGCTACGTCGCGGTGGACACCTCCAGCCGCAAGACAGGCGAGAACGTGATGTCGGAGATCCGCGGCCTGCTCGGCAGCTTCCCGGCGCTGCCGCTGAACGCCGAGGTCGCACCGCGCTCGATCCTCACCGGCTGGATCGCCGGCGAGCCGCTGCCCGAGGGCCTGAGCCTGGGCGAAGAGTGCGAGATGAAGGACCCCATCGAGGGCGGCGCGGTGGTCAAGTGCCAGCATCAGGAACTGCGCTGCGACGAGATCGACAAGCACCTGGAGGCCGGCAAGCAGGTGACCAAGCTGGCCCTGGTGCTCGACGACCACGTGTCCTTCGTGCTCGGCGACGACCTGGTGATCCGCAAGCTGAAGTTCCTCGACGGCGCCCTGGATCAGCTCGAGCATGCCGACCAGGACGGCGTGCGCGCCGAACTGGACGCGCGCTTCGCGCTGATGAGCGCCGAGGTGCGGCGCCTGTTCCTGCTGCTGGAAGACGCGCTGAAGCTGAGCAAGGCCGACTGATGCCACGGCGGAGGCGGCCGTACGCGGCTGTCACCGTGCGCACCCGCGTCGGCGGTATGCTGTGCCCATGCCCGATCTGCTCCGTCGCCTGATCGCGCCGCCCCCGGCGGCCGTCGAACGCGACCTCGTCCGCTTCCGCCTGGACGAGCGCGAGGTCGAAGTGCTGCGCGTGCGCGACCCGCGCGCACGGCGCATCAAGCTCAGCGTGGACGAACGTGGCGCGCGGCTGACCCTGCCGCTGCGCGCCAGCCTGGTCGCCGGCGAGCGCTTCCTGCTGGAGAACCGGCAATGGCTGGCGCAGCAGCTGTCGCGCTATGTCGCCGCCGAGACGCTGGCGCCGCTGCGGCCCGGCGAGGCCGGCGAACTGCCGCTGCACGGGCAGACGTTGCCGGTGGCCTGGCACGACGCCCACTACGCGCGCATCGACCTCGTCGATGGCGTGGCCCAGGTGCACCTGCCGCCGCGCGGCGGCGATGCGGCGTTGCGCCGCGCGCTGCGCGATTTCTACGAGGCCCAGGCCCGCGCCGACGTCGGCCGCTGGCTGCCGCGCTACCTGCCGTCGCTGCCGCGTGCCCCGCGCGCGGTGCGCTACAAGGTGATGTCCTCGCAGTGGGGCTCGCTGGCGCCCGACGGCAGCATGGCGCTGGACCTGGCGCTGGTGCTGGGGCGGCCCTCGGCGTTCGAGTACGTGCTGGTGCACGAACTCTGCCACCTGATCCAGGCCAACCACTCGCCGGCGTTCTGGCACGAGGTGGAAGCGCGCTTCCCCGACTGGCGCGCCGAGCGCACCTGGTTCCACCAGCACGGCCGCCAGCTCAAGGCGCGTCTGCGCTGGCTGCTGCAGCCGGAGCGCGACTGAAGGGCATAGCCACGCACGCAGGGACGCGTTGCGTAGGAGTGGCTTCAGCCGCGACAGGCTTCACCGGGAACGCCCGTCGCGGCTGAAGCCGCTCCTACGGGACACGCTGCACCCGATCGGATCGGGCGAAGCACATTCTTCGGGGACCACGAAGACGCTGCGGCGTTCGCGCGCCTGGCGCCGGCGCGGTGTGGCGCGGAGCGGGAACCAGCGGGAGAGAAATGTTGCGCCGCCGCACGTTATCGCGCAGGCCGACGCTGCAGAGGCATGAACGGAAGATGGGTTCTGGGCGCGCCGCTGCGAGCGCATCGCGGTGTGTTGGCCCAGCGCTGCGGAAGCAGAACTCCATGCAGCGCCCGGTAGGCCCCCTCTCCTCCCGCCTACCGCAAATCAGGCGCGGCCTCCGGCGCCAGCGAGGCGGTACGGTCCGGGCGGCACTACGCCGGCATGTCAGGACGCCGGGATCGAGCCGCGAACACAGGACGTATCGCGTCTACGCCTGTTGACGGCAGGCGTGGGCGCAACTTAAGCGAAAATTTTTCTACACACAAGCTTCACGTCGGGCGTGTAGGGCGCACACCTACACGCCTGTCCGCACACCCCTGACGCGAGGCGTTTGGCCTGGCGATCGATCCCACGTCGGTCGTCGCACGCGCAGCGCACGCAGCGCCCGATCCGCCCCCACGTCGTCCGGCGTCAGGCGCTGCGCGCGTAGTCGAAGCCGACCGGCGCAGGCTGGATCGCCAGCGCCGGCGATTCCTCCGCATGCGCGGCCGGCGCCGCGTCGGCCAGGCGGAACACCGCCACCGCCTCGTTGAGCGCGCCGGCCTGCTGCTCCAGCGCGCGCGAGGCCGCGGTGGCCTGCTCCACCAGCGCCAGGTTCTGCTGGGTGCTGCGGTCCATCTGCGTCATCGCCTGGCCGACTTCGTCGATGCCGGCGGCCTGCACCTGCGAGGCCGCCGCGATCGCGGCCATGAGCGTATTGACCTCGCTCACCGACGCCAGCACGCGGCCCATGGTGTGGCCGGCATCGTGCACCTGCGCCGAGGCCATCGCGACCTGGTTCACCGATGCCTCGATCAGGCGCTTGATCTCCTTGGCCGCATCGGCCGAGCGCTGCGCCAGCGCGCGCACCTCGCTGGCGACCACGGCGAAGCCGCGGCCCTGCTCGCCGGCACGCGCGGCTTCCACCGCGGCATTGAGCGCCAGGATGTTGGTCTGGAAGGCGATGCCGTCGATCACCGCGATGATTTCGCCGATCTTGCGCGAGGCCGCTTCCACGCCCTGCATCGCGCCGACCGCCGCGTCGATCGCCGTGCCGCCCTGGCCGGCCACCGTCGCCGCCGCGTCGGCCAGTTGGTTGGCGTGGTGCGCATCCTTGGCGTTCTGGCGGACGGTGTCGGTCAGGCGCGCCGTCGCACGGGCGGTGCGCTCCAGCGTGCCGGCCTGTTCCGCGCTGCGCTGCGACAGGTCCTGGTGGCCGCCAGCGATGGCGCCGGCCTCGGCGTCGATCGCCGCGGCCGCCTGCTGGATGCCGGCCACGATCGCCGCCAGCTGGTCGGCGCTGGCGTTGGCGTCGTCGCGCATGTCGGCGAACACGCCGTGGAAGTCGCCGTGCATGCGCACGCCGAGGTCGCCGCTGGCGATGGCGCGCAGCAAGCCGGACAACTGCACCAGGTTGCCGTCCACCGTCGCCATCAACTGGTTGAGGCTCTCGAGCATGATGCGGAAATCGTGCTGGTGCGCGCCCAGGTCGGCGCGTGCGCTGAAGTCGCCGGCCGCGGCGGCCTCGGCCAGATTCCAGATGTCGCGGCTGAGCGCCCCCAGGTTGGCCTTGATCGCATCCATCGCCTCGGAGATCGCCGCCTGCTCGCCGGGCAGGCGCGGCATGTCCTCGCCGAGGTCGCCGATGGCGTAGCGCCGCATCAGCGCCACCGTCGACTGCGCGGTGCCCACGTGCAGGTCGACCAGCGCATTGGCATCGCGCAGCAGTTGCCCGTAGTCGCCCGGGAACGCGGCCGCATCGCCGCGGCAGGCGATGGCGCCTTCGGCATGCCGTTGCGCCATCCGCCGCTGTTCGGCCAGCACCGCGCGCAGCTGCGTCTGCATGGTCTGCATGCTGCGCAGCAGGTCGGCGGCCTCGTCGTTGCCCTGCACCGGCACCAGCGCATCGAGCTGGCCGGCGGCGATCGCCGCGGCCACCCGGGTGCCTTCGCGCAGCGGCCGCACCAGGCTCTGGGTGATGCACCAGCCCAGCCAGGCGCTGACCGCCAGCAACAGGCCGCCGCCGAGCAGCAGCATCCAGCGCGCGCGGGCCATGGTGGCCACCGCTTGCGCATAGGAACCGTCGCTGAGCGTGCGCAGGTGCGCGGCATTGCGCTGGATCGCCTGTTGCCATTGCGCCAGCAGCGGCTGCAGCGTGTAAAGGTGCAGGGTCTGCGCATCCAGGTTCTGGTTGTCGGCGGCCAGCGCCAGCACCTGCGACTGGAACGGCTGCACCTGCGCGTAGGCCTTGTCGATGGCCGCGCGCAACTGCGCGCCGGTGCGGTCGGCCGGGTCCAGGCGCAGCGCGAACAGCTTGCGCCGCGCTTGCGCGTAGTCGCGCTGGGCGTCGCCGATGGCGCGCACCACCGCCTGCTTCTCGTCGGGGTTGGTCAGGATGACGTCGTTGAGCAGGCCGATCTCCAGCCGCGCCTGCGCCGCGACCATGGCGTTGGACAGGCGGATCTTCTCCATCTTGTCCAGGGCGATGTCGTCGAGCTGCTGGCGCGCCAGCGCCATCGACGCCAGGCTGGCCACGATCAGGGCACCGCAGATCGACAACAGGGCGGCGAAGGCGAAGGTCAGGCGTGGGCCGACCCGGTAGCGGCGAAGGAGGCGGATCATCGGAAGGGCGGCGTAGGGCGGAAGGGTGTGCGCTACGCTGTGCGCCGAAGTTTTCCGAAACGCGACGGCGCGGCGACAACATGCCGAACTGTGACGCCGGAACGAGCTCGACCGCGGCACGCTGCGCACCGCCAGCGGTCACTGCGTCGCAGTGTGCCTACGCGATGCGCGGCGGGACGGCGGCGCCCCAGGGCCAGGGGCGCACCGCGACGCGGTGGCCGCCGCGCTCGCCTCAGAGGAAGTCGTGCAGCAGCGCAGCCACCGCCGCCGGTTGTTCCATGTGCAGATGGTGGGTGCCGGGCAGCGTGTGCACGCGGCCGTCGCGCAGGCACGCGGCGCGCGCCAGGCGCAGCGGTTCGGGCAGGATGTCCTGGGCCGGATCGGCGAACACCACCGCGGTCGGGCATTCGATGCCGGCCAGCAGCGCCTGCATCTGCGTCTCGGTCGGGCGGATCGCGGTGGGCAGGGTCAGGCGGCGGTCGCTACGCCACACGTAACCGCCGTCCACCGCCCGCACGCCGCGCTCCACCAGCAGCCGCGCGGCCGGCTCGCTGAGCTGGTTGGCCAGCATCCGCGCGCGCACCGGCGCGGCCAGGTCGGGAAACACCCGCAACGGCGTGGCGCTGGCGCGGCGGGTACTGGCCACGCTGTTGCGCAGCCGCTCCACCGCCCCCGCCTCTCGCTCGGCCAGGCCGCCCAGCATCTCGATCGCCACCAGCTTGTCGATGCGCTGCGGCGCCGCGGCGGCCAGCAGGCTGGCGATGGCCGCCCCCATCGAATGGCCGATCAGCACGAAGCGGTCCCAGCCCAGCGCATCGGCCGCGTCCAGCACCGGATGCAGGGCGCTGGCCAGCAGGTACTCGGCGCCATCGGGCAAGGCGCTGCTGTGGCCATGGCCGGGCAGGTCCAGCATCACCAGGTCCAGGCGCGGCAGGTGCCGGCTCAGCGGCACGAAGCTGGCGGCGTTGTCGAGCCAGCCGTGCAGGGCCAGCGCTTTCGGCCCATTCGGGTCGCCGCTGCGCAATCCGGCCAGCGCGCCCACCCGCGACGGGCAGGCGAAGGGACGCACGCTCATGCGGCGCGGGCGGCCAGCTGCGCCAGCGCGCGCGCGTGCGCCGGGGCGTCGTTGAGACAAGGGATGTAGCGCACCTGCATGCCGCGTTCGGCGCAGGTCTCGACGAAGCCCATCGCCACTTCTTCCAGGGTTTCCAGGCAATCGGTGGCGAAGCCGGGACAGATCACGTCCACCTGCTTGACCCCTTGCGCGGCCAGTTCCCACAGCCGTGGTTCGGCATACGGGCGCAGCCAGCGCTCGGCGCCGAAACGCGACTGGTAGCCGAGTTCCCACTGCCCGGCCTCCAGCCCCAGGGCGGCGGCGATCGCCTGCGCACTGGCTTGGCAGCGCTGCGGGTAGGGATCGCCGTTGTCGGCCACGCGCTGCGGCAGGCCGTGGAAGGAGAAGAACAGCCGCTCGCCGCGGCCGTGCTGCGCCCAGTGCGCGCGCACGCTGTCGGCCACCGCCTCGACCCAGGCCGGATCGGTCGGGTAGTCCTCGATCAGGTGCACCGGCAGCTGCGGATGGCGCGCCTGCCAGGCCCGCACCACGTCCTCGATCGAGGCGGTGGTGGTGGTCGAATACTGCGGGTACAGCGGCAGCACCACGATCCGGCGCACGCCCGCCTCGCGCAGCGCGTCCAGGGCCGGCGCCAGCGCCGGCGCGCCGTAGCGCATCGCCCAGACCACGCGGTGCCCGGGCAGGACGCGCTGCATGCCCTCGGCCAGGCGCCGGGTATACACCGCCAGCGGCGAGCCGTCCGGCAGCCACACCTGGGCGTACTTCTCCGCCGACTTCGGCGAACGCCGCGGCAGGATCACCCAGTGCAGCAGCGGCCACCAGACCAGCCGCGGGATCGCGACCACGCGCTTGTCGCCGAGGAACTCGGCCAGGTAACGGGCGACCGCAGGCGCGGTCGGCGCCTCGGGCGTGCCTAGATTCACCACCAGGATGGCGGTCTCGGGTGCGTCTGCCATGCGCGCATTGTGGCAGAGCGCGCGCGCCGCGGCGTGTCGATACGCTCGATCGCGGCGATCGACGGCGCCTGCGCACGGCGCCGGCACCACTCATTGCCGATTCATTGCCCTGTGACTAAGTTCGAGCGCTTGCAGTATCTTGCTGCGGACCTACTTCGGAGCCCGCCATGCCCCTCCTGCCGCGCCTCGCCCTGTTGTTGAGCACTGTGTTGTTCGCTGGCCACGCCGTGGCCGGTCCGGAAGAGGACGAGCGCGCCCGCAACGCGCTGCGCGTGCTGACCGACATCCAGAAGATCCCCGAACAGTCCATCCCCGACAAGCTGCTCGACGAGGGCCGCGCCATCGTGGTGATCCCGGACACGCTCAAGGCCGGCCTGGTGATCGGCGGGCGCCGCGGCCACGGCCTGATGTCGGTCAAGCGCCCGGATGGCACCTGGTCCAACCCGGTGTTCGTCAAGCTCACCGGCGGCAGCATCGGCTTCCAGGTCGGCGTGCAGTCCTCCGACGTGGTGCTGGTGTTCCGCAACGACCGCAGCCTGGACAACATCGTCAATGGCAAGTTCACCCTCGGCGCCGATGCCGGCGTCGCCGCCGGCCCGGTCGGGCGCAACGCCGCCGCCGCCACCGACGGCCAGCTCAAGGCCGAGATCTGGTCGTGGTCGCGCGCCCGCGGCCTGTTCGCCGGCGTCGCCCTGGACGGTGCCGCGCTGCAGATCGACGATGCCGCCGACCTCAACGCCTACGGCCCCAACACCACGCCGCGGATGATCTTCGAGGGCCGCACTCCGAACCGGCCGTCCAACGACATCGTCGCCTTCCGCGACAAGCTCGAGGAAGCCACCTACGCCGCGCGGCAGAGCCGCGGCACCGACAGCGGCGGCAACCCGGCCCCTGCGCCGGCACCGGCCATGCCGGCGCAGCAGGCCACGCCGGAACCGACCGCCGCGCCCGAGGCCGCCGCCAGCACCGCGCCCCTGCAGGGCCAGGCGCAGCCGGCGCCGCAGCAGGGCTTCCAGCCGGTGTCCGACGGCGAGATCCGCACCGAGAAGCTCGACGGCGATCGCTGAGCGCCATTCCCAACGCCACCTGTCCCTCTCGCCGTGCAGGCGCGCCTGCATGGCCGGGGAAGGTAACGCCACGCGGCGCGGTGCGTTATCCTGCGGGTTCCTTACGACTTTTCTGCGAGCGGATCATGGGCAGTCTTAGCATCTGGCACTGGCTGGTCGTGCTGGTGATCGTGCTGCTGGTGTTCGGCACCAAGCGGCTGACGAGCGGCGCCAAGGATCTGGGCAATGCGGTCAAGGAATTCAAGAAAGGCATGCGCGACGAGGACAAGCCCGCCGGCCAGCTCGGCGACGAGACGCGCAGCAGCAGCGAGCCGTCCCGCCAGACCCAGGCCGAACGCGACCGCGACGCGCACTGACGGGACACCGCCGGCGTGTTCGATATCGGCTTCAGCGAACTGCTGGTGATCGCGGTGGTGGCACTGGTGGTGCTCGGCCCCGAGCGCCTGCCCAAGGCGGCGCGCTTCGCCGGGCTGTGGGTGCGCCGCGCCCGCGCGCAGTGGGACTCGGTGAAGCAGGAACTGGAACGCGAACTGGAAGCCGAGGAACTCAAGCGCAGCCTGCACGACGTGCAGAGTTCGCTGCGCCAGGCCGAGACCCAGCTGCGCGACGGCGGCCAGGAGCTGCAGCGGCAGACCGAGGCGCTGCGCCGCGAGATCGATCCGAACCCGCCGGTGCCGCCCGCCGACAGCGTGCCGCCGGCGTCCACCGCCACGACCGACGCCCCGACGGGCCACGCGGCCGACCCGGCCACGCCACTGGCGGCGCCGTCGGCCACGCCGGCCCCGGTCTCCACGGTGCCGGCCGCCGCACGCGGTGCGGCCGCGCCGCATCCGGCCTCCACTGGCGCGGCCGCGCACAGCGGCCAGCCTCCCGCCAGTGACCCGGAGGCGCCGCGATGAACGTCGAGGCCGAAAGCAGCCTGATCGAGCACCTGGTCGAACTGCGCGCGCGGCTGATGCGCGCGCTGATCGGCCTGGGCGTGGTGGTGGTGGCGCTGCTGCCCTTCTCCAAGCGCCTGTATTCCTGGCTGGCCGAGCCGATGCTGGCGCAGTTGCCGGTGGGCCAGAGCGTGATCGCCACGCACCCGGCCGGCGCGGTCATCGCCCCGCTCAAGCTGGCGTTCTTCCTGGCCCTGTTCGTGTCCGCGCCGTGGCTGCTGTACCAGGCCTGGGCCTTCGTCGCCCCCGGCCTGTACCAGCGCGAGAAGCGCCTGGCGCTGCCGCTGCTGGCCTCGGCGGTGCTGCTGTTCTATCTCGGCTGCGGCTTCGCCTACTTCCTGGTGCTGCCGGCGGTGTTCCACTTCCTGACCACGTTCAAGCCGGACGTGATCCAGCTCACCCCCGATGCCGGCGCCTACCTGGACTTCGTGCTGGCGATCTTCTTCGCCTTCGGCGCCAGCTTCGAACTGCCGGTGGCGCTGGTGATCCTGGCCCTGCTCGGCTGGGTGACCCCGCAGCAGCTGCGCGACGGCCGCGGCTATGCGGTGGTCGGCATCTTCGTCCTGGCCGCGATCCTGACCCCGCCGGACGTGGTCTCGCAGCTGATGCTGGCGATCCCGATGTGCCTGCTGTACGAACTGGGCATCATCGCCGCGGCAGCGGTGACCAAGAAGCCGGGAATCGAGGCACGGGAATAGGGAATCGGAACAGCGGTTCGCTGCATACCCGCCATCACCACGCAGCTTGACGGCAATCTGCCGCACACAGCAAAAACGGCCCCGAAGGGCCGTTTTTGCTGTTGCTGTCGCTCTTACGATTCCCGATTCCCGACTCCCGGCCCTACGCCACAAACACGTTCGACGGCGGCGGCGGCACCGCCGGCGCGGCGTCGCCGGCATGCACGAACATCTGCTTCCAGGCCGCATACACGACCCCGGCCAGGACCGGCATCAGCAGCGCCATCAGCAGCAATTGCCCGACCAGCGCCGCCACGGCGGTGCCGACCAGGAACTGCAGCACCAGCATCACCACCGTCAGCGCGAAATAGAACGCGAACATGGCCAGGAAGGCGAGGACGAAGAACACCAGCATCGCCGGCAGGTTGTGCAGGCAGGCGCGCAGGCCGTGGCCGATCGCGGCGATGCCGTTGCGGCCGTCGAACATCACCTGCGGCGCGAACAGGAACAGGGTCAGCGCCACCGCCACGAACCCGACCGCCACCAGCATCAGCCACAGCAGGATACGCAGCGCCGGCAGGGTCGCGACCAGCTGCTCCACCTGCGCCGGATCCGGCTGCGCGCCGGACTGGCCCAGTTCGTTGAGCTTGTTCATCACCGTCGTCAGTTGCATCCATCCTTCCGGACGGATCACCACGACGGCGAGGATGGACAGCGCCAACAAGGCGATCGCCTGTGGCAGCAATGCAACCAGCAGGTTCAACGTGCGGCCACCCTGCAGGCCCTGCAGCAGGTGCGCCGGCTCGGCGCTGCGGCCCTGGTCGACCTCGCGCACCGCCCACACCAGCCCGCCGAACAGCAGCGGGCCGGCCAGCCCCATCAGCAGTTGCGCCAGCATGCCCAGGGTCGGGTTGAGCACCCCCAGGAACAGGGCGATCAGCGCCGTCAGGCCCCAGATCAGCCCGAGCCGGCCCAACGTCCACGGCGCCCGTCGCAGCAGCGACATGCCGGCCAACAGCCATTCCGCGCCGGCCGAGGCCGGCAGCTTGCGAATCTCGATCATTGCCAATCCGAAGTGGGGGACGCCGTCAGCGCGGCGACTGCACAGATTATCGCGGTTTTGCCTGGCCGCCGCTGTGCTGCCCACGTGCGTGCTGAACGAAGCGCCGCAGCAGTTTGCGCGCCAGCGGCGCGGCGCTGACCTCGCGGGCGATGGTACGTGCGCAGCGTCCGGCGCTGCGTAGACAGTCTGCACGCGCCTGCACGTAGCCGCGCATGTGGTGGGTGGCGAACTCCGGATGGAACTGCAGGCCCCAGGTCGCCTCGCCCCAGCGGAAGGCGTGGCACTGGTCCTGCGCCGAGCGCGCCAGCACCGTGGCGCCGGCCGGGGCGCGCAGCACCGTCTGCAGATGCGTGGCATGCGCGGGGAAGCGCGCCGGCAGACCGGCGAACAGCGGATCCTCGGCGGCCGGCGGATGCAGTTCGATGTGCACCGTGCCCGATTCGCGCCCGGCCGGGTTGTAGGCCACCTCCCCGCCCAGCGCGTGCGCCAGCAGCTGGTGGCCGTAGCAGATGCCCAGCAGCGGCGTGCCCTCTTCGGCGGCTTCGCGCAGCCAGGCCGCCGAGCGCTCGCTCCAGTCGGCCCGGTCGGTGACGAACGCCGCCGAGCCGGTGACGATCACCCCGGCGAACTCCGTCCGCGCCGGCAGGGCCGCGCCGGCAGCAACGTTGGCCACCACCGTGTCGCCCTCGGCCAGGCCGGCGGCGACGCGGATCCAGTGCGGAAAACGCCCGTAGCGCCGCATCGTCGCCACCGGTTCGCCGGTTTCGAGGATCAGGAAGGGCGCAGCACGGCGACGGACGGAAGAAGCCAACGGCATGCCCGGATTCTAGACGGCGGCGCGCGGCTTTTTCCAAGCGCGCATGCTGCCGATGGCATAAGCATATAACTGCGAGCAAGCCATGCAGCGGCGCCCTGTCCCCGGGCAGGCGGCGCCTGGGAGCGGCGCGGCGGCGGCGAGGTGCCTGCGCGGGCGATCAGCGCGCCGTGTGGCCGCTGCCGGCGTGCCGGCAGCGGCTTCCCATCCGCTTCAGCGCGGCGCGTGCACGCTCTTCGCCTCTCCCCCGAAGAGGACAGACATGCGCCGTTCCCTGATTCCGTTGACCTTGGCCGCCCTGCTGATCGCCTCCGGCGCGGCGGCAGCGGCCCCGGGTTCCACTCGTCCCGCCGAACCGACCACGCTCACCGTGCTCAGCTCCGGCGGCATCATGGGCGCGATCCGCGCCATCGCCCCCGGCTACGAGCAGGCCACCGGGGTGAAGCTGCACATCGAAGCGGCTCCGTCGATGGGCGACACGCCGCAGGCCATTCCCAACCGCCTCGCCCGCCACGAACCGGCGGACGTGCTGCTGATGGTCGGCGCGGCGCTCGACAAGCTCATCGCCGACGGCCAGGCGCGCCAGGCCAGCCGCGTGGACCTGGGCGAGTCCTACATCGCCATGGCGGTCAAGCAGGGCGCGCCCAAGCCGGACATTTCCACCATGGACGCCTTCCGCAAGACCCTGCTGGACAGCCGCTCGGTGGCCTATTCCGACAGCGCCAGCGGCGTCTATCTGTCGCGCACGCTGTTCCCGCGGATGCGGCTGGGCGACGGTTTTGCCGCCAAGGCGCGGATGATTCCCGCCGAGCCGGTCGGCGCGGTGGTCGCGCGCGGCGACGCGCAGTTGGGCTTCCAGCAACTGAGCGAACTCAAGCCGGTCCCGGGCATCGCCATCGTCGGCCTGATCCCCAAGCAGGCGCAGCAGATGACGCTGTACGCCGGCGCCGTGGCCACGGCCAGCACGCAACCGCAGGCGGCGCAGGCGCTGCTGGATTACCTGGCGTCGCCCGCCGCCGCCAAGGCCATCGCCGACAGCGGCCTGACACCGCTCGCCGGGAAGCAATAACCGCGGTACGGGCCACGGCGCTGCGTCCGGCCCGCAAACGCGGGGGCACCGCGCCGCATTCCCTCGCCGCGGTTCGGCCAAACGCGCCATTGCCGCGTAGCAGCGGCTTCAGCCGCGACGGGGCGTTTCCGGGGACGCCTGGTCGCGGCTGAAGCCGCTCCTGCGGCAATGCGGTCTATCTGATGGGACGTTCCCGCACCTGCGTCGGGCGCGGCAGGCCATCGGACCAGGGACCGCATGCCGACGCCGCATCCGGCCCGCTCACTCCCGCGGCGGCAGCACCGACAGCACTTCCTCGACGGTGGTCAGCCCGGCGGCCACTTTCTCCAGGCCGGCGCGGCGCAGCGTGCGCACGCCTTCGGCCTGGGCGGCGCGGCTGAAGCCGGCCAGGTCCATGTCGGCGCGGATCAGGGTGCGCAGGCGCGGGGTCACCGGCAGCAATTCGTACAGGCCGACCCGGCCCAGGTAGCCGGTGCGGCGGCATTCCAGGCAGCCCACCGGGGCATAGGGTTGCAGCACCTCGGGCAAGGCCTCGCCCGGCTCACGCAACGCGTCCCACTCGTGGGCTTCGAGGGTGTGCGGACGCTTGCAGTGGCCGCACAGGGTGCGCACCAGGCGTTGCGCCAGCACGCCGTTGAGGGTGGAGGCGACCAGGTAGTGCGGCACGCCCAGGTCGAGCAGGCGGGTGATCGCCGAGGGCGCGTCGTTGGTGTGCAGGGTCGACAGCACCAGGTGCCCGGTCAGCGAAGCCTGCACCGCCATCTGCGCGGTTTCCAGGTCGCGGATTTCGCCGATCATGATGATGTCCGGGTCCTGCCGCAGCAGCGTGCGCACGCCGCTGGCGAAGTCCAGGTCGATGTTCGGCTGCACCTGCATCTGGTTGAATTCGGTGGCGATCATCTCGATCGGGTCCTCCACGCTGCACACGTTCACGTCCGGCGTGGCCAGGCGCTTGAGCGTGGAGTACAGCGTGGTGGTCTTGCCCGACCCGGTGGGACCGGTGACCAGCACGATCCCATGCGGACGTTCCACCAGCGCGTTCCAGCCGGCCGCTTCCTGCGCGCTGAAACCGAGCTGGTCCACGCTCTTGAACGCGGCGTCGGGGTCGAAGATGCGCATCACGCACTTCTCGCCGAACGCGGTGGGCATGGTCGACAGGCGCATCTCGGTCTCGCGCCCGCCCGGCGAGCGGGTCTTGATGCGCCCGTCCTGCGGCCGCCGCCGTTCGGCCAGGTCCATGCGCCCGAGCACCTTGATACGGCTGACGATGGCGGTCATCACCGCCGGCGGCACTTCCAGCACCTTGTGCAGCACGCCGTCGATGCGGAAGCGCATGCGCCCGGCCTCGCGCCGCGGCTCCAGGTGGATGTCGCTGGCGCGCTGCTCGTAGGCGTACTGCAGCAGCCAGTCGACGATGTGCACGATGTGCTGGTCGTCGGCGTTGACGTCGCCGCCGCGGCCCAGTTCCACCAGTTGCTCGAAGCTGGGCAGGCCGCTGCTCTGCTCGGTGCGCCCGTCCCTGGCGCCGCGCACCGAGCGGGTCACGCCGAAGAACTCCATCGTGTAGCGATGCAGGTCCAGCGGGTTGACCACCACGACCTCGATGCGCCGCCGCGCCAGGTGCTGCACGTCGCCGAGCCAATCCAGCGCCAGCGGTTCGCTGGTCGCCACCAGCAGGCGCTCGGACTGCAGCGCCAGCGGCAGGATGCGATGGCGCCGCGCGTAGGCGTGCGAGACCACACCGGTGACCGCGGCCACGTCGACCCGGGTCGGATCGATGCGCAGGTAGCGCAGGCCGCAGCGCTGCGCCAGCCACTCGGTCAGCCGCTCCAGGCTCAGTTCGCTGCCCGGCGGGCGGGTCGCGGCGAGCTTCAGGTTGGACAGCAGCACCAGCGGATGCACGTCACTGACGGTGCGCGCGGTCTGCGCCGAGAACTGCACGCGGCCACGTTCGGCCGGTGCGACCAGGCCGTCGGCGAGCAGCGCGGCGGCCACGCGTTCGAAGCTCAGGCGGCCCAGCGGCAACGCCACGGCGGGCTCGGCGGGCAACGACACGGGTGGCGCGGCGGGGCGCGAATCCATGGTCCAGGTCCGGTGCGCGGAAGTCCCCGCGAGTCGGTCGCTATACTAGCGCACCCCTCAACCGGCCCCTGCGAGATGTCCGTTTCCCGGTCCGTTCCGATCACGTTCCAGGGTCTGATCCAGACCCTCAACCAGTTCTGGGCGCAGCACGGCTGCGTGCTGATCCAACCGCTGGACCTGGAAGTGGGCGCCGGCACCTTCCATCCGGCCACGTTCCTGCGCGCGCTCGGGCCGGAGCCGTGGAACGCGGCCTACGTGCAGCCGAGCCGGCGCCCCACCGACGGCCGCTACGGCGAGAACCCGAACCGCCTGCAACGCTACTACCAGTACCAGGTGGCGATGAAGCCCAACCCGGACAACATCCAGCAGCTGTACCTGGATTCGTTGCGCGCGCTGGGCATCGACCCGCTGGTGCACGACCTGCGCTTCGTCGAGGACAACTGGGAATCGCCCACGCTCGGCGCCTGGGGCCTGGGCTGGGAGGTGTGGCTCAACGGCATGGAAGTCACCCAGTTCACCTACTTCCAGCAGGCCGGCGGCCTGGAGTGCAAGCCGGTGCTGGGCGAGATCACCTACGGGCTCGAGCGCCTGTGCATGTACCTGCAGAACTGCGACAACGTCTACGACCTGGTGTGGACCTACGGCCCCGACGGCACGCCGGTCACCTACGGCGACGTCTACCACCAGAACGAGGTGGAGCAGAGCGCGTACAACTTCGAACACGCCAACGTGGCCGAACTGTTCCACCGCTTCGACGCCTGCGAGCGGGAAGCGCAGGCGCTGGTCGAGGTCGGATTGCCGCTGCCGGCCTACGAACAGGTGACCAAGGCCAGCCACGCCTTCAACCTGCTCGACGCCCGCCGCGCGATCTCGGTGACCGAGCGCCAGCGCTACATCCTGCGCGTGCGCGCGCTGGCGCAGGCGGTGGCCAAGGCCTACTACGCGCAGCGCGAGAAGCTGGGCTTCCCCGGCGTCAAGAAGTGAGCCAAGCCCCTCTCCTTCCGGGAGAGAGGTTGGGGTGAGGGTAAGCCGGCACGAACGGCCGGATGCTCCCGACTCCCCAGGCGCCCGCACCCTCATCCGCCCCTTCGGGGCACCTTCTCCCGCAGGGAGAAGGCACCGCTAGCAAGGTCTGACACATGAGCGAACACCTTCCCCTGCTGATCGAACTGGGCACCGAGGAACTGCCGGTCAAGGCATTGCCGGGCCTGGCCCAGGCGCTGTTCGACGGCGTGATCGCCGGGCTGGAGAAGCGCGGCATCGCGGTCGAGCGCGGCGACGCCAAGCCGCTGTCCACGCCGCGCCGGCTGGCGGTGCTGCTGCCGGGCGTGGCCGTCGAGCAACCGGAGCAGCGCGCGGAAGTGCTCGGCCCCTACCTCAACATCGCGCTGGACGCGGACGGCCAGCCGACCAAGGCGCTGCAGGGTTTCGCCGCCAAGGCCGGGATTGACTGGACCGCGCTGGAGCGCACCAGCGACGCCAAGGGCGAGCGCTTCGTGCACCGCGCGGTGAACCCGGGCGCGCGCACCGCCACGCTGCTGCCGGAGATCCTGCGCGAGGCGATCGCGGCGATGCCGATTCCCAAGCCGATGCGCTGGGGCGATCACGACTACGGCTTCGCGCGGCCGGTGCAGTGGCTGGTGCTGCTGTTCGGCAGCGAGGTGGTGCCGATGCCGCTGTTCGGCGTGCAGGCCGGCCGCGACAGCCGCGGCCATCGCTTCCTGCACGATGCGCCGGTGCCGCTGGCGCAGCCGGGCGACTACGTGGCCGCGCTGCAGGCCGCGCAGGTGCTGGTGGACCCGGACCTGCGCCGGGCGCGCATCGTCGCCGAAGTCGAGCAGGCCGCACGCGACGCCGGCGGCAGCGCGCGCATCGCCGAGGACAACCTGGAGCAGGTGGTGAACCTGGTCGAGTGGCCGTCGGCGGTGCTGTGCCAGTTCGAACCGGCGTTCCTGGCGGTGCCGCAGGAAGCGCTGATCGAGACCATGGAGAGCAACCAGAAGTTCTTCCCGGTGCTCGATGCCGGCGGCAAGCTCACCGAGCATTTCATCGGCATCGCCAACATCGTCTCGCGCGACGTCGCCGAAGTGGCCAAGGGCTACGAGCGGGTGATCCGCCCGCGCTTCGCCGACGCCAAGTTCTTCTTCGACGAAGACCTCAAGCAGGGCCTGGAGGCGATGGGTGCCGGCCTGGCCAGCGTCACCTACCAGGCCAAGCTCGGCAGCATCGCCGACAAGGTGCAGCGCGTGGCCGCGCTGGCCGAGGCGATCGCCGCGCAGGTCGGCGTGGACCCGGCGCAGGCGCGCCGCGCCGCCGAACTGAGCAAGAACGACCTGCAGTCGCGCATGGTCAACGAGTTCCCGGAACTGCAGGGCATCGCCGGCCGCCACTACGCGCTCGCCGCGGGCGAACCCAGCGAGATCGCCCTGGCGATCGACGAGGCCTACCAGCCGCGTTTCGCCGGCGACGACATCGCCCTGTCGCCACTGGGCAAGGTGCTGGCGATCGCCGAACGGTTGGATACGTTGGCCGGTGGGTTCGCCGCCGGGTTGAAGCCCACCGGCAACAAGGATCCGTTCGCGCTGCGGCGCAATGCGCTGGGGTTGGCGCGGACGGTGATTGAGAGTGGGTTTGATGTGGATCTGCGATGGCTTGGCTGGTTCGCTAGCTTGCTCGTCCACAATTCAATGACAACCCAGGTTTCGGTCTCGCTTCTGCAGAATATAAACAGCCTGATTGGGCAGACAGAGTCTGCGGGCATTTTCAAAGGCGACGATCTTTATAAATTGTTCGCTGATCAGAAGGTTAAGGCAGGCCCCACTAGCGCTCTCTTTGATGCAACAGATGCGCTATTCGACTTCATCCTCGACCGCCTGCGCGGCTACTACGCCGACAAGGGCGTGCCGGCGACGCAGTTCAATGCGGTGGCCGCGCTGTTCTCGGTCACGGCTGAAGCCGCTCCTACGAAGGACACGGCGGCGTCCGTAGGAGCGGTTTCAACCGCGACCGCGGCGCTCGGTTCGCTGTACGACTTCGACCGCCGCATCGACGCGATCGGCACCTTCGCCGCGTTGCCGGAAGCCGAGGCGCTGGCCGCGGCCAACAAGCGCATCCGCAACATCCTGCGCAAGGCCGAGGGCGAGATTCCGGCGCAGGTCGATGCGGGCCTGCTGCGCGAGCCGGCCGAGCGCGCGCTGGCCGAGGCGGTGGAAGCGGCGATCGCCGAAACCGACGGCGCGCTGCGCCAACACGACTACGTCACCGTGCTGAACTTCCTGGCACGGCTGCGCCCGCAGGTGGATGCGTTCTTCGACGGGGTGATGGTCAACGCCGACGACCCGGCGCTGCGCCGCAACCGCCTGGCCCTGCTCAAGCGGCTGGGCGATCGCCTGGGCAGCGTCGCCGCGATCGAGCACCTGTCGGCCTAAGCGCCAGCAGTGTCGAACCCGAGACGGGCCGCCTGCGCGGCCCGTTCTCGTTTGCGGGTGGAGCCTCCTGCGGCACTGCGCGGCGCCATTGGCTTCGGCACACTGCAATGCGTCGGGACTGAAGTCCCTCCCACAGGGTCTCCAGCCGACTCTCCGCAAGCTCACTGTGGGAGCGACTTCAGTCGCGACGAGCGAACGCCGGCAACCTCCACAGCAAAACAACGAAGCGCCTGACTAGGTCCGCTCCGCGGTGCGCATACAGCCAACAGTGCAACCCCCTGCTTAAGCCCCTCTCCCACCCCGGGAGAGGGGTTGGGGTGAGGGTACGGCGCGAAGCGACTCGCGGAGTGTGGGTGCACGAGGCTTCGCCCGTACCCTCATCCGCCCCTTCGGGGCACCTTCTCCCGGTGGGAGAAGGAACAGCGCGAGTCCACGCACTACACGCACTAACCCGAGCCTCAACACCCGCAACGCACCGCACACCGCCGCGACGCATCCAATCCCCAATCCCGACTCCCCAATCCCGGCTTCTAATCAAACAACGCCTGGATCGCCGCCAACCCAGCATTGGCGCGCTCCTTCTTGCGCGCCGCGTCGGCCACCGGGTCGGCGCCGTCGCGCTGCATCTCCTCGGCCGGGATCTCGTCGAAGAAGCGGCTGGGCTTGAGCCGGATGTGCTCGCCGAACTTGCGGGTGAGCTTGCTGTAGCTCATCCACAGCTGCTCCTTGGCGCGGGTGATGCCCACATACAGCAGGCGCCGCTCTTCCTGCAGATTGCCTTCTTCCAGGCTGACCTCGTGCGGCAGCACGCCATCCTCGCAGCCGACGATGAACACGTAGCGGAACTCCAGGCCCTTGGAGGCGTGCATGGTCATCATCCGCACCTGGTTGCCGCCGTCGTCCTTGTCGTTGCGCGACAGCAGCGCCAACTGCGCGGCCAGGTCGCCGACGGTGGCGCCGCGCGGGCCGCCTTCGAACCACTTGGCCAACTCCTCCAGGTTGCCGCGGCGGCGCTGGAAACTCGCTTCGTCCTTGCACTGACTGCGCAGTTCGCGGATCAACCCCGACTGCTCGGCGAGCTGGCGCACCACATCGGCCGAGGACAGCGTGGTCGAGGCCGCGCGCAGTTCGTGCAGGATGTCGACGAAATCGCTCAGGCCGTTGGCCGCGCGCGGCGGCAACTGCTGCAGCGCGCCCACCGACTCGGCCGCGCGCGACATCGGCAGGTGCTTGGCCGAGGCCAGTTCGGCCAGCTTGGCCAGCGAGGTCGCGCCGACCTCGCGCTTGGGCGCCTGTACCGCGCGCAGGAACGCCGCGTCGTCGTCGGGGTTGACCAGCAGGCGCAGCCAGGACAGCACGTCCTTGACCTCCTGCCGCTCCAGGAATGCGGTGCCGCCGGTGATGTGGTACGGCACGCCGGCCATCTGCAGCGCCTTTTCCAGCGGCCGCGACTGGAAGTTGCCGCGGAACAGGATGCAGAAGTCGCTCCACGGCACCTGCTTGGCGGTGCCCAGGTAGGCGATCTCGGCGGCGACCTTCTCGGCCTCGTGCTCGCTGTCGCGGCATTCCCACACACGGATGCGCTCGCCGTCGGCCTGGTCGCTCCACAGCGTCTTCAGGTGCTCGTGCGGGTTATGCGCGATCAAGGCATTGGCCGCGCGCAGCACGCGATTGGAGCAGCGGTAGTTCTGCTCCAGCTTGATGATCTGCAGGGCCGGATAGTCGCGGCCCATCTGCATCAGGTTTTCCGGATTGGCGCCGCGCCAGGCGTAGATGCTCTGGTCGTCGTCACCCACGCAGGTGAAGTTGCCGCGCGGGCCGGCCAGCATCTTCAGCAGCCGGTACTGCGCGTCGTTGGTGTCCTGGCTTTCGTCCACCAGCAGGTAGCCGATGCGCTCGCGCCAGGCCATCACGATGTCCTCGTTTTCCTCCAGCACCTGCACCGGCAGGCGGATCAGGTCGTCGAAGTCCACCGCGTTGAAGGTGCTCAGCCGCGCCTGATAGCGCTCGTACAGGCTGGCCGCTTCCTGCTCGCGGGTGCTGCGCGCCGCCGCCATCGCCTGTTCCGGCGACAGCCCGGCGTTCTTGGCGCGCGAGATCAGGTTCTTGGCGTCCTCGATGGCGTCGGGCTTGGCCCCGGGCATCAGGTCCTTGATCTGCGCGGCGGCATCGTCGGCGTCGAAGATCGAGAAGCCGCGCTTCAGGCCCACCGCCGCGTGTTCGATCTGCAGGAACTTCAGCCCCAGGGCGTGGAAGGTGCAGATGGTCAGGCCGTCGGCGGCCTCGCTGCGGATGCGCTTGGCCACGCGCTCGCGCATTTCCTTGGCCGACTTGTTGGTGAAGGTGATCGCGGCGATGCGCTTGGCCGGGTAGCGGCCGCTGGCGATCAGGTGCGCGATCTTTTCCACGATCACGCGGGTCTTGCCGCTGCCGGCACCGGCCAGCACCAGCAACGGACCCTCGCAATGCAGGACCGCGGCGCGTTGGGGAGGATTGAGACCGTGCATGAAAACTTCCCTTGGCCGCGCATTGTACCGGGCGGCGGCCGGCACCGACGCCCCGCCACCGTGCCGGCGCTGAACCGGTTCGCGATCCGGCCGGCGGCCGGGGCGCGCGGCCGCCGCGTTAGAATCGGCGGCATGGCGAAACTGTATTTCTACTATTCGGCGATGAACGCCGGCAAGACCACCACGCTGCTGCAGTCGGCGCACAACTACCGCGAACGCGGCATGCGCACGGCGATCCTGACGCCGCGGCTGGACCACCGCGCCGGCAGCGGCGTGGTCGCCTCGCGCATCGGCCTGCGCGCCGACGGCATGCCGTTCGTCGCCGAGACCGATCTGCTGGCCACCATCGAGGCCGACATCGCCAGCCACGGGCCGTTGCATTGCGTGCTGGTGGACGAGGCCCAGTTCCTCAGCCGCGCGCAGGTCTGGCAGCTCAGCGAAGTGGTCGACCGGCTGCGCATCCCGGTGCTGTGCTACGGCCTGCGCACCGATTTCCGCGGCGAGCTGTTCGAGGGCAGCCAGTACCTGCTGGCCTGGGCCGACGAGCTGCAGGAGATCAAGACCATCTGCCACACCGGCAGCAAGGCGACGATGACCGTGCGCGTGGACGAGAACGGCCATGCGGTGCAGGACGGCCCGCAGGTGGAGATCGGCGGCAACGAGCGCTACGTGTCGGTCAGCCGCCCCGAGTTCAAGAAGATCATGCGCGGCGAAGGCCGCATCGATCCGCTGCAGATCGCGTTGCCGCTGTAACCCGGATGCCACCGCCGACGCACCGCACTGGTGCGTCGTACCAGGAGCGATGAGTCGTGGCTGGCACGTGCCGCGCAAGCGCGCACGCCTATGCCATCAGTCTATGGAGCGTCCCCAGGCGGCATGCCTAGAATCGCGCCGATCACATTCATGGGAGGGGGAACATGCTTTCGTTGAAGAGATTTTTCGCCGGCAGTGGCGCTGCATTGGCCTGTGCCCTGCTGCTCGCCCTGCCCGGCCCCGCCACTGCGGCCCCGGGCGACCACACCTTCCAGGACATCCCGGCGCAGGTCCTGACCGACGGCTTCCTCGACGCGCACCTGGACCTGTTCTATCGCCGCGCCGGCATTCGCGCCGACAAGAAGGGCGAGTACGCCGAGGCCCGGAAGCAGTACCAGTTGGCCGCCCGCTATGCCGACAAGCCGTCGCAGGCGCGGCTGGGCGAGATGTACTGGGAAGGCCAGGGTGGCGCTGCCGACCATACGATGGGTTTCCTGTGGATGGCGCTGGCCGCCGAGCGCGGCTACGACCAGTTCGGCGCGCGCAAGATGGAGTACTGGAACCAGCTGACCCCGGACGAGCGCAAGCGCGCGGCCAAGCTCGACAAATCCATGCTCGCCGAGTACGGCGACCAGGTCGCCAAGCCGCGCCAGGAAGCGGTATTGCGGCGCGAGGCGATGCGCAGCACCGGCGGCCTGCTCGGCCACTCCGGCGCGGCCGGCCCGCTGTCGATCAACGGCCCGCGCGGCGGCAGCATCGATCCGGAAGTGTTCTACGCCAAGCAGTTCTGGGAGCCGAGCGCGTACTGGAAGCTGCAGGACCAGGTATGGGACGGCCGCACCCCGGGCCGGGTCGACATCGGCGATGTCGAGGACATCAGTACGGAAGGCGCGCCGCCACCGCCACCGCAGGAGCCGGCCAAGCACTGAGTGCAGGTCCATCCTCGCGTCGGGACTGAAGTCCCTCCCACAGCGGCCTGTGCGTCCCTGTGGGAGCGGCGTCGGCCGCGACCCGGAAGGCGCACCACACTCGCACGTCCGATTGCGTCGGAAATGAAACACGAGCGCAACGCTCATCCAACCGAGCGCCCGATGCCGGCCCGGCACCGAGCGCGTTCGCGGCTCAGTACAGCTTGCGCTCGGCCGCCGGCGGCGGCGTCCACTGGTACAGCCAGGTCTCGGTCAGCGGGCGCTCGCCGCTGCGCAGGTACAGGCGGATGTCGATCTGCTCGCTGCCGTCGTCCGGCGGCACCACGTCGAACATCGCGCGATAGCCGGAAATCTCGTGCAGCGGCCGCGCCGAGACGATTTCGGTGCGGCCGCGGTTGAGCTGCAGCACCACCTCGACCTTGGCGTCCTGCTCCTTGCCTAGCTTCGCCAGTTCGCCACCGGCGAAATCCACCGCGAAGCGCCACGAGAAATAGTGCCGCTTCTGCCCGACCACGCCGCCCAGGCCGGTGCGGGTGGCCACGCAGTGCGCCAGCGGCGAGGACGCCGGCGGCTGCGCGCCCCAGTACAGGCGGTAGCCGAACAGCAGCTCCTGGCCCGGCTGCGGCTTGTCCTGCGGATTCCAGAACGCCACGATGTTGTCGAAGGTCTCGTCGACGGTGGGGATCTCCACCAGTTGCACCGAGCCCTTGCCCCAGCCCTGCTTCGGCTCCACCCACAGGCACGGGCGCTTCTCGTAGAACACGCCGTCGTCCTGGTAATGATCGAAGTTGCGGTCGCGCTGCAGCAAGCCGAAGCCGCGCGGGTTCTCGTCGACGAACATGTTGAAGCGCAGGTGCGGCGGATTGCACAGCGGCCGCCAGATCCACTCGCCGCCACCGGTCCACATCGCCAGGCCGTCGGTGTCGTGGATCTCCGGGCGCCAGTCCCAATCCATGCGGCGATCGTTCTCGCCGACCTGGTACATGCTGGTGCACGGACCCAGGCCCAGGCGCTCGATGGTCTTGCGCGGATACAGCGCGCTGTCGATGTCCATCAGCAGCACGTCGCCGTTTGTGATCGCGAAGCGGTAGGCGCCGGCCACGCTGGGCGAATCCAACAGCGCGTACACCACCACCGTGTCCGAGCCGGCCTTGGGCTGCTCCAGCCAGTAGGCGATGAAGTCCGGGAATTCCTCCGGCCCGCCGGTACCGGTATCGATCGCCAGCCCGCGCGCCGACTGCCCGTACTGGCCTTCCTTGCCCACCGCGCGGAAATAGCTGGCGCCGAGGAACGCGGCAAAGTCGCGCTCGGTGTCCTGCTTGGTGTTGAGGCGGAAGCCGGCGAAGCCCAACTCCTTCGGCAGCGGCTTGCCCTTCAGCCCGCTGCTGCCGTAGTCGAACGCCGCGCTGTCGTAGGCCAGTTCCTGCGCCTGCCCGTCAACCAGGTCGAACATGTGCACGGGCGTCTTGAAGTACAGGCCCAGGTGGAAGAACTTGGCCTGGAACTTCGGCCCCTGCTCGGCCGCCCACAGCGCGTGATCCTGGCGGTAGCGGATCGACTGGTACTGGTCCCAGGTCAAACCCTCCACCGGCACCGGCAGCACCCGCTTGTGGCTCTGGTACGGCGCCTCGGCCATGGCCCGCGCGTGGCCCTTGAGCCAGGCGTAGTCGAACGGCTGCGGCTTGCCCAGGCGGCGCAGGCCCACCGCGGGGGCGGCCTGGCCGAGCATCGGCATCGCCGGCAAGCCCATGGCGGCGAACGCGGCGGCGGCGTTCTTGAGGAAATCGCGTCGTTGCATGGCCGGGATCGAAACGGAAAAGGACGCTCATCATAGACAAGCGGCGCCGAAGGCGGCGGTGATGGCGCCCGCGGGTCGCATCCCTGGCACAGACGCGCCGGAGCCGGGCGCACTGGCGCTGGCGACGCAGCTTGCCGACCCAGGCATCTCCGCGGCGGCGACGCGCTAGTCGGCAGGTATCGGGGAGTTTCTGGTGACGCGAGAAAGTCCAATGGGGGGAGCGCTTCAGCAAAGGCGCTACCGGGTGCCCGTCGCGGCTGACGTCGCGCTTGCGGTCGCCACGGCATCGCTTGCCGAGCCGCTGCAAAAACACGTTGTTGGGGAGGTGCACTGCAGGCGCCGAACCGCCTTTCTCAGGTCCGTCGCTCAGCGCTGGCAGTGGCCGCACCAGACGCTGGCGCGCTGGCCGATGCTGGCATGGCGCAACGTGCGCCCGCAGCGCTTGCAGGCCTCGCCCTCGCGGCCGTAGACCGAGAGTTCCTGCTCGAAGTAGCCCGGTGCCCCGTCCGGGCTGATGAAATCGCGCAGGGTCGTGCCGCCGCGCTGGATCGCATACCCCAGGATCGCCTTGGCCGCCTCGGCCAGGCGCGCGTAGCGGGCGCGCGAGACTTCGCCGGCCTCGCGCAGCGGACTGATGCCCGCCTGGAACAGGCTCTCGGCGGCGTAGATGTTGCCCACCCCGACCACGATGCGCTGATCCATCAGGAACGTCTTCACCGGCGCGGTGCGGCCGCGGCTGAGCCGGAACAGATGATCGCCGTCGAACGCATCCGACAGCGGCTCCGGCCCCAGCTCGGCGAGCAAGGGATGGGTCTGGCCCGGCGCCTGCCACAGCAGACAGCCGAACCGGCGCGGATCGTTGAAGCGCAGCACGCGGCCGTCTTCCAGGCTGATGTCGACATGGTCGTGCGCCCGCGGCGGCGTGTCGCCGGGCAGCACGCGCAGGCTGCCGGACATGCCCAGGTGCAGCAACGCACTGCCGACCGCGGTATCGAGCAACAGATACTTGGCGCGCCGGCGAATGCCATCGATGCGCTGCCCCGGCAACTGCGCCGCCACCTCCGGCGGAATCGGCCAGCGCAGATCCGGCCGCCGCAGGATCACCCCATGGATGCGCCGCCCCGACAGATGCGGCTCCAGGCCACGCCGGGTGGTTTCGACTTCGGGGAGTTCGGGCATGGGTTCGTCGAATGTCGCAGGTAGATGGGCAAGCTTAGCCGGCGCAAGGTGCGCTTCCGCTGAAGCTGGGGATCGCCGAGGGGACCCGCCCGGGCTGCGCGACGAAACGCATAGCGCGCATCGCGCTGGCGGCCCTCACTGCGGCGGCGCCGCCAGCTCCCGCGCGCTGAGGTAGCCGTCGCCGTTGGTGTCCTGCTTGCGGAAGCGGGCGGTCAGGGTGGCGAGGTGCTGTGCGCGTGTGATCGGTGGGCCGCGGCCGCCGGGCAGTTCGGCCGGGCTGAGCACGCCGTCGTGGTCGAGGTCGCGCGCGTAGAAGGCGTAGCTCATCCAGGCCAGGTATTCGTCCAGGCTGACGCGGCCGTCGCCGTCGCGATCCATGCGCTGCAGGTAGCTGGCGGTGCTGTCGATCGCCTGCGCCTGGGCGTTGGCGATGCCACCAGCGAGCAGGGCGCAGGCGATGCTCAGCATCCGCCACGCCATCAACGACGAACGCCGCGCAAGGCGGCGTTCGTGCGGCGGAGTAAGCGTTGCGCCGCGGCTCATGCCAGGGCGTAGCCCTTCAGTCGCGCTGCGTACGCCTGCAGCGCAGCGATGCCGCTGGCTTCGGCGTCGTGGCACCAGGCCTGCAGGTGCTTGAGGCGTTCGCTGGCGTCATGGGTGCGCGCTTCCAGCAGGGCCGCCAGGCGCGCGCGGTGCTCGACCAGGGTGCGCATGCGCGGGCGCTGCGCCACCCAGTGCTGCAGCTGCTCGCGGGCGTCGGGCTTGAGCCAGCGGCCGTCGTCGACCAGACCCTTGCGCAGGCGCCGCGGCAGCAGCTTGCGCAGCTTGGCGCCGGCCTGCGCGGCTTCTTCCTTCAGCGCCGGCGTGAACACGTTGCGCTGGTAATCGGTCATCGCCTGGAAGCGGTGCGACAACAGCGCGCGCAGGGTGTCGGCGTCGGGCACGGCGATGTTCGGACGCACGTCCAGGGTCGGCGCTACACGCAGGATCCTGGCCAGGCGCAGGGCGGCCAGCGCGCGGATCGCGATCCAGCCGATGTCCAGCTCCCACCTGCGCATCGAGAAACGCGCCGAGCTCGGGAAGGCATGGTGGTTGTTGTGCAGCTCTTCGCCGCCGATCCACAGCGCCCACGGCGTGAGATTGGTCGAGGTGTCGGCGGACTCGAAGTTGCGGTAGCCCCACCAGTGGCCCAGGCCGTTGATCACGCCGGCGGCCCAGAACGGAATCCACGCCATCTGCAGCGCCCACAAGGCGATGCCGGGCAGGCCGAACAGCGCGAAGTTGACCGCGAACAACGCCACCGGCCCCAGGTTCGCGTACGGGGTGTACAGGTGCCGCTCGATCCAGTCGTCCGGCGCGCCCTTGCCGTACTGCTCGATGTCGCCGCGCTGGGTGCGCGCTTCGCGGTACAGCTCCACGCCGCGCCAGAACACGCGGGCGATGCCCTTGGTCTGCGGGCTGTGCGGATCTTCCTCGGTCTCGACCTTGGCGTGGTGCTTGCGATGGATCGCCACCCACTCCTTGGTGATCATCGAGGTGGTGAACCAGGTCCAGAAGCGGAAGAAGTGCGCCAGCAGCGGATGGAAATCCACGCCGCGGTGCGCCTGGCTGCGATGCAGGTACAAGGTCACCGCGAAGATGGTGAGCTGGGTGAACAGCAGCAGCACGGCCAGCATGCCCCACCAGCCGACGCCGAGCAGGCCATTGCCGAGGAAGTCGAGGATCGCGTCGAACATTGCCAGAAGCTCCAGAGCGTAGGACGGCGTGGGGGTAACGACATGATGGGGGTTGCGACCGCAAACTTCACCCGGCGCTCGCGTATGGTATTCAGCCGCCAAGCGCTTCCGATCACAGAACGGTGTCCGTTCCATGTCAGCCGCCTTTCCCCAAGCAACCCCCATGCCAGCGGCCGCGCCGTTGATCGAACTGGACCGCGCCAGCGTCGTCCGCGGCCAGGTGCGGGTGCTGCACGCGCTGAGCCTGCGCATCGCGCTCGGCCAGCACACCGCCATCCTCGGCCCGAACGGCTGCGGCAAGTCCTCGTTCATCAAGCTCATCACCCGCGAGCTGTATCCGCTGGCGCGCGCCGGCGAGGAACCGGCGGTGCGGGTGCTCGGCCAGAGCCGCTGGCAGGTGGACCGGCTGCGCAGCCAACTGGGCATCGTCACCGGCGACCTCAGCGTCAATCTCGCCGACATGCCCGGGCTGGACGTGGAAAGCGCGGTGTTGTCGGGGTTCTTCGCCAGCTATGTGGTGCCGCCGCACCGCGAGGTGACCGAGGCGATGCGCGGGCGCGCACGCGAGGCGCTGCAGGCCGCACGCGCGCTGCCGTTGCTGCGGCGTCCGTATGCGGAATTGTCGGCTGGCGAGACCCGGCGCGTGCTGATCGCGCGCGCCCTGGTCAACCGGCCGCAGGCGCTGCTGCTGGACGAACCCAGCACCGGCCTGGATCTGGTCGCACGCGAGCACCTGCTGGCGACGATGCGCGACCTCGCCCGCCAGGGCATCACCCTGGTGCTGGTCACCCACCACATCGAGGAGATCGTGCCCGAGATCGCGCGGGTGATCCTGCTGCGCGAGGGCCAGGTGTACGCCGACGGCGCGCGCGAGGACCTGCTCGCCGATGCGCCGCTGTCGGCGGTGTTCGGCGGACCGGTGAGGGTGCAGCGCGACGGCGACAGCTACAGCGCGCGGGTGGTTGCGGATGGCTGATCGGGGCAACGCAAGCCGGGTGCCAGCTGCGACTGCGGATGAAATGGCGGGCTTCCGAGCGCCGGCGCGGTGGCGGCGGGCGCTTTCTGTAGGAGCGGCTTCAGCCGCGACAGGCGTTCCCGGTCAAGCCCGTCGCGGCTGAAGCCGCTCCTACGCTGCACTCGGCAGCGCGCCAGTGCGCGCTACTTGCCGATACAGAAGCTGGAGAAGATCCGCCCGAGCAGGTCGTCGGCGCTGAGCGTGCCGACGATCTCGCCAAGCGCGGCATGGGCCAGGCGCAGTTCCTCGGCCGCCAGTTCCAGGCGTTCGTGTTCCAGCTCGGCGGCGGCCGCGTCGACGTGCGTGGCGGCGCGCTGCAGCGCGTCGACGTGGCGGGCGCGTGCGGAGAACTCGCCGTCGCTGCCCTCGCCGGCCGCGGCGCCGGCGATCGCGCGCAGCTGCGCGTGCAGCTGCTCCAGGCCGCTGCCGGTGGCGGCGGAGACGTAGACGCGCTCGGCGCTGGCCGCGGGCACCGCGGCGAGCAGATCGCTCTTGTTGTGGATCCACAGGCGCTGCGGCACGTCGGCGATGGCGTCGGCGATCGCGGCCTGGCCGGCCTCGGCCTGGCGCGCATCGAGCACGATCAGCGCCAGGTCGGCGCGCTGCAGTTCCTGGCGCGCGCGGCGCATGCCCTCGCGCTCGATCGCGTCGCCGCCTTCGCGCAGGCCGGCGGTGTCGACCAGGGTCAGTTCCACACCATCCAGGCGCACGGTCTCGTGCAAGGTGTCGCGGGTGGTGCCGGCGATGTCGGTGACGATGGCGCGGTCGCTGCCGGCCAGCGCGTTGAGCAGGGAACTCTTGCCGGCGTTCGGCGGGCCGACCAGCACTGCGTGCAGGCCATCGCGCAGGCGCCGGCCGCGTTCGGCGTCGGCACGCAGCTGCGCCAGGTCCGTGCGCGCCTGTGCCAGGCCAGCGCGCACCTGCGCACCGCCCAGCGTGTCCAGCGCCTCGTCGGCGAAATCGATCGCCGCTTCGACGTGGATGCGCAGGCGGATCAGCTGTTCGGCCAGGTCGTCGACGCGGCGCGAGAACACTCCGTCCAGCGAGCGACGTGCCGCGCGTGCGGCGCGCAGGTCGCCGGCGGCGATCAGGTCGGCGATCGCCTCGGCCTGGGCCAGGTCCAGCTTGCGGTTGAGGAAGGCGCGCTCGCTGAACTCGCCCGGGCGCGCCGGCCGCGCGCCCAGTTCGCAGCAGCGCGCCACCAGGTGCCGCAACAGCACCGGGCTGCCATGCGCCTGCAGTTCCAGCACATCCTCGCCGGTGAAGCTGCGCGGCCCCGGAAACCACAGCGCGATGCCGTCGTCCACGACCTCGCCGTGCGCGTCGCGAAAGCGCGCGTAGCGCGCGCTGCGCGGCACCAGTGCGCCCAGCCCCAGGCCCGCGGCGATAGCCGCCGCCGCCGGGCCGGACACGCGCACCACGCCGACCCCGCCCGCGCCGGGAGCGGTGGCGATGGCGGCGATGGTGTCGGTGGCGGAAGACGGCATGGCGAAGGCGGCAGGTCTGCGGTGAGGAGGACTACAGCGTCTGCAACTGGCCGCGGACGTAGGCCGCCGACGCGCCGTTGGGTTGCAGCGCCAGGTAGGTCTGGAAGGCGCGCTTGGCCTTGGCCGCATCGCCCAGCTGGCGGTAGGCGTCGCCCAGGTTGACGTAGGCCACCGCGCGCGAGGGATCGATCTTCAGCGTGTTCTCCAGCCAGCGCACGGACTGCGCGTACTTGCCCTGGCGATAGTAGATGAAGCCCAGGTTGTTGGCCGCCAGCGCGAAGTCCGGGCGCAGCTTCAGCGCCTCGGTGAACTGCGCCTCGGCCTCGTCGTAGCGCTTCTCCTTGTACAGCTGCAGGCCGCGGTCGTTGGCGCGCTGCGCCCGCTGCCGGTCGGACACCGGGCCGGCCGCGGCCGGCACCGCCAGCGGCCGTTCGCCGCCCTGCAGGTCCTTGACCACCACCGCCGGCTTGGCCGCGGCGGCCGGGGCAGCTGCGCTGCCGCCGCCGGCCTTCGGCGTCGCGGTCGACGCCGGCGCGGCGGCATCGACGCGATCGTTCATCGCGATCGCCGCCGAGGACAGCTGCTGGGTGCTGGCGGTGAGGAATTCCTCGCCCTCCGGCACCTGCAGCACGAACTCGCCGCCCTGCGACCCCGGCAGGCTGCCGAACGCCGGAGTCTGCTGCGAAATGCTCGACACCGCCGGCGCCACGTAGGCGGCCAGCTCGGTGCCGGTGATCAGGCCGTCGCCGTTGAGATCGGCCTTGCCCGACAGCGCCTGCAACAGCACCCAGGTGAACACCGAATGGCCATTGGGGCCGCTGTCGGCGACCTGCTGGTCGGCGCCGCCGGCGGTGAGCATCTGCCGGGCGATGCGCCGCGCGTTCTCGCGCAGGTAGGCGCTGGTACCGCCGCCGCGGGTCAGGCCCAGGCCGCTGTAGCACGCATCCATCACGAACAGCACGTGCTTGGCTTCCAGACTCTCGGCGATGTCCTGGATCTCGGTCATCGGAATCGCGTCGGTGGCGAACTGCGCCGGGTCCGAGTCGGCGGGCACGATGTAGCCGAGGTCGCGTCCGGAGGCCAGCTTGCGGGTCGCGCCATGGCCGGCGAAGAACACGAACACACGATCGTTCTTGCCCACGCCGCCGTGTGCGAGCCGATCGTGGAAGGCAGCCAGGATGTTGTTGCGGGTGGCCTCCTGGTTCTTCAGCACGATCACCTGCGACGAGGGGAAACCGAAGCTGCCGGTGAGCGTCTGCGCGATCGCCTGCGCATCGTTGGCCGCGTACTGCAGCTTGGGCCAGTGCGCGTAGTCGTCGATGCCGATCACGATGGCCCACGACGTGTCGTAGCCGCTGGTCACCGCCGGTGCGGCGGCGTTGCTGGCCGCGCGCGCGACGCTGAAGTCGCGCCCGTTCCAGGCGGCGAACTGGTAGCCGTCGGCGCTGAGCCGGTCCAGGATCTGCGGCAACGCCTTGACCGTGCGCGCGTGGATGTCGTGGAACAGCAGGATGCCGCGCTGCTCGCGGCCGACCTGCTCGAGCACGCGCTGCACGATCGACTCCGGCACCGGATCGGCCCAGTCCAGCGAATCCACGTTCCACATCACCGACTTCAGGCCGGCCTCGCCGAGGATCTGCATGCCCTCGGCGTTGCGCGCGCCGTAGGGGAAGCGGAACAGCGGCGCGCGCTTGGCGTCGACCGCGCGCAGCATGCGGTCGGTGTCGAGGATCTGGCTGCGCAGCGCGGCGCCGGTTTCCTTGGACAGCTGCGCATGGGTCAGGCTGTGGTTGCCGACGGTGTAGCCCTGCTCCATCAGGCTGCGGCTGACGCTGGCCAGCGGCGACAAGTCGACCTTGCCATCCGGCTCGAGCTTGCCCAGGTTGCGGCCGACCTCGAAGAACGTGGCCGGCACGTCGTAGCGCTTGAGGATGGCGACGATCTCGTCGGTGTATTCGCGGTGCGGGCCGTCGTCGAAACTCAGCACCACGGTCTTCGGCGGCAGGTCGCGGCCGAACACCTCGCGGTCGCTGTCCTGCATCGACATCGGGTACGGGGTGATCACGCCGTAGTCGCGCAGGATCGCCTCGCGCGTGTACAGCGTGCCCAGGTGGGCGACGTAGTCCTCCCACTTCTCGCGCTTCTGCACGATCGCGCGGGTGCGGTCGAAGCGGCTGAAGATCGCGGTGATCTCGCGGTTGTAGGTGCGTTCGATCTCGTCGAGCGCGTCCAGGTCCTCGCCGATGCGCTGGTGCAGCTTGATCGCCGGCAGCGAGGAATCCTTGCCGATGCGGACCTGCCAGTCGGCGAGGAGTTCGCGGAACGCTAGGCGGTCGGCGTCGTACAGGTCCGGCGCCGATTCGACGTAGTCCAGCAAGCTGCCGACCGCGGCGAAGCGCTGCGGGTCCGGCAGCGCCAGCAGCGCATCGAACTGCTTGGCCAGCGCCTCGCGGCGCTCCAGGCCCTCGTGGAACAGTTGCTGGCCGACGCTACTGGAGGTCTGGCGGTCGGCCGGCGATTGTTTGGCCTCGTCGGCCAGCAGCACGATGATCTTGCGCTGCGCCGCCAGCTGCGCCTGCAGGCCCTGCAACAGCGTCGTTGCCTGGGTCTGCAGTGCGGGCGAGCCGGGAATGGCGATTGCCGACGCGGGCGACGCGGGCTTGGCTGCAGTGGTCTCGCTACCGGTGGGCGGACGCTGGCAGGCGGCCAGCGCCAAGGCAAGCAGGCCGATCACGGCCACGGACGGCGACAACGGACGACGACGCTTGCGCATGACCACGGACTCGCGAGCAAGGCGGTGCGGGGACGCACACGCCGGCGCCTTCCCCGGCCGCATGCGCAACGCCCGCCGGAGGGCGGGCGTTGTCGGGTTTACTTCTTGGCCTTGGCCGGCGGCTTGCCGCTGCCGCCACCGCCGGCGCTGGCCGGTTCGCCGTGGCGCTTGGTCATCCACCACTGCTGCAACAGGCCCAGCGATCCGTTGGTGACCCAGTACAGCACCAGACCGGACGGCACGAAGGCCATCATCACGCCGAACACCAGCGGCATGAACTGCATCATCTTGGCCTGCACCGGATCCATGCCCGGCGACGGGGTCAGCTTCTGCGTCAGCCACATCACCGCCACGTTGATCACCGGCAGGATGAAGTACGGATCGCGCGCGGTCAGGTCCTGGATCCAGCCGAACCACGGCGCCTGGCGCAGTTCCACCGACTCCACCAGCACCCAGTACAGCGCGAAGAAGATCGGCATCTGGATCAGCACCGGCAGGCAGCCGCCCATCGGGTTGATCTTCTCCTTCTTGTACAGCTCCATCATCGCCGTCTGGAACTTCTGCTTGTCGTCGCCGTAGCGCTCCTTGAGCTGCTGGATGCGCGGCTGGAACTTGCGCATCTTGGCCATGCTCTTGTACTGCGCGGCCGACAGCGGATACAGCACCAGCTTCAGCAGCACCACCAGGCCGACGATCGACCAGCCCCAATTGCCCAGCAGGCTGTGCAGGTGGCTGAGGATCCAGAACAGGCCCTGGCCGAGCAGCGCCATCAGCGAGAAGCGGCTGTAGTCGACCACGCGGTCGAGGCCGCGCACGTTCTCCTTGGCGATCTGGCTGACCAGCTTCGGCCCGACCCACAGGCGCGCCTCGGTGCTGGCGCTGGCGCCCGGCGCCACGGTGAAGCCAGGGCCGCGCGCTTCGATCACATGTCGCGGGCCGTCGTTGGACAACACGTACACCGCCTGCTGGTCGGCCTGCGGAATCCAGCTGGTGAAGAAATGGTGCTGCAGCAGCGCGATCCAGCCACCGGAGATGGTCTGGTTGAGCGGGCCGTCTTCCAGGTAGTCCTTGAACGCGCGGCGCTGGTAGCCGTCGGCCGGGCTGAACCAGGTGGCACCGTTGAAGCTGAAGGAATCCGGGTTGGTCATGCCGCGGCTGACGATGGTCGGCACCCGGCTCAGCTTGCGGAACACGTAGCCCTGCCACGGCTTGCTGCCATGGTTGACGACCTCGTCGTGCACCTCTATCGCGTAGTGGCCGCGTTGCAGGGTGTAGACGCGGCGGATGCTGACGCCGTCCGGGCCGTTCCACACGAACGGCACCTGCAGGCTGTCCTGGCCCTTGGCCAGCACGTAGTTCTTGCCCGGCTCCTCAGGACGGAACCCGCCCGGGCCCGGCGACGGCGAATTGTGCTCGCCAACCCAGCCGCTGGTGGCGGTATACGGATGCGCCGGGTCCTCGGTCAGCAGCTGCACCGGCGGGCTGCCGGGCTGCTTGGTCTGCGGGAACTGCAGCAGGTCGGCGTCGAACACGCTGCGGCCGTCCAGGGTCAGACGCAGCACGTCGGTGGTGACGGTGACCCGCGGCGCGGCGCTGGCCGCGGCGGTCTCAGGCGTGCCGCTGGCCGGCGTGGCGCCGGGCACCGAGGCCTGCGGAACGGCCGGCGCGTGCGTGGCGCCGGCATCGGCGTCCTGCGCCGGCGGCACCGTGGTCGCCGCCGCGACCGTCGCCGCATTGGCGCTGGGCGCGTGTTCCTTGTTCCACTCCATCCACAGCAGGGCCGCGACCATCAGCCAGGCGAAAATCAGGAAAAGGCGGGTCTGGTTCATCGGACAGGCAAGCTCGGCTCAGCCAGAAAGGGTTTCTGACGTGGAGGTGGGGGAAGAAGGACGATCGGGCGGCGGCATTGTGCCGTCCGCGGCCGGGGCCGGCAATGCGCCGGCGCGGCGCAGCAGGCGCTCGTAGGCCTGGCGCAGCTGCGCGCCGCTGGCCTGGGCGGCGGCGCTGCGCGCCACCACCACGTAATCGCCGGGCGCCAGCCACGGCAGCAGCTGCCGCGTGGCCTCGCGCATCACGCGCTTGATGCGGTTGCGCACGACCGCACGCTTGTCGACCTTGCGCGACACCGCCAGACCCAGCCGCGCCGGGTGCGGCGCACTGTGCCAGTGCAGGCTCATCAGCGGCTCGGAACAGCGGCGCGCGGCATCGAACACGACGCGGTATTCCGCAGACGTGCGAACCCGCGCAGAGCGAGGAAATCGCCTACGCGGGTCGGGAGGATTCACGGTCCGGATTGCAGGCGCCGCCTGGGGCGGCGAAGCAATCAAGCGCTCAGGCGCTTGCGGCCCTTGGCGCGGCGGCGGGCCAGGATCTTGCGGCCGTCGGCGGTGGCCATACGGGCACGGAAGCCGTGGTCGCGCTTGCGCTTGAGGTTGCTGGGCTGGAAGGTGCGCTTGGTGGCCATCGGGGCGCTCTGATCTGAATGGGGCGGAAAGAACCGGAAATTCTATAGGACCACTCACGCCGCGGTCAACTCCCTGTCTCCACCACGGCAGAGGCCGGCAGCGCCAGGCCTGTGGATGGATCTGTGAATAGCCATGGGAAAACCATTCCCGACCCTGCGCGCCGGTGGTAGTCTGATCCATCCGCTTTCCTCTCCCACCGGCCGAATGCGCCGCGCCCGAGCGCGCCCTTCATGCCCGGTCTATCGACGAATTTAGATCTGATGGATGCTTGGCCCCGTTGCCTGGAACGTCTGGAAGCCGAATTTCCAGCCGAGGACGTTCACACTTGGTTGAAACCGCTGCAAGCCGAACAGCGCCATGACAACAGCATGGTGCTGTACGCCCCGAACGCCTTCATCGTCGAGCAGGTACGCGATCGCTACCTGCCGCGCATCCGCGAGCTGCTGACCTACTTCGCCGGCAGCGGCGAGGTGCTGCTGCAGGTCGGCTCGCGCCCGCGCGCGCCGGAACCGGCCGCGGCACCCGCCAGCGATCCGGCGGCGGCGCGCACGCCGGCGCCGCCGTTGCTGGAGCCGTTCGCCGGCAACCTCGATTCGCACTACACCTTCGCCAACTTCGTCGAAGGCCGCAGCAACCAGCTCGGCCTGGCCGCGGCGGTGCAGGCCGCGCAGAAGCCCGGCGACCGTGCGCACAACCCGCTGCTGCTGTACGGCGGCACCGGCCTGGGCAAGACCCACCTGATGTTCGCCGCCGGCAATGCCATGCGCGAGCAGAATCCGAACGCGCGGGTGATGTACCTGCGTTCGGAACAGTTCTTCAGCGCGATGATCCGTGCGCTGCAGGACAAGACCATGGACCAGTTCAAGCGCCAGTTCCAGCAGGTGGACGCGCTGCTGATCGACGACATCCAGTTCTTCGCCGGCAAGGACCGCACCCAGGAAGAGTTCTTCCACACCTTCAACGCGCTGTTCGACGGCCGCCAGCAGATCATCCTGACCTGCGACCGTTATCCGCGCGAGGTCGAGGGCCTGGAGCCGCGGCTGAAGTCGCGCCTGGCCTGGGGCCTGTCGGTGGCGATCGACCCGCCGGATTTCGAGACGCGCGCGGCGATCGTGCTGGCCAAGGCGCGCGAGCGCGGTGCCGAGATCCCCGACGACGTGGCGTTCCTGATCGCCAAGAAGATGCGCTCGAACGTGCGCGACCTGGAAGGGGCGCTCAACACGCTGGCGGCGCGCGCCAACTTCACCGGCCGCGCGATCACCACCGAGTTCGCCCAGGAGACCCTGCGCGACCTGCTGCGCGCCCAGCAGCAGGCGATCGGCATCCCCAACATCCAGAAGACCGTGGCCGATTACTACGGCCTGCAGATCAAGGACCTGCTGTCCAAGCGGCGCACGCGCTCGCTGGCACGGCCGCGGCAGGTGGCGATGGCGCTGACCAAGGAACTGACCGAACACAGCCTGCCGGAAATCGGCGACGCGTTCGCCGGGCGCGACCACACCACTGTGCTGCACGCCTGCCGGCAGATCAAGCACCTGATGGAGACCGACGGCAAGCTGCGCGAGGATTGGGACAAGCTGATCCGCAAGCTCAGCGAGTAGTGCGACGGCCGCTGCGGAGGGCGCCGGATAAATCGGTGCATGACTTCGCGACAAATCCGGGAGAAACTGTGGATAACGCGCGACGCGGCGGCGACGGCAAAACTATCCACAGGTTTCCCCACCAGTTCCAGGGAAGTAGTACACGGGATTGGGAGCGTTAAAAATTCTTTGTTTTCAGTGGCTTGAGCTACATTTGCACCGAATTTCGCTCTACCATCACCACCAAGCTTTTGATTTATTCCACATCTTTTAAAGCATAGGGGCACGGAACCACATGCGTTTCACACTGCAGCGCGAAGCCTTCCTCAAGCCATTGGCGCAAGTCGTCAATGTGGTCGAACGCCGCCAGACCTTGCCGGTTCTGGCCAACTTCCTGGTGCAGGTGCACGGCGGCCAGCTGTCGCTGACCGGTACCGACCTGGAAGTGGAAATGGTCTCGCGCATTGCGGTCGACGATGCCCAGGACGGCGAAACCACGATCCCGGCGCGCAAGCTGTTCGAGATCGTGCGTGCCCTGCCCGACGGCAGCAAGGTCACCGTGTCCCAGTCCGGCGACAAGATCACCGTGCAGGCCGGCCGCAGCCGCTTCACCCTGGCCACGCTGCCCGCCAACGACTTCCCGTCCGTCGACGAAGTGGAAGCCACCGAGCGCGTGGTGGTGCCGGAAGCCGCATTGAAGGAACTGATCGAGCGCACCGCCTTCGCGATGGCGCAGCAGGACGTGCGCTATTACCTCAACGGCCTGCTGTTCGACCTGCGCGACCAGACCTTGCGCTGCGTGGCCACCGACGGCCATCGCCTGGCGCTGTGCGAGACCGAGTTGGAGAACGCCGGCGGCGCCAAGCGCCAGATCATCGTGCCGCGCAAGGGCGTGACCGAGTTGCAGCGCCTGCTGGAAGGCGGCGAGCGCGAAGTGGAGCTGGAAGTCGGCCGCGCGCACGTGCGGGTCAAGCGCGACGATGTCACCTTCACCTCCAAGCTGATCGACGGCCGCTTCCCCGATTACGAAGCGGTGATCCCGATCGGGGCCGACCGTGAGGTCAAGCTGGATCGCGAAATCCTGCGCGCGGCGCTGCAGCGTGCGGCGATCCTGTCCAACGAGAAGTACCGCGGCGTGCGCGTGGAAGTCTCCCCGGGCCAGCTGAAGATCAGCGCGCACAACCCGGAGCAGGAAGAAGCGCAGGAAGAAGTCGAAGCGGACACCAAGGTCAGCGACCTGGCGATCGGCTTCAACGTGAACTACCTGCTCGACGCGCTGTCCGCGCTGCGCGAGGAGTTCGTGGTGATCCAGTTGCGCGACGCCAACTCCTCCGCCCTCGTTCGCGAAGCCAGCAGCGCCCGCTCGCGCCACGTCGTGATGCCGCTGCGTCTCTGACATCCTCGTTTCGTGTTCCACGTGGAACACGCGCGAAAAGCGACCCGGCCTTGTGCCGGGTTTTCTTTTTTTGCCGTGCCAGGAAGCCTGGAAACCGCCGCAGTACGCAAGTCCATGCCAGCTAGGACGGTTGATGCAGATCCAACAGGCACTGATATGCCGTCGAGGGAAGCCAACCGCGCCCCGCATGGCCGCAGCATCGCCCGCGAATCGAATGGCATTCGAGGCGCCCGGAGCCTCGCGCTGACGATCGACGGGACGAAGCCGAGACGCAGAGCGCCTTTGCTCCCAGGCGTCCTCTGCTTTCGCGCACGTCTTCCGCCCGCGTCCGATGGCCCGCCCGGCCGCCTCCGTAGGCATCGCAGCAGGCCACCCAGTGGCTGGGTCCCGAACATGGCTGCCCTACCAACGCCTGACGGTCGTTTTAGGTATGCTGCCGCCCTGCCCTCAACCCCGATCTGCGTGCGCCCGGTGCGAGCGCCTTCGCCTCTATCCCCGCATGCACGTCTCCCGCCTCGATTTCCATCACCTGCGCCGGTTCGCGTCGCTCGAGCTGGCGCCCGCGCCCGGGCTGAACCTGATCACCGGCGACAACGGCGCCGGCAAGACCACCGTCCTCGAAGCCATGCACCTGATGGCCTACGGCCGCAGCTTCCGCGGTCGTGTGCGCGATGGACTGGTCAGCCAGGGTCAGGAAGCGCTGGACGTCTTCGTCGAATGGCAGGAACAGGCGGGCGACGCAGGCACGCCGCGTCGGCGTCGCGCCGGACTGCGCCACAGCGGCCAGGACTGGCGTGGACGTCTCGATGGCCAGGACGTCGCCCATCTCGGCACGCTGTGCGCAGCGCTCGCGGTGGTCACCTTCGAGCCGGGCAGCCATCTGCTGGTCAGCGGCGGTGGCGAGCCCCGCCGCCGCTTCGTCGATTGGGGCTTGTTCCACGTGGAACCTGATTTCCTGTCGCTGTGGCGGCGCTATGCCCGCGCGCTCAAGCAGCGTAACGCCCTGCTCAAGAGCGGCGGCAGCGGCGCGGCGCTCGACGCCTGGGATCACGAACTGGCCGAGTCCGGCGAGCCGCTGACCTCGCGGCGCCAGGACTACCTGGATCGGCTGCTGCACCGCCTGCTCGCGCTCGCCCCGGATCTGGCGCCGGCGCTAGGCATCTCCCATCTGCAGTTCGCGCCCGGCTGGCGCCGCCAGGAGGTGTCCCTGGCCGATGCGCTGTTGCTCAACCGCGAGCGCGACCGGCAGCTGGGCTATACCTCGGCCGGCCCGCATCGTGCCGACTGGAGCCTGAGTTTCGCCGAGATTCCCGGCCGCGACGCCCTGTCCCGCGGCCAGGCCAAGCTCACCGCCCTGGCCTGCCTGCTGGCCCAGGCCGAGGACTACGCCGAACAACGCGGCGAATGGCCGGTGATCGCCCTGGACGACCTGGCCTCTGAACTGGACCGCCACCATCAGGGCCGGGTGCTGGAGCGGCTGCGTGCCGGGCCGGCGCAGGTCTTCGTCACCGCCACCGAAACCCCGCAGGCGCTGGCCGATGCCACGCTGCCGATCGCTCGGTTCCACGTGGAACATGGCCAGATCCTGGCTGTTTCCTAGGCCGCCGCGGGCCGGGCGGCCCGGGCTGCTATAATTTCCACCAATCCCCTATCCAGCGGCGCGAACCGGCCCCGGCCCGTCTTCGCCGCCTCGTGGAGCCTACGGCACGCGCAATGACCGACGAACAGAACACCCCGGCAAGCAACGGCAACTATGACGCCAACAGCATCACCGCCCTGGAAGGGCTGGAGGCGGTCCGCAAGCGGCCCGGCATGTACATCGGCGACGTCCATGACGGCACCGGCCTGCATCACATGGTGTTCGAGGTCGTCGACAACTCCATCGACGAAGCCCTGGCCGGGCACGCCGACCATGTCACGGTGACCATCCACGCCGACGGTTCGGTGTCGGTGTCCGACAACGGCCGCGGCATCCCGGTCGGCAAGCACGCGCAGATGAGCGCCAAGCTCGGCCGCGAGGTCTCGGCGGCCGAGGTGGTGATGACCGTGCTGCATGCCGGCGGCAAGTTCGACGACAACAGCTACAAGGTGTCCGGCGGCCTGCACGGCGTGGGCGTCAGCGTGGTCAATGCGCTCTCGGAGAAGCTGCTGCTGGACGTGTTCCAGGGCGGCTTCCACTACCAGCAGGAATTCAGCAACGGCGCGGCCGTGGCGCCGCTCAAGCAACTGGGCGAGACCACCCAGCGCGGCACCACCGTGCGCTTCTGGCCGTCGGTGGTGGCCTTCCACAACAACGTGGAATTCCACTACGACATCCTGGCCCGGCGCCTGCGCGAGCTGTCCTTCCTCAATTCCGGGGTCAAGATCGTGCTCGCCGACGAGCGCGGCGAGGGCCGCCGCGACGACTTCCACTACGAGGGCGGCATCCGCAGCTTCGTCGAGCACCTGGCGCAGCTGAAGACCCCGCTGCACCCGAACGTGATCTCGGTCACCGGCGAGCACAACGGCATCACCGTGGACGTGGCGCTGCAGTGGACCGACTCCTACCAGGAGACGATGTACTGCTTCACCAACAACATCCCGCAGAAGGACGGCGGCACCCACCTGGCCGGCTTCCGCGGCGCGCTGACCCGCGTGCTCAACACCTACATCGAACAGAACGGCATCGCCAAGCAGGCCAAGATCAACTTGACCGGCGACGACATGCGCGAAGGCATGATCGCGGTGCTGTCGGTCAAGGTGCCGGATCCGAGCTTCTCCAGCCAGACCAAGGAGAAGCTGGTCAGCTCCGACGTGCGCCCGGCAGTGGAAAACGCCTTCGGCGCGCGCCTGGAGGAGTTCCTGCAGGAGAACCCCAACGAGGCCAAGGCCATCGCCGGCAAGATCGTCGATGCCGCCCGTGCCCGCGAGGCCGCGCGCAAGGCCCGCGACCTGACCCGTCGCAAGGGCGCGCTGGACATCGCCGGCCTGCCCGGCAAGCTGGCCGACTGCCAGGAAAAGGACCCGGCGCTGTCGGAGCTGTTCATCGTCGAGGGTGACTCGGCGGGCGGCTCGGCCAAGCAGGGCCGCAACCGCAAGAACCAGGCGGTGCTGCCGCTGCGCGGCAAGATCCTCAACGTCGAGCGCGCGCGCTTCGACCGCATGCTGTCCTCCGACCAGGTCGGCACGCTGATCACCGCGCTGGGCACCGGCATCGGCCGCGACGAGTACAACCCGGACAAGCTGCGCTACCACCGCATCATCATCATGACCGACGCCGACGTCGACGGCGCGCACATCCGCACCCTGCTGCTGACCTTCTTCTACCGGCAGATGCCGGAGCTGATCGAGCGCGGCTACGTCTACATCGGCCTGCCGCCGCTGTACCGGCTCAAGCAGGGCAAGCAGGAGCTGTACCTGAAGGACGACAACGCGCTCAACGCCTACCTGGCCAGCAGCGCGGTCGAAGGCGCGGCGCTGGTCCCGGCCAGCAACGAGCCGCCGATCACCGGCGCGGCGCTGGAGAAGCTGCTGCTGCTGTTCGCCAGCGCCAACGAGGCGGTGGCGCGCAATGCGCACCGCTACGACCCGGCGCTGCTGAGCGCGCTGATCGACCTGCCGCCGCTGGACGTGGCCCAGCTCGAGGCCGAGGGCGAGGCGCATCCGAGCCTGGAGGCGCTGCAGGCGGTGCTCAACCGCGGCAGCCTGGGCTCGGCCCGCTACAGCCTGCGTTTCCAGCCGGCCAACGCGCAGCGCCCGGCCACCCTGCTGGTCGAGCGCCGGCACATGGGCGAGGAAACCACCTACGTGTTGCCGATGGCGGTGTTCGAGAGCGGCGAGCTGCGGCCGCTGCGCGAGGTCGCGCTGGCGCTGAACGGGCTGGTGCGCGAGGGCGCGCAGATCGTGCGCGGCAACAAGACCCAGGCGATCACCAGCTTCGCCCAGGCCTACGCCTGGCTGTTCGAGGAGGCCAAGAAGGGCCGCCAGATCCAGCGCTTCAAGGGCCTGGGCGAAATGAACGCCGAGCAGCTGTGGGAGACCACGGTGAATCCCGATACGCGCCGCCTGCTGCAGGTGCGCATCGAGGACGCGGTTGCCGCCGACCAGATCTTCAGCACCTTGATGGGCGACGTGGTCGAACCGCGCCGCGACTTCATCGAGGAGAACGCGCTGAAGGTCGCCAACCTCGACATCTGACCGCGGCGGCGGCCGCCCCGGCGCGTGCCGGGGCCGGCTGCCCTCCGTGCCTTCCGCCCGCTTCCGCGCAGGACCGCGATGACCGCACCGCCGCCGTTGCCCGCCGCTCCGCTGTCTTTGTCCTCCCCGCAGGCGCCGACCCGTCCGCGCCGGCCGATCCTCGGTTTCTTCCTCGACGTGCTGCTGGCGGCGGTGGTGCTGCTGGCGGTGAGCGTGCTGTGCGGCCTGGTCTGGGGCGTGCTGCGCGGCTTCCAGCTGGCCATGCAGCTGAAGGCGCAGGGCATTCCCGCCGATCGCCTCGCCACGCTGGTCGCGCAGCAGGTCGGCCAGCCCGGGGCGCTGGCGCAACTGCTGATCGCGCTGGTCAGTACCCTGTCCGCGGCGTTGCTGCTGTACTTCCTGCGCCGTCCGGCCAGCGCCGCCGAGCGCCGTGCCTCGTGGCAGGCCGCGCGCACGCCGTCGACCTGGGGCTGGGTGCTGCTGGTCGCGGTCGGGGTGTTCGTCGGCAGCGCGGCGATCTCCGCGGTGTCGGCGCAGATCGGCGTCAAGCCGGTGCCGACCAACCTGCCGCTGATGCAGGAGGCGATGGCGCAGATGCCGCTGTTCCTGTGCGTGTTCGCGGTGCTGATCGCGCCGGCCTACGAGGAACTGCTGTTCCGCCGCGTGCTGTTCGGGCGGCTGTGGGATGCGGGCCGGCCGCGGCTGGGCATGCTGCTCAGCGGCGCCGCTTTCGCCCTGGTGCACGAGGTGCCCGGGACCACCGGCAACGGCCTGGCCGAGACCGCGCAGCTGTGGCTGGTCTACGGCGGCATGGGCGTCGCGTTCGCCTGGCTGTACAAGCGCACCGGCACCTTGTGGGCGCCGATCGCCGCGCACGGGCTCAACAATGCCATCGCGGTCGCCGGACTGTACTGGTTTGGCGCAACCTGAAGGTTTGTTTGACGAAATGTTAAGACGCGTCACCCCACACTGCGACGCGTGTTAGGAGGGGGGACCGTATGAAGCAAGGGGTACTTGGCGCATCGCTCGCGATGCTGCTGGCAGCATGTGCGACGACGACGTCGCCAACCGGGCGCACCCAGGTCGTGGGGGGCATTTCGCAGCAACAACTCGACCAGATGGGCGCGCAGGCGTTCGCCGAAGCCAAGGCCAAGGAACCGCTGGACACCGATCCCAAGCGCAATGCCTACGTGCGCTGCGTGGTCAACGCGCTGGTCGCGCAGCTGCCCGCGCAATGGCGCGGCACCGGCTGGGAAACGGCGCTGTTCAACGACAAGGAACCCAACGCGTTCGCCCTGCCCGGCGGCAAGGTCGGGGTCAACAGCGGCATCTTCAGCGTGGCCAAGAACCAGGACCAGCTCGCCGCCGTGCTCGGCCACGAGATCGGCCACGTCATCTCGCGCCATCACGAAGAACGCATCACCCGCCAGCTCGGCGCGCAGGCGGGGCTGAGCGTGATCGGCGCCCTGGCCGGCGCACGCTATGGCCAGGGCGCGGCCGACACCATCGGCCAGGTCGGCGGCATGACCGCGCAGACGCTGTTCCTGCTGCCGGGTTCGCGCCAGCAGGAAACCGAGGCGGACGTGGTCGGCCAGCGCCTGATGGCGCAGGCCGGTTTCGATCCGGCGCAGGCGGTGGACCTGTGGAAGAACATGATGGCCGCCGGCGGCCAACGTCCGCCGCAATGGCTCTCCACCCACCCCGATCCCAGTGCCCGCATCGGCGAGCTGCAGCGCGACGTCGCCGCGCTCGAACCGGTGTACGCGCAGGCGCGCAGCGCCGGCAGGACGCCCAAGTGCGGCTGAGCCGGCCGTCGTCCCCGCACCTGTCGCCGGCACTGTCACAGAAAACGCATCCAAAAACGTTTTCACGGCGTACAGGTTTCTGATAGGTTTGCTGGCTCGGCCGAGGGATGGCCGCTCCGTCTTCCGTGCCGCTCCGGGCGGTTTCCACCGAGGTGACCCATGAAATTCCGCATCCGCAAGCAAGCGTTGTTGTCCCTGGTGATCGCCTCCGCCCTCGGTGGCGCGGTGGTGACCGATGCCGCTGCGCAGAGCGATCGCACCGACCACCGCTCCTCGCGCAACGCGAAGAACGAGAAGGCGGCGGTGCTGTTCCCGAATGCCGACCGCAAGGAGCCCAACGGCAAGCCGTCCTCCAAGGTGGGCAGCAAGCTGCAGAAGCTGATCGACACCTACAACAAGGGCGAGGACTACGCGTCGGTGCGCGCCCAGGCCGACGAGATCCTGGCCAACGGCGGCGCCAACGACTACGACAAGTCGGTCGCCGCGCAGCTGGCCGCGCAGGCCGCCTACAACCTCGACGACAGCAAGGCCGCGCAGGCGTACCTGAAGCAGGCGATCCAGCTCAACGGCCTGGACAACAACGGCCACTTCCAGTCGATGCTGATGCTGGCGCAGCTGCAGCTGCAGGACGACCAGACCGCCGAAGGCCTGGCCACGCTGGACAAGTTCCTCGCCGAATCCAAGTCGACCCGCCCGGAAGACCTGATCCTCAAGGGCCAGGCGCTGTACCAGGCGCAGCGCTACCAGGAAGCGATCCCGGCGCTGAAGCAGGCGATCGCCGCATCGCCGGATCCGAAGGACAGCTGGAACCAGTTGCTGATGGCGTCCTACGCCGAAGCCGGCCAGACCGGCGAAGCGGTCAAGGCCGCCGAGGCGCTGGCCGCCAAGTCGCCCAACGACAAGAAGGCCCAGCTCAACCTGGCCAGCATGTACATGCAGGCCGACCAGATGGACAAGGCCGCGGCGGTGATGGACAAGCTGCGTGCTGCCGGTCAGCTGACCGACGAGAAGGAGTACAAGCAGCTGTACTCGATCTACGCCAACACCGAGGGCCACGAGAAGGACGTCATCGCGGTCATCAACGAAGGCATGCAGAAGGGCATTCTGAAGCCGGACTACCAGACCTACCTGGCGCTGGCGCAGTCGTACTACTACACCGACCAGCTGCCGCAGGCGATCGAGAACTGGCAGAAGGCCGCGCCGCTGTCCAAGGACGGCGAGACCTATCTCAACCTGGCCAAGGTGCTGCATTCGGAAGGCCGTGTCGCCGAAGCCAAGCAGGCGGCCCAGCAGGCGCTGGCCAAGGGCGTCAAAAAGCCCGAAGACGCGAAGAAGATCATCAACCTGAAGTAGCACGCAAAAAAAGCCCCCGAAGACCAGTGCTGAAAGTAGTGCAGGTAACAGGGATTGGTATAAGCTTGGAGGTTCCTGCGGTGTCATCACCGCGTGAACTTGGGTTCCGCTCCCCAGCGAAATCCGCCCCCCTTTAATCGAGTCATTGGCGCATGACGGAACAACTGGTCATCCATCGGCATTACGACAAAGATGACGCCTCCGGCCTCAGCTGGCCGCGCATCATCGGTATTGCCTTCGTAATCGCGCTGCACCTCGCAGCGCTGATGTTGCTGCTGATTCCGGCCGTGGCGCCCAAGGCGGTCGCGGAGAAGGAACGCAACATCATGGTCACCCTGGTGGACGCACCGCCGCCGCCTCCCCCGCCGCCGCCGCCGCCGCCGAAGCCGCCGGAGACCCCGCCGCCGCCGGTGAAGAACCTGGCGCCGCCGAAGCCGACCCCGCTGCCGCCGCCGCCGGAAGCCCCGGTGATCGACGTGCCGGAGCCGCGCCCGAACGACATCGCCACGCCGCCGTCGCCGCCCGCGCCGCCGGCCGCACCGTCCGACATCAGCGCTAGCGTCGATATCTCGTCGAAGAACATGAACCCGCCGAAGTACCCGCCGGCTGCATTCCGGTCGGGCGCGCAGGGTGAAGTGATCTTGATCATCGATGTCGATGCCAGTGGTAACGTCACGAACGTTGCCGTCGAGAAATCCAGCCGCAACCGCGACCTGGACCGCGCCGCCATGGAAGCAGCGCGCAAGTGGCGGTTCAATGCCGCTGTCGTCAATGGACAGAAGACCGCCGGCCGCGTCCGCGTCCCGGTCAACTTCGCGCTGAACTGATACAAAGGTCCGCGGGCCGGCGCACCGCCGGTCCGCACGGCCTGTCTACTCTTTGCACCACCCTCATCACCACCACACACAACAAAGGTAAGCGTCATGCTGCAGGAAATTTTCATCGCCGCTGCTGCGGGGGGCAACAACGCATCGAACGCCCTGTCGCAGATGGGCTTCGAGCACCTGATCACCGAAATGACCTCCAAGCCGGGTGACTTCGCCGTCTCCTGGGTGGTGCTCATCACCCTGATCATCATGTCCGCCTCGTCCTGGTACTGGACGATCATCAACATCTTCCGCGCCACCCGCCTGAAGAGCCAGGCCGACCGCGTCACCAGCCTGTTCTGGGACACCCCGAACGCGCAGGACGCCATCCGTGCGATGGAAGAGCAGCCGGCCTCCGAGCCGTTCTCGAAGATCGCTCTGGACGCTGCGCAGGCCGCCGCGCACCACCAGCGCGCCGAAGCCGGCACCGGCACCGGCCTGGGCGAGAGCCTGAGCCGTTCGGAGTTCGTCGACCGCGCCCTGCGTCAGGCCGTGACCCGCGAAAGCACCAAGCTGCAGTCGGGCATGACCCTGCTGGCGACCGTCGGTGCGACCGCGCCGTTCGTCGGTCTGCTCGGTACCGTGTGGGGCATCTACGGCGCCCTGATCAAGATCGGTGCCACCGGCTCCGCCTCGATCGACGCCGTGGCCGGCCCGGTGGGTGAAGCGCTGATCATGACCGCGATCGGTCTGTTCGTCGCGATCCCGGCCGTGTTCGCCTTCAACTTCTTCAGCAAGGTCAACAGCTCGGTGATCGCCAAGTTCGACACCTTCGCGCACGACCTGCACGACTTCTTCGCCACCGGCTCGCGCGTTCGCTGATCCCGGCTAAGTCGTCCACGCAACGTTAACGGAGCCCGTTATGGCTTTCAGTAGTGGAAACAGCGGCGGCCCCATGGCCGACATCAACGTCACGCCCCTCGTGGACGTGATGCTGGTGCTGCTGATCATCTTCATCATCACGGCACCGCTGATGTCCCACAAGGTCAAGGTGGATCTGCCCCAAGCCAACTTGAAGCAGGATCCGGACAAGGACGACAAGCGTTCGAATCCGATCACGCTGGCGGTCAAGGAAGACGGGTCGCTGTACTGGAACGATGAGCCGATCTCCAAGGAAACCCTGGAGTCGCGCTTCTCGACCGCTGCACAGCAGACCCCGCAGCCGCCGCTCAACCTGCGTGGCGACCGCACCACCAAGATGCGCACGATCAACGAGATCACCAAGATCGCGCAGGGTCAGGGCATGCTGGACGTCGGCTTCGTTGCGACCAAAGAGAAGGGGAACTGAGCCATGGCGTTCAGCTCAGGAGGCGGCCGTGGTCCCATGGCCGACATCAACGTCACGCCGCTGGTCGACGTGATGCTGGTGCTGTTGATCATCTTCATCGTGACCGCGCCGATCATGACCTACCCGATCGACGTGGATCTGCCGCAGCGGGTCATCAACCCGCCGCCGCAGTTGCGCGATCCGCCGCCGCCGATCGATCTGCGGATCGATGCGTCGAACCAGGTGTTCTGGAACAACAGCCCGGTGGCGGTGAGTGCGCTCCCGCAGATGATGGAAAACGAAGTCCAGCGCGATCCGACCAACCAGCCGGAACTGCGCATCGATGCCAATCCGGATTCCGAGTACGAAGTGATGGCCAAGGTGCTGGCCGCCGCCAAGAACTCGGACATGAAGAAGATCGGCTTCGTGCAGCAATAAGCTTCAACGCAATACGCTTTACCGCAACACCTCAGTCATGACGCGACTGCAAACGCCACCGGCAACGGTGGCGTTTTTTTATGCGCGCGTCGGGTGCGGCTGCATTCGCCCGGTACGCCTGCGGTCGAGCGCGGCGGAGCGACGCGCCGCCCGATGCGCCGGATCCGCGGATGTCCTTCGACCGGGCGGCCCTGCCCGTTCCCCGCCGCCGCGAGCCTGCGAGCCGACGCCATCCTCGTCGCCGCCCCTCGCGCACCGCCGCGGCACGGGTGTAGGCTGGTGGCGCGACACCACACCCACAGGAGGCTGGCCATGGCGTTCAGTGCTGCAGGGAATCGGGGACCGCTGGCGGAGATCAATGTCACCCCGCTGGTCGATGTGATGCTGGTGCTGTTGATCATTTTCATCGTCACCGCACCGATGCTGACGCGGACGATCACCATGGACCTGCCGCAGCACACCACCGCGCCATCGCGGCCGTTGCCGCCGCCCGACCCGATCCAGCTGCGCCTGGACGCCTCGGGTCAGTTGTTCTGGAACGCCGCGCCGTTGCCCTTGCGCGATCTGCAGCCACGCCTGCAGGAGGCGATGGCGCAGGCCAGCGACAATCCGCCTGAGTTGCGCATCGATGCCAGCCCGGATGCGGACTACGATGCCATGGCCAAGGTGCTGGCGGCGGCGAAGAACGCCGACGTGCAGCGCATCGGCTTCGTGCAGTAACAGGCGCCCCGCGATGCGACGCCATCGTCGCCGATGGCGTCGTGCGCACAGGCACTGCTCGCGTCGCTCCGCTTGGGAGGGCGCAAGACGCACGTTGATCGGATTGCGCGGATCGCGGCCCCCTCGCGGATCGCGACCGCTGCGCCTGCGAAGAGCGCAGGATTCCCAGGGGAGCGCCAGCCCCGCGCTGTCGGCTTCGCTCAGCGGACGCCGGCCAGCACCGCCAGATACGCCTTCACCGTGGCATCGAGCCCGGCGTACAGGGCTTCGCTGATCAGTGCGTGGCCGATCGACACTTCCAGCACCTGCGGCACCGTCGCCAGGAACGCGCCGAGATTGGCCTGGGCCAGGTCGTGGCCGGCGTTGACGCCGAGCCCGGCCGCCTGCGCGCGGCGTGCGGCGGCGGCGAACGGCGCTGCCGCGGCGCTGTCGCCCTGCTCCCACGCGGCGGCATAGGGGCCGGTATAGAGCTCGATGCGGTCGGCGCCCAGTTCGGCCGCCACCGCCAGGTCGGGATTGTCGGCATCCACGAACAGGCTGACCCGGCAGCCCAGCGCCTTCAGTTCGGCGATCAGCGGGCGCAGGCGCGCACTGTCGCGGCCGAAGTCGAAGCCGTGGTCGGAGGTCAGTTGGGCGTCGCTGTCCGGGACCAGGGTGGCCTGCGCCGGGCGCGCCTGCGCGCACAGGGCGATCAGCCCCGGATAGCCGGGCCGCGGCGGCGCGAACGGGTTGCCCTCGATGTTGAATTCGACGCCGCGCTCGCCGGTCAATGCGGCCAGCGCCAGCACGTCCTCGGCATGGATGTGGCGCCGGTCCGGGCGCGGGTGCACGGTGATGCCGTGCGCGCCGGCGTCCAGGCAGGCGCGCGCGGCCTCGAGCACGCTGGGCAGGTCGCCGCCGCGCGAATTGCGCAGCACCGCGATCTTGTTGACGTTGACGCTGAGCTTGGTCATCGCCGGCGCCGCTTACGGCGCCGCGGCGTCGTCGCTGGCGGCGGCCGCGGCGCGGCGCGCCTCGGCCTGCTCGCGCAGCCGGCGCAGTTCGGCCGGATCGATCATCGGCATCGCGTCGCGCTGGCTGGCGTCGCCGATCTTGGCCACGTACCAGCCGCGCGCCCAGGCCAGCAGGAAGGCCAGGGCGGCCAGCAGGCTCACCACCAGCAACCACATGTGCGGCGTCGTGAACGCCAGAACGAACGCACCCAGCGCGAGCGGCAGAAAGAGCCAGTACATGACGATCTCCCCAAGGATGGCGCAGTGTAGCGCCGGCGGGCGTGCCGGTTCCACGTGGCGCCGCGCAGTCCGGGTGCAGGGGCGCCACGCCGGCCGCGGCTACAGCAGCGGCGAGGTCAGCCGCGCCACCGCCTCCGGCAGCCGGTAGCGCCACAGCGAGCGCTTGCGGTCGTCGCGCACGCGCACCGCGTTGGCCATCTCGCCCTCCAGCAACTCGGTCAGTTGCCGGGTCAGCCCACGGTCGCGGAACAGCGTGGCCACTTCGAAATTGAGCCGGAAACTGCGGTTGTCGAAGTTGGCGCTGCCGACCAGGCACAGATCCTCGTCGGTGACCAGCGCCTTGGTGTGCAGCATGCGCGGGCCGTACTCGTAGATCTGGACCCCGGCCTGCAGCAGTTCGTCGAAGTACGAGCGCGCGGCCAGCGTCACCAGCCGCGAGTCGCTGCGCTTGGGCACCAGCAGGCGCACGTCCAGCCCGCCCAGCGCCGCCGAGGTCAGCGCCATGCGCGCGGCCTCGCCAGGCACGAAGTACGGCGTGACCAGCCACACCCGCCGCTGTGCCTCGTAGATCGCCGCCACCTGCAGCCGGTGGATGCTCTCCCACGACGAATCCGGCCCCGACACCAGCACCTGCGCCTGGATCGTGCCGTCGGCGCGGCTGGGCATGTCGCTGGGCCAGATCCGCGCCATGTCGAAGGCGTCGCGGCCCTGCCGGGTGGCGTACAGCCAGTCTTCCACGAACACCAGTTGCAGGCTGCGCACCACATGGCCTTCGCAGCGCAGGTGCAGGTCGCGGTAGGCATCGGCGCGCAGCGCCTCGTTCTCTTCGTCGGTGACGTTGATGCCGCCGGTGAAGGCGATGCGGCCGTCGATCACCACGATCTTGCGGTGGGTGCGCAGGTTGACCCAGGGCCGCTTGAACTTGAACGGCCGCAGCAACTGGGTGGGATGGAACCAGGCCACCTCGGCGCCGGCCTCCAGCAGCGGCCGCAGGAAGCGCTTGCGCACGTGCGAGGAGCCGACCGCGTCCAGCAACAGGCGCACCCGCACGCCGGCGCGGGCGCGTTCGACCAGCGCGTCGCGGATGCGCGTGCCGGTGCGGTCGGGATTGAAGATGTAGTACTCCAGGTGCACGTGGTGCTGCGCGGCGCCGATGTCGCGCACGATCGCCTCGTAGGTGGCCGCGCCGTCGACCAGCCACTGCACGGCGGTGGCCGAACTCGGCGCCAGGCCGGTGGTGGCCTGGGCGATCTTGGCCAGCTCCGTGCAGTCGGCGTCCGGCGGGCACACGCTGCTATAGTGCTCCATGCCCGAGCGCGAGCGGCCGCGGCGCAGGCGTTGCCGCTTCACCTTCTGCGGGCCCAGCAGGTAGTAGATGATGAAGCCCAGGTAGGGCAAGGCGGCCAGCGACAGCACCCAGCTCAGCGTCGCCGCCGGTTCGCGCTTCTGCAGCACGATCCAGCCGCTCAGCCACAGGATGTACAGCAGGTAGGCGGCGGTGAGATAGGCGCCGATGTGCGGGATCCCGGTCAGCCGGTCCCAGGTGTTCTGCAGAGTTGCGATGACGAGCATCGACGGATTCTAGAGGGTGGCGTGGCGATTGCGGCGAACGCGGTGCCGGCCCGGCGTCCGTGACCGGTCGGATCGCCCGCGCAGTTGCCTAGCGTGCCGACGCGACCCACACCGCCGACCAGCGCAGGAATGCAAAGGGGTATGACACGCGTTGGCGGCAACCGCGTGACGCCAAGGTGTCGGCGTTCGCGCGCGCCCGTGGCGAGATTCCGATTCGGCAAGCCGCGGCGGCGGTGTGGCTCGGCGCGGCGGGCGGCGGCGCTACCGACGCGTTCGCTGCCTGCGTCCGCTGCGGCGCCGGCCATGCCGCATGCGTCGGCCTGAAAGATTCAGTGCGGCGGCAGGCGCCGTCGCATCCGCCGAGACGGTCGGCGCGTAGCCTATGCCGATGAGCACTGCCATCAAGGGCCGCGGCGCCGGCAGCCATCTGCCCGGCCGCTTCGAACGCACCGTCAGCCAGGCCGAGGACGACGGCTGGCATCCCGACGACAGCGAAGAATTCGCCGAACCGCGCCTGCGCACGCAGGTGAGCGAGGAGACCGCGCGCAGCATCATCAGCCGCAACCAGTCGCCGGACGTGGGTTTCTCGCAGTCGGTGAACCCCTACCGCGGCTGTGAGCACGGCTGCAGCTACTGCTTCGCCCGTCCCAGCCACGCCTATCTGAACCTGTCGCCTGGGCTGGACTTCGAGACGCGGCTGTTCGCCAAGACCAATGCCCCGGAACTGTTGCGCCGCGAACTGGCCAAGCCGGGCTACGTGCCCAGCCCGATCGCGCTGGGCATCAACACCGACGCCTACCAGCCGATCGAACGCAAGCTGCAGCTGACCCGGCGCCTGATCGAGGTGTTCGCCGAAACCCGCCACCCGTTCTCGCTGATCACCAAGAACGCGCTGGTCGAGCGCGACCTGGACCTGCTGGCGCCGCTGGCCCGCGACAACCTGGTCAGCGTGCACTTCTCGGTGACCTCGCTGGACCCGCGGCTGTCGGCCCGCCTGGAGCCGCGCGCGTCGGCCCCGCATGCGCGGCTGCGCGCCATGCGCACCCTGCACGAAGCCGGGGTGCCGGTCGGGGTGATGGTGGCGCCGGTGATCCCCTGGATCAACGACCACGCGCTGGAAGCGGTGCTGGAGGCGGCCCGCGACGCCGGCGCCGAATCGGCCGGCTACGTGCTGCTGCGCCTGCCGCACGAAGTGGCGCCGCTGTTCCGCGACTGGCTGCAGGCGCACCATCCCGACCGCGCCGCGCACGTGATGAGCACGGTGCAGCAACTGCGCGGCGGCAAGGACTACGACAGCACCTTCGGCAAGCGCATGCGTGGCGAAGGCGTGTACGCCGACCTGCTGGCGCGGCGCTTCGCGCTGGCGCACAAGCGGCTGGGCTACGCCGCGTTCTCACGCCGGCAACTGGACTGCAGCCGCTTCGTCAAACCGCTGCCGCCACGACCGCCATCGCCGCAGGGCGAGCTGTTTTGAGCGGGGATTGGGGAGTCGGCACTGGGGAGTCGTAAACGCGGCACGGCGCGCCCGCCGCCATCGCACTCCAACTGTCAGGAACGCCGCTTTGACGATTCCCCATTCCCCATTCCCTACTCCCGGCCGTACAGCGCCTGCGCCGACTGGAACAGGATCCAGCTGGTGGCGATGAACTTGTCGCCGCGTTGCGGGCGGTTGCCGCGGTGGGTGTGGGTGAAGGCGGTCGGGGCGATCAGCAGGCTGCCGGCGCGTGGGGCGATCTTGCGGCGCTGGAACAGAAACTCGGTCTCGCCTTCCTCGAAATCGTCGTTGAGGTACAGGGTCCACAGCAGGTGCCGGTGCAGGGTCTCGGCGCCGGGATCGCGCGGGTACAGTTCGCAGTGCCAGTACGGATAGCCGCCCTCGCCCGCCTGGTACCACTGCAGGTTGATCGCGCCCGGACGCAGGCAGGTGCGCACCAGGTTGGACAGCGCCGCGTCGTCGAGCAGGGCGAAATCCTCGGCGCTGAGCCGGTGCGGCTGGCCGTCGGCGCCAGGCACCTGCAGCATCAGCGGCGAGATCAGCGTCTGCGGGTACTTGCGCAGGTAGCCGAGCAGCCCGCCGAACACCGCTTGCTGCAATCGCTCCTCCACGTCGCGCCACGGCTCCAGGCCGCTGATGCGCAGGTCGCGGCTGCGCTTGAGCTCGGGAAACACGCCGCTGCCGACCTCGCCAGGCCGCAACTGGGTGCTGCCGCGCAGGCGCCGCAGGATGACCGCACAGTCCTCACGGGACATGGCGCCCTCGAATACTTCGATGAAATCGGGATGCGTGTCGGACATCGCGCGACCTTACCAGCGATTCCGCGCCGCCGCAGCCATGGGCGACGCCGGATGCGACAGCGGGCGTCGCGTCGATGCCAGCGTGCGCGGGAGGCGATGCATCCGGGCGCGTCGTCGCGGGGGTATTCGTTCGCCCGCCGCGGTCGCGCCCGGCGCGTCCCACGGCGACCATGATCAGGGCCGCGGCGGCGCGGACGGATTGACCTTGCACAGATCACGGCCCTGCTGGCGGCGGTCTGGAGGGTGCCGGCACGCCCTTTCGGGATCCTCGGCAGAACGCCGCCACTGGAATCTGCCCTGACCCGCGATCGCGCGTCGACCAGATCGCCCGCGCGGGTGGTGCCGGTGGCTACGGGGGCGCAGGATTACCGCGGATCGCGATGCCCAGCAGCACCAGCCACACCGCCAGCGCCAGCAGCGTGGGCAGTTCGAAGCGGCTGGAGTTGTACAGGGTGAAACTGCGGGCGGCGAAGAACAGCAGCGTCCACAGCGCCAGGTTGATCAGCACGATCCGCCGCCGCCAGCGGTGCCGGGTGAACAGTGCGATGACGGTGGGCATCAGCGCGACCGGGGCGGTGGCGAAGAAGAACAGCACGACGAGGGTCTGGTTCATGGATGTCTCCCGTCCCGAACGGCGTGGTGCGCGCGACGAACCGCTGCGGTTGTCGCCCTCCGTGCCCTCCGCCGGACGAGCGCTACCCTACCGCAGTCGGCACGCCATGCCATCGGCCCCCGCTGTCGCGACAACAGGGCCTGCCGGGGCGCAGGATCGGCAGGCCGGCGGCGGACGCGCGACGCTACGCGGCGATCCCGGCCAGGCCCAGCGGAATGCGCGGCGGCAAGTGCCTGCCGCCGCCACCGCAGACGATCAGGCACCGACGCCCCGCGGCGTCCGCCATCGTCCGTGTGGCGCAACGCACCTGTGGCCGTTGCGCCACCACGCTCAGCCCTGGCGGCTGTCGTGCTCCAGGTGATACCGCACCGCTTCGGCGACCTCGTTCTTCGAGCCCAGGAACACCGGCACGCGCTGGTGCAGTTGCTCCGGCTGCAGGCCGAGGATGCGTGCGCGGCCGGTGCTGGCGGCGCCGCCGGCCTGCTCCACCAGCATGCCCATCGGGTTGGCTTCGTACATCAGCCGCAGCTTGCCGGCCTTGCCCGGGTCCTTCTTGTCCCACGGGTAGATGAAGATGCCGCCGCGGGTGAGGATGCGGTGCACGTCGGCGACCATGCTGGCGATCCAGCGCATGTTGAAGTTCTTGCCGCGCACGCCTTCGCTGCCGGCGAGCAGGTCGGCCACGTACTGCTGCATCGGCGCTTCCCAATGGCGCTGGTTGGACATGTTGATCGCGAACTCGGTGGTGTCCTCGGGGATGCGCATGTCGGCCTGGGTCAGCAGGAAGCTGCCCTCCTCGCGCTCCAGGGTGAAGGCGTGGGTGCCGTGGCCCAGGGTCAGCACCAGCATCGTGCTGGGGCCGTAGATGCAGTAGCCGGCGGCGACCTGCGCGGTGCCCGGCTGCAGGAAGTGCTCATCGCCGGGCTTGTCGGTGCCCGGCGGCGCGCGCAGCACCGAGAAGATGGTGCCGACCGAGACGTTGACGTCGATGTTGGAACTGCCGTCCAGCGGATCGAACAGCAGCAGGAAATCGCCGCTGGGGTACTTGTCGGGCACCGGCTGGCTGTGGTCCATCTCTTCCGAGGCGCAGGCGGCGAGGTGGCCGCCCCAGGCGTTGGCCTCGAGCAGGATGTCGTTGCTGAGCACGTCCAGCTTCTTCTGCGCCTCGCCCTGCACGTTGCCGGTGCCGGCATCGCCGAGCACGCCGCCCAGCGCGCCCTTGCTGACCGCGATGGAGATGCGCTTGCAGGCGCGGGACACGATCGTGATGAGCTGGCGCAGTTCCGGGCCGATACGCCCGGCATGCTGTTCTTCGATCAGGAAGCGGGTCAGCGACGTTCGCGACATGGGCAGGACGGCCTTGCGTGAGAAGGGGACCGCCATTGTCGCGGGTTGCGCCGCGGATTTCGATGCGCCGTGATGCGCGCGCGTCGAAACGCCGCGTAGCGGCCGACGCGCGCGTGCCGCTATGGCGTGCGCTCGCCGGCTTCGAGGGCGGCGGCGAACTTCGCCATCAGCCGCACCAGATCCGTCACGTCCTGCGGCGCCCAGGAGGCGAAGATCCGCCGGCCGATGCGCTCGCGCGCCGCATCCAGACGGTCGGTCATGTCCTTGCCCTTGGGGGTGACCGTGGCCTCGCGCAGGCGCCGGTCCTGCGCGTTGCCGCGGCGCTCGACCAGCTCCATCGCCGCCAGCTTGGCGACCTGGCGGCTGATGGTGGTGTAGTCGCGGCCCAGGCGCTCGGCCAGGTCCACCACCCCGATCGGCCCGAACCGCTCGATCACCACCAGCAGCCGGAACAGCGCCTGGTCCAGGGTCACGCCGGCTTCTTCCAGCAGCCGCGCGTCGTTGCGCGGGCGGTTCATCACGCTGGCGATGCCGACCATGGACAGGTGCAGCGACTTCAGTTCGGGCGAAATATGTGTATCTTGCACCTTCTTATCGGTGGGCATATCGTTCTCTCCAGTTGAGTGCATTTTGCACATTTTTGGAGCCTGCAGCGATGACGATGTCCCCCGAGGTGGTGATCTGCGGTGCCGGCGCGGCCGGTTTGACCCTGGCGATCGAACTGGCCCGCCGCGGTGTCGCGTTCCGGCTGCTGGAACAGCGCGACCAGCCCTTCCCCGGCTCCCGCGGCAAGGGCATCCAGCCGCGCAGCCAGGAGATGTTCGAGGACATGGGCCTGATCCACCGACTGTTCGCCGCCGGCGGCCTCTACCCGGTCTTGCGCACCCATCGCGCCGACGGCAGCTGGGTCGACACGGTCGTGGTGGAAGGCGGTCCCGCCACCCCGGCCGAACCGTACCGCAGCCCGTTGATGGTGCCGCAGTTCCTGACCGAAGCGGTGCTGCGCGCGCGCCTGTCGGAACTGGGGCACCAGGTGGAGTTCGGCCATGCCTTGCTCGATGTCGCGCAGGACGCCGAGGGCGTCGCCGTGCGCGTGGCCACGCAGGCCGGCGAGCAGACCATCGCAACGCGCTACCTGATCGGCGCCGACGGCGGCCGCAGTGCGGTGCGCCGCACGCTGGACATCGGCTTTCCCGGCCAGACTCTGGGCGCGCGCGCCGTCGTCGCCGACATCGTGCTGCACGGGCTGCCGCGCGACGCCTGGCATTCCTTCCACGAGGACGACACGGCGCGGCGCATTTCGCTGTGCCCGCTGATGGGCACAGCGCTGTTCCAGCTGCAGGCGCCGGTGCCGCCCGACGACGAGGTGGACCTGTCGGTCGCGGGTCTGGCGGCCATGCTGCGCGCGCGCACCGGCCGCGAGGACCTTGTGATCGAACGCGTCTGCTGGGCCTCGGTCTACCAGATGAACGCGCGCCTGGCCGATCGCTACCGCGCCGGGCGCGTGTTCCTGGTCGGCGATGCGGCGCACATCCATCCGCCGACCGGCGGCCAGGGGCTGAACACCAGCGCGCAGGATGCGTACAACCTGGGCTGGAAGCTGGCCGCGGTGCTGCGCGGCGCGCCGGCCGCCCTGCTCGACACCTACGAAGAAGAGCGGCGGCCGATCGCCGCCGCGATGCTGGGCCTGTCCACGCGGTTGCTCGATCGCGCCCGCCACGGCGACCAGCGGCGCGGTCGCGAGGTGCAGCAGCTCGACCTGCACTACCGCGATTCGTCGTTGTCGCTGCAGGCCGACGCGGGCGAGCGCAGGATTCAGCCCGGCGACCGTGCGCCGGACGCGCCCCTGCGCGGTGCGGGCGGGCAGCCGCTGCGGCTGTTCGACGTCCTGCGCGGTACCCACTGGACCCTGCTCGGCTATGTCGCCGATCGCGCTCTCGCTCCCGCGTGCCGTGACCTGCACGTGCACATCATCGGTCCCGCCGCGGAACTGCGCGATGCGTACGGTCACTTCGCCGACGCCTACGCACCGCACCCGGGCGAGTGGCTGTTGGTGCGGCCGGACGGCTATGTCGCCGCACGGGTGGCGACCCCGCACCTGGCGGCGCTGATCGGCCATTTCCAACGGCACGCGGGGTGACCTGCGCTGGCATGCCTGCGCAGGTGGCACGGCATGCCGCGCGGTGCCCCGATCGATCGCGCGCCACACGGCACAGCGCCGCCTGCGCGATCCAGCCGCCGTCCGCGCCGTCCGCCGGGCATCAAAAAACCGGGAGGCTTGCGCGCTCCCGGTGCGATGTCCTGGCCGGACCGCATCCAGGCCGCCAGACGGCGGCCTCGCCTGCGGCACTCAGCCCTTGTGCACGGTGGCCACGGCCTGGGTCACGTAGTCCAGGTTCTTCTGGCTCAGCGCGGCCACGCAGATGCGGCCGGTGCCGACCGCGTAGATGCCGAACTCCTCGCGCAGCCGGTCCACCTGCGCCTTGCTCAGGCCCGAGTACGAGAACATGCCGGCCTGCTGCTGGATGAAGCCGAACTCCGGTGCGCCCAGAGCGGCCAGCTTCTGCACCATGCCGGCGCGCAGGGCGTGGATGCGCTCGCGCATCTCGGTCAGTTCCTGCTCCCACATCGCGCGCAGTTCCGGGCTGTTGAGCACCCCGGCGACCAGCGCGGCGCCGTGCGTGGACGGGCTGGAGTAGATGGTGCGGATGATGCGCTTGACCTGCGACTGCACCGCCTTGCTCTCGGCCGCGTTGGCCGAGACCACCGACAGCGCGCCGACGCGCTCGCCGTACAGCGAGAACGACTTGGAGTACGAGCTGGCGACCACGTAGTTGTCGATGCCGACCTCGGCCAGCAGGCGCACCGCGTAGGCGTCGGCGTCGATGCCCTTGTCGAAGCCCTGGTAGGCGATGTCCACGAACGGGAACAGGTTGCGTTCCTTCAGCAGCTCGGCCACGGTGCGCCACTGCGCCTGGCCCAGGTCGGCGCCGGTCGGGTTGTGGCAGCAGGCGTGCAGCAGCACCACGCTGCCGGGCGGGAGCGCGCGCAGGTCGGCGAGCATGCCGTCGAAGTTCAGGCCATGGCTGGCCGGATCGAAATAGGTGTAGTCGACCACGTCGAAGCCGGCGGCGGTGAACACCGCGCGGTGATTCTCCCAGCTCGGGTTGCTGATGGCGATGGTCGAGGTGGACAGCAGCTTCTTCAGCAGGTCCGCGCCCACGCGCAGCGCGCCGCTGCCGCCGATGGTCTGCGAGGTGGCCACGCGGCCGGCGGCCAGCAGCGGCGACTCGGCGCCGAACAGCAGTTTCTGCGTGGCCAGGTCGTAGGCGGGCAGGCCGTCGATCGGCAGGTAACCGCGCGGCTTGGCGTCCTGCGCCAGCTGCTGTTCGATCTGCTGCACGGCGCGCAGCAGCGGGATGCGGCCGTTTTCGTCGTAGTAGATGCCCACGCCGAGGTTGACCTTGGTCGGGCGGGAGTCGGCGTTGTAGGCCTCGGTCAGGCCCAGGATCGGGTCGCCTGGGACCTGTTCCACGTTTGCAAAGAAGGACACGGCGGTACTCGTTCGGTGGCGGTGGGTGGGGGCCGGGGGGACCGGAGCCGGCGCGGTCAAACGCCTCATCGTAACAAACGCTGTCGCGCTTGGCCGGGTGCGGCCCGGCGCCACATCGGCGATGATGGCGCATGTCTGCTCCCCTGCTCTCCGCCCTGCTCTGCGGGGCCTGCGCCCTGGCGCTGCCGCCCCTGCTCCGCGCCGCCCCCGCCGATGAACCCGCCACCACCCTGCCGGCGCTGCAGGTCCAGGCCGCCCGCGTCGGCGGCGTGGCCGATTTCGACCTGCCGGCGTCGCTGACCAGCACCGATCTGGGCGATAGCGACCGCCTCGGCGCGCAGGCGTCCGAGGCCCTGGTCGGGGTGCCCGGCCTGCTCGCGCGCGACCGCCAGAACTATGCGCAGGACACCCAGCTGTCGATCCGCGGCTTCGGCGCGCGCTCGGCGTTCGGCGTGCGTGGCGTGCGCCTGCTGCTGGACGGGATCCCGGCGACGATGCCGGACGGCCAGGGCCAGCTGTCCAACTTCAACCTGTTCGGCAGCGAGCGGGTCGAGGTGCTGCGCGGGCCGTTCTCGGCGCTGTACGGCAACTCCTCCGGCGGCGTGGTGCAGCTGTGGAGCGCCGACGGCCAGCCTGGCGATCCGTGGCGGCTGCGCAGCGCGATCGGCAGTCACGGCACCGCGGTCCTCAGCGCGCAGGCGCTGGGCCAGCAGGGCGATGTCCACTACAACCTTGCTGCCACCCATTTCAGCACCGACGGCTACCGCGACCACAGCCACGCGCAGCGCACCACCTTCAACGCCAAGATCGGCATCGACCTGGCGCCCGGGCGGCGCCTGGACCTGCTGCTCAACGCGCTGGAGGCGCCCGATGCGCAGGATCCGCTGGGCCTGAGCCGCGCCCAGGCCGCCGCCGACCCGCGCCAGGCCACCGCCGCGGCCAGCCAGTTCGACACCCGCAAGTCCACCCGCCAGGTGCAGGCCGGCGCCATCTTCACCCAGCAGGTGGAGCAGCAGACCTGGCGGCTGATGGGCTACGCCGGGCGCCGCGACGTCACCCAATACCTCTCGGTGCCGGTGGGCGCGCAGAGCAATCCGCTCAACGCCGGCGGCGTGATCGACCTGGACGGCGACTACGGCGGCCTCGACGCGCGCTGGGCCTGGCAGGGCCAGCTGGGCGGACGCCCGTTCCAGTTCACTGTCGGCGCCAATGCCGACCGCCAGCAACAGCACCGCACCGGCTACGAGAACTTCGTCGGCAGCACGCTCGGGGTGAAGGGCCGCCTGCGCCGCGACCAGCAGGACCGGGTGGAGAACGTGGACCAGTTCGCCCAGGCCTGGTGGCAGTTCGCCGAGCGCTGGTCGCTGCTGGCCGGGCTGCGCCACAGCCAGGTGCGCTTCCGTTCGGACGATGCCTACATCGTCGGCCGCAATCCCGACGACAGCGGCCGCACCGACTACGCCGCGACCACGCCGGTGGCCGGGCTGGTGTTCCGCGTCGCCGACGACCTGCGGCTCTACGCCTCGGCCGGGCGCGGCTTCGAGACGCCGACCTTCAACGAACTGGGCTATCGCCGCGACGGCGGCGCCGGCCTGGCGCTGGACCTGGCCGCGGCGCGCAGCCAGAACCTGGAACTGGGTGCAAAGTGGCGCAACGCCGCCGGCGCCAGCTGGGACGCGGCGCTGTTCCGCGCCAGCACCGACGACGAACTGGCGGTGGCCAGCAACACCAACGGCCGCAGCACCTACCGCAACATCGGCCGCACCCGCCGCCAGGGCGCCGAGACCAGCCTGACCCTGCCGCTGGGCGACAGCGCACAACTGCAACTGGCCTACACTTGGCTGCAGGCGACGGTGCGCCAGGCCTACCTGACCTGCGCCAGCAGCGGCTGCGCCACGCCCACCGCGGTGGTGGCCGCCGGCACGCGCCTGCCCGGCGTGCCGCAGCAGCAACTGTTCGCGCGCTGGCAGTGGCAGCCGCGCGCCTGGCAGTTCGCGGTGGAAGGCGTGGCCGCCGGCGACACCGTGGTCAACGACCTGGCCAGCGAGGCCGCGCCCGGCTATGCGCTGCTCAACCTGGAAGCGGCGCGGCGCTGGACCACCGCGCACGGCAGCCTGCGCGCCTTCGCGCGCATCGACAATGCGTTCGACCGCCGCTACATCGGCTCGGTCATCGTCAACGACGGCAACGGCCGCTACTACGAGCCCGGCCCCGACCGCAGCTACACGGTCGGGTTGCAGTGGGACTTGCCGCACTGAGCGGCAAGTCCGCGCGGGCGGTTCGTTGTAGGGGCTGCATTCGTCCGCGTCACGACCTGCCGCACTCCGCTCTCACCTACAACGCTAGACCCGCTTCGACACACGCGGCTTCAGCCGGGACTTGCGATACGTGGCTGGGTGCACTGTGGGAGGGACTTCAGTCCCGACGCCTTGCAGGGTCGGGTAGCAGCAAGCGCTGTTCGTCGCGGCTGCAGGACAGCTAACGCCCAGGGTGTCGGAGATCGGCAGAGACCGCTTGCCGCGCACCAACGCCGGAACCAGCGTGGCGTCGCGCCCCGTTAGTGCGTCCCCAACTGCAGCCGCCGGTACAGCGTGCTGCGGCTGATGCCCAGCCGGCGCGCGGCCTGCGACACATTGCCGTCGCAGGCATCCAATGCCTGGCGCATGGCGCCGAGCGCCAGGCTGTCCAGGTCGGCATCGGGCAACGGCATCACCGCGCCGCCGTTGCCGCCCTGCTCCGCCACGCGGATGCCGGGCAGGTAGGCCGGCAGGGCGTCGGCATCGACCAGCGCATCCGCTTCGCTCAGCGCCACCAGCGTGCGCAGGCAGGCCACCAGTTGGCGCAGGTTGCCCGGCCAGGCGTAGGCGCTCAGCGTCGCCAGGGCCGCCTCGGTCAGGCGCCTGCCCTGCCCCAGCCGCGCCCACAGCTCGCCGACCAGCGCCCGCCGGTCCGGGTGCGCGCGCAGCGGCGGCACCTGCACGCAGTGATGGGCGATGCGGTAGTACAGGTCGGGCCGGAAGCGCTGTTCGGCCATCGCCGCGTCCAGGTCGCGGTGGGTGGCGCAGATCAGCGCGAAATCCAGTTTCACCGGCTTGCCGCCGCCCAGCGGCAGCAGTTCGCGTTCCTGCAGCACGCGCAGCAGCCGCGGTTGCAGGGCCAGCGGCATGTCGCCGATCTCGTCCAGGAACAGCACGCCGCCGTCGGCCTGGCGCAGCAGGCCCGGGTTGCCGTGCTTGCGCGCGCCGGTGAAGGCGCCGTCCTCGTAGCCGAACAGTTCCGCTTCGATCAGCCCTTCCGGCAGCGCCGCGCAGTTGACCGCCACGAACGGGCGCCCGGCGCGCGCGCTGCGCCGGTGCAGTTCGCGCGCGAACACTTCCTTGCCGGTGCCGGTCTCGCCCTGCACCAGCACCGGCAGTTGCGCGTCGAGCACGCGGCACGCGCGCTCCAGCGCCAGCTCCTGTGCGGCGTCGAACAGCGGTGCGTCGGATGCCGCCGCCGCGGAGGAGCGCGACGCGGTGACGGTGATCGGCGCCTGTTGCGGGCGCCGCCGCGGGCGGTCGTCGGCCGGGCTGTCGATGCGTCCGTGCAGCGCCCGCCCCTGCAGGTCGAACACGCTGCCCTGCTGGCGCAGCCGCGACAGCGGTTCCTCGAACAGCGCTTCGTAGGGCGCGCGGCCGAGTTCGTGGCGCTCCAGCCCGAACAGGCGCAGCCCGGCCTGGTTGGCCGCCACCAGGCGGCCGTTGCGGAACGCCAGCAGCGCTTCGCGCGCGGTGCCGAGCAGCGCCGGGTCGTGGTGCACGCGCAGCAGCTCGCAACCGGGAATGCCGTCGTCGAAGTAGCGGTGTTCGATGTTGGCCACCGCCATCCGCGCCAGCGCCAGCGCATGCATGTGCTGCACGCTGGCGTCGCCGGAGATGTCGAGCACGCCGGCCAGGTGCCCGTACGGATCGAAGATCGGCACCGCCGCGCAACTGAGGATCTGGTGCGGGGCGAAGTAGTGTTCGCCGCCGCGCACTTCCACCGAGCGGCTTTCGACGATGGCAGTGCCGATCGCGTTGGTGCCCACCTGGGTTTCGCTCCAGCACGCGCCGGGCATCAGCGCCACCCTGCCCGCCTTGTCGAGGAAGCGCGGGCTGCCTTCGGCGTCGAGGATCCAGCCGGCCTCGTCGGTGAGCAGCACGATGCTGCCGGTGGCCGTGGCGTCGCCGGCCAGGCCTTCCAGTTCGGCGCGGGCCAGCCGCCACAGGCGCTCGTGCGCCTCGCGCAGGGCGCGCAGGCGCGAGGCTTCCAGCGGCTCGATCGCCGGCTTCGCGTCCGCGGCCAGGCCCAGCCGTTGGCAGCGCTGCCACGACTGCAGGATGGTGTCGGGCACCTGCCCCACCGGCGCGCCGCCGCGTTCGAAGAACGCGCGGCGGGCCAGGCCGAGTTGATGTTGGGAAGGTTGCTGCGCCATGTCCGGCTCCGCTGTCGCAGATTGCGACACCTGTTGATACGGGTGTTCCGATAAACAGCACATCCGTTGGCGCGGTGCAATCGAAAGATGTGATGCGACGCAGCAAAACCGGCAGGGGTGCGACGGCGTGTCGCGGTGCGACCGCGTGACGCGGCGCAGCACGCAAAACCTGGCATCGGACTTGCGCATATGCCGCTACCGGACGGCCCTGCCCGTCCTTTCCGACCGTCGAAGGAGAACACGATGAACGCCGTCAGCACCGCCAAGCCGCACGCCACCGATCCGCAGTCCATCTTCAAGTCGCGCTACGGCAACTTCATCGGCGGCAAGTGGGTGGAGCCGAAGAGCGGGCAGTACTTCGACAACAGCACGCCGATCACCGGCAAAGTGTTCACCTCGGTGGCGCGCTCCAACGCCGAGGACATCGAGGCCGCGCTCGACGCCGCGCACGCGGCCAAGGACGCCTGGGGCAAGGCCTCCAGCACCGAGCGCAGCAACGTGCTGCTGAAGATCGCCGACCGCATCGAGCAGAACCTGGAACTGCTGGCCTATGCCGAGACCTGGGACAACGGCAAGCCGGTGCGCGAGACGCTCAACGCCGACGTGCCGCTGTGCGTGGATCACTTCCGCTACTTCGCCGGCGCGGTGCGCGCGCAGGAAGGCGGCATCTCCGAGATCGACCACGACACCATCGCCTACCACTTCCACGAGCCGCTCGGCGTGGTCGGGCAGATCATTCCGTGGAACTTCCCGCTGCTGATGGCGTGCTGGAAGCTGGCGCCGGCGCTGGCCGCCGGCAACTGCGTGGTGATGAAGCCGGCCGAGCAGACCCCGGCCTCGATCCTGGTGCTGATGGAGGTCATCGGCGACCTGCTGCCGCCGGGCGTGCTCAACGTGGTCAACGGCTTTGGCCTGGAAGCGGGCAAGCCGCTGGCCAGCAACCCGCGCATCGCCAAGATCGCCTTCACCGGCGAGACCACCACCGGCCGGCTGATCATGCAGTACGCCAGCCAGAACCTGATCCCGGTGACGCTGGAACTGGGCGGCAAGTCGCCCAACATCTTCTTCGCCGACGTGATGGCCGAGGACGACGACTTCCTGGACAAGGCGGTGGAAGGCTTCGTGCTGTTCGCCTTCAACCAGGGCGAGGTATGCACCTGTCCGTCGCGCGCGCTGATCCAGGAATCGATCTACGAGCGCTTCATGGAGAAGGTGCTCAAGCGGGTGGCGGCGATCAAGCAGGGCAACCCGCTCGATCCCAACACCATGGTCGGCGCGCAGGCCTCCAGCGAGCAGCTGGAGAAGATCCTGTCCTACATCGACATCGGCAAGCAGGAAGGCGCGCAGGTGCTGATCGGCGGCGAGCGCAACGCGCTGGATGGCGAGCTGGCCGGCGGTTTCTACGTCAAGCCGACGGTGTTCAAGGGCCACAACAAGATGCGCATCTTCCAGGAGGAGATCTTCGGGCCGGTGGTGTCGGTGACCACCTTCAAGGACGAGGCCGAGGCGCTGGCGATCGCCAACGACACGCTGTACGGGCTGGGCGCGGGCGTGTGGAGCCGCGATGCCGCGCGGCTGTACCGCATGGGCCGTGCGATCCAGGCCGGGCGGGTGTGGACCAACTGCTATCACGCCTATCCGGCGCATGCCGCGTTCGGCGGCTACAAGCAGTCGGGCATCGGCCGCGAGAACCACAAGATGATGCTCGACCACTACCAGCAGACCAAGAACCTGCTGGTCAGCTACTCGCCGAAGGCGCTGGGCTTTTTCTGACGCGCGGGGCGGGGCGGCGGCACGCCTGCGGCGTGTCCCCGCCTGGCCCGCCAACTGATCTGGATCAAGGCAATCCGTCGCCGGTCGCGCGATGGTGACATCACCCGTTTTCTCTCAGGAGCGTTGCAATGGACAAGACGATGAAAGCCGCCGTGGTACGCGAGTTCGGCAAGCCGCTGGCGATCGAGGAAGTGACGGTGCCGCGGCCCCAGGCCGGCGACATCCTGGTCAAGATCGAGGCCTGCGGCGTGTGCCACACCGACCTGCATGCGGCCGAAGGCGACTGGCCGGTGAAGCCGAACCCGCCGTTCATTCCCGGCCACGAGGGCGTGGGCCACGTGGTGGCGGTCGGCGCCGGCGTGGACCACGTGAAGGAGGGCGACCGCGTCGGCATTCCGTGGCTGTACTCGGCCTGCGGCCATTGCGAGCATTGCCTGGGCGGCTGGGAAACCCTGTGCGAGACGCAGCAGAACACCGGCTACTCGGTCAACGGCGGCTTCGCCGAGTACGCGCTGGCCAACGCCAATTACGTCGGCCATCTGCCCAAGCACATCGGCTTCGTCGAGGTCGCGCCGATCCTGTGCGCCGGCGTCACCGTGTACAAGGGCCTGAAGGTCACCGACACCAAGCCCGGCAACTGGGTGGTGATCTCGGGCATCGGCGGCCTCGGCCACATGGCGGTGCAGTACGCCAAGGCGATGGGCATGAACGTGGCCGCGGTGGACGTGGACGACGCCAAGCTGGCGCTGGCCACGCGCCTGGGCGCGACGGTGACGGTGAATGCGCGCACCACCGACCCGGTGGCGTACCTGAAGAAGGAAATCGGCGGTGCGCACGGCGCGCTGGTCACCGCGGTCTCGCCGAAGGCGTTCGAGCAGGCCATCGGCATGGTCCGCCGCGGCGGCACCGTCTCGCTCAACGGCCTGCCGCCGGGCCAGTTCCCGCTGGACATCTTCGGCATGGTGCTCAACGGCGTGACCGTGCGCGGCTCCATCGTCGGCACCCGCCTGGACCTGCAGGAGTCGCTGGAGTTCGCCGAGCAGGGCAAGGTCGCCGCGACGGTGGCCACCGACACCCTGGACAACATCAACGATGTGTTCGCGCGCATGCATGCCGGCAAGATCGAAGGCCGCATCGTGCTGGACATGGCCGCCTGATGGACGCGCCCGCTGCCGCGCCGCCGCCGCAGGTGCTGGCGACGTTGCCGGCGCTGCAGCTGATCGCGCGGCTGCGGGCGCGGCACGGCCCGCTGCTGTTCCATCAGTCCGGCGGCTGCTGCGACGGCTCCTCGCCGATGTGCTACCCGCAGGACGACTTCATCGTCGGCGACCGCGACGTGCTGCTGGGCGAGATCGGCGAAGCGCCGTTCTACATCAGCCCGTCGCAGTTCGCCTACTGGAAGCACACCCAGCTGATCATCGACGTCGTCCCAGGCCGTGGCGGCATGTTCTCGCTGGAGAACGGCGAGGGCGTGCGCTTCCTGGTGCGTTCGCGGTTGTTCGAGGATAGCGAGTACGCCGCGCTGGAGGCGGCGGGGAAGGTGTAGTCGCGGACGCAGGTGGCTGCATGCAGCCGCAGCAGCGGCTTCAGCCGCGACGGGTGGCCCCGCTGGCGACGCGGTCGCGGCTGAAGCCGCTCCTAGGGCAGGGGAGGTGTTTCGCGCAGCGGCGATAGCGTCGCCTCACTTTGGCGGCTTCGCCGGCACGAACGGCGAGACCGGGTCGCTGGCGGGGAAGGTTTCTTCCAGCGCTTCGTCCTGGTTGGCGTCGGCGTGCCGCGCGTGCGCGGTGTCGGGGGTGGAATGCGCCGGCGTGTCCTGCGGGGCAGGACGGTTTTCGCCGGTGCGCGGTTCCTGCTCGACGATGGTCTCGGGGCGGTCGCCGGCGCCGCGGTCTTCGTTGCGCTGCGTCTCGCGCTTGCCGCGTTGTTCGCCGGGGATGGGCGCCGCGCGGCGCAGCGGATCGGTGGGCGTGGACATGTCCGGTTCCTCCAGGGAAGTACGGCGGAGGTCCAGTTCACCCCCGCAGCGGTGAAGCCACTGCGAATCGCGCACCCTGCACGGCGCGGTCACGCATCGCTAACGGCCCCGGCGCTACTGCTGCCGATCCCCCCGCCGCCGTTGCCGCCCGGAGCCTTGCCATGCGCCCCAGCGACCGCCCCGACCCGCTGCTGTTCAACGCCCATCTGGATCCGTTGCCTAGCGTCCCGCCGCCTCATCGCCGCGGCGCCGCGCCGCGCCCGCACGATGCGCCGGACTACCGCCGCTACAGCCTGGCCGACTACCGCCAGCGCCGTGCCCGCCATCGCACGCCGTGGCGCGACCTGTGCCCGGCCTACGCCTTCGCCCTGCAGACCCATGCCAGCGGCTGGCCGCGCGGGCCGCAGGCCGAGACCGATGGCGAGCTGGCCGCGCACTGGGACCTGGTGCGCGGCGACTCGCGGCTGGACTGGGATCAGGCGCGGCAGGTGGTCGAGGACGCCTGGCAGGCACTGGACCACTTGCCGGCGCAGGCGACCGGCGCGGAGCCGCACTGATGCCGCGCCCGATCTGGACCGGCACGCTGTCCTTCGGCCTGCTCAACGTGCCGGTGTCGCTGATGTCCGGCGAACGCCGGATCGACCTGCACTTCCGCATGCTCGACGCGCGCGACAAGCGCCCGATCCGCTTCGAGCGGGTCAATGCCGACACCGGCGAGGAAGTGCCGTGGAAGGACATCGTCAAGGCCTACGAATACAGCAAGGGCAACTACGTGGTGGTCGAGCAGCAGGACATCGCCTCGGCCGCGCCGGAAAGCCACGAGACGGTGGAAGTGGAGGCTTTCGTCGACGCCGCCGAGATCGACCTGCGCTACTTCGAGAAGCCCTACGTGCTGGTGCCGGGCAAGAAGGCCGAGAAGGGCTACGTGCTGCTGCGCGAAACCCTGCGCAACACCGGCAAGGTCGGCATCGCGCGGGTGGTGATCCGCACCCGCGAGTATCTGTCCGCGGTGATGCCGCTGCAGGACGCGCTGGTGCTGATCCTGCTGCGCTATCCGCAGGAACTGGTGGAGCTGGACGACTACACGCTGCCCAGCGGCAAGGCCACCGATTATCGGATCAGCGCCAAGGAAACCGAGATGGCGGCGCAGCTGATCGACTCGATGTCCGGGCGCTGGGATCCCGGTGCCTACCACGACGAGTTCCGCGAGCGCCTGCATGCGGTGATCCAGAAGCGGATCGAGGCGCAGGAGGGCACCACCCAGGTCGACGAGGACGCCGAGGCGCCGCAGCGCGAGGACGCCGCCACCAACGTGGTCGACTTCATGTCGCTGTTGCAGAAGAGCCTGGATGCCAAGAAGCGCACGCCGGCCAGGCAGGACGCCAGCGTGCCGGTGCGCAAGACCGCGAAGAAGGCGTCCAAGCCGGCCAAGCCGGCGGCCGGCAAGGCGAAGAAGGCCACGCGCGCGAAGCCGGCGGCGACCAAGGCCAAGCCGGCCGCGCGCAAGGCGCCGGCGCGGCGCAAGGCGGGGTAGGGCAGGCGGGTCACGGCGGCGCCCGGGTGCGTCGTCTTGTCCCAGGCAGCCGTGTCGTGTTCGCCCGCCGCGCCGCTGCCGTGGCGTTGCGCGGCGCCTGACGCGACGTCGGGGCCACGCCGTGCGGCATCGGCGGTGAATGGGCCGATGCCAATCCCGGGAGCCATGGTTGCGCGCCTATGGCCCCGTCTTCGACACCGTCGCGTCACAGCCAGGGCGTGGATGGTCGCCTACTTCCTTGCGCGCGCTTGCCACCCGCACACGCCAGCGCCGCGCCGCTCAGGAAGAGCGGCGGCCTACGCCGAGAGCATCGCCTCGCGCGTCACCTGCGCCAGCGAATCGCGCGAGATCGCCGCGATCGACTTGGCGCCGGTCAGGGTCATGGCCACCTGCATCTCCTTCTCGATCAGGGTCAGCAGATGCTCCACCCCGGCCTGGCCGGCCGCGGCCAGCGCGTAGACGAAGGCGCGGCCGAGCAGCACCGCGTCGGCGCCCAGCGCCAGCATGCGCACCACGTCCAGGCCGTTGCGCACGCCGGAGTCGGCCAGGATCTTCAGCTCGCCCTTCACCGCATCGGCGATCGCCGGCAGCGCCCGCGCGCTGGACAGCACGCCGTCGAGCTGGCGCCCGCCGTGGTTGGAAACGACGATGCCGTCGGCGCCGAAGCGCACCGCATCGCGCGCGTCGGCCGGGTCGAGGATGCCCTTGATCACCATCGGCCCGGACCAGAATTCGCGGATCCATTCCAGGTCCTTCCAGGTGATCGACGGGTCGAAGTTGGCGCCGAGCCAGCCGATGTAGTCGGCCAGTCCGGTGGGATGGCCGCGGTAGGTGGAGATGTTGCCCAGGTCGTGCGGGCGCCCGCGCAGGCCCACGTCCCAGGCCCAGCGCGGGTGGGTGACGGCCTGCAGCATGCGCCGCAGCGGCGCATTGGGGCCGCTCATGCCCGAGTGCGCGTCGCGGTAGCGCGCGCCGGGCACCGGCATGTCCACGGTGAACACCAGGGTGGTGACGCCGGCCGCCTTGGCCCGCTCCAGTGCATTGCGCATGAAGCCGCGGTCGCGCAGCACATAGAGCTGGAACCACATCGGCCGGTCGATCGCCGGCGCCACTTCCTCGATCGGGCACACCGACACCGTGGACAGGGTGAACGGCACGCCCTTGGCCGCCGCCGCCTTCGCCGCCTGCACCTCGCCGCGGCGCGCGTACATGCCGGTCAGGCCCACCGGCCCCAGCGCCACCGGCAACGCCAGGGGTTCGCCGAACAGCTCGGTGCGCAGGTCCAGCGCCGACATGTCGTCGCGCAGCACGCGTTGGCGCAGGGCGATGTCGCTCAGGTCGGACACGTTGTGGCGCAGGGTGTGCTCGGCATAGGCGCCGCCGTCGATGTAGTGGAACAGGAACGGCGGCAGCCGGCGCTGCGCGGCGGCACGGTAGTCGGTGGAAGCGGAAATGATCATGCGGGGCAGGCCGGTCAGGGAGAGGAGGGCAGGCGCGAGGCGCGGGCGCGGCGCGCATCGTCCTCGTCGAGGGTGCGCAGCGCGCTGTGCACGAATTCCAGGTGGGCGTGCGCGGCGGCGCGGGCGCGCTCGGGGTCGCCGGCCAGGATCGCGTCGCGCAGCGCGCGGTGCTGGGCGTGCAGGGCGGCGAAGATGCGCGGCGAGGCGAACAGCTGCTGCCGGCTCTGCGAGATGTTGGCCTGCAGCAGGTCGAACAGGCCGCGCATCACCTGCAGCAGCACGCGGTTGTGGGTGGCTTCGGCGATCGCCAGGTGGAAATCGGCGTCGGCGTGCGCCTGGGCCGCCGCATCGGCCTGCGCATGGGTCTGCAGCAGCGCCTCGAATGCCGCGTCGATGCGCGCGCGGTCCTCGTCGGTGGCGCGCAGCGCCGCGTGCCAGGCGGTGGCGCCTTCCAGGGCGTGGCGGGCCTCCAGCACGTCGAAGCGGTATTCCGGGTCGGCGTGCAGCAGCGGCAGGAACGGCTGCAGCGGCGCCACCACCTGGTCCTCCGGGGTCGGTGGCCGTTGCACGTAGGTGCCGCCGCCCGCGCGCGCGCGCAGCAGCCCCTGGCTGGCGAGTTGGGCGATGGCTTCGCGCAGCACCGGGCGGGAGACACCCAGTTCCGCGGCCAGGGTGCGCTCGGCGGGCAGGCGCGCGTCGACCGCCAGGCCGCGTTGCGCGATCAGCGTGCGCAGTTGGGCGGCGACCCGGTCGCTGAGCCGGGCAGGGGGCTCGGCGGCCGCCGGCGCGCTGGCGGCGATGGAACGTTTGGTCATACCAATTTCGCGGAGAGGGAAGCGATGCAGCGGCATTAGGCGCCTGAACTCGGGCGACGTCAATCACTGCAATGCGATGCTTGCGATTATTGGTAATACCAATAAAGGTAGGCGGCAGCAGCGCGGACTCACCACACCCACGGCAACAGCCGCCAGCTGTGCGCGGCGTAGTCCGGGTACTCCTCGGGGAAGGCCTGGGTCAGCATCGCCTCCTCGACGCGGATGCGGCGCAGGAACGCCCAGGTCACCGGCAGCACGATCACCAGCAGCGACAGCACGTTGCCCATGCCCAGCGCCAGCCCGTAGAACGCCAGCAGCGCGCCGGTGTAGGAGGGGTGCCGCAGATAGCGGTACGGCCCGTGGCGGACCAGGCGGTGGCCTTCCTGGATGGTCACGTCAACGGTGAACCAGCGCGCCAGCACGCGGATCGACCACAGCCGTAGCGCCAGCCCGCCGGCCAGCAGTGCACAGGCGAGCCAGCGCAGCGGTTCGCGCAGGTGCGGCGCATAGCGCCACACGCCGAGCATCGACAGCAGCACGCCCAGCGCCACCGCGGCGTACAGCACGCGCCACAGCAGGCGCAGCGTGCCCTGGTCGCGGGCGCCGCCGTCGGCGGCGCGGCGGCGGTGGCTGAGTAACAGTTCGTAGGCGCCCCAGCCCAGGCCGAGCAGCAGGAACAGCAGATCCGGATGGTGCAGGGTCAGGGGCATGGCGACGTCCTCGTGGCGGCATGTACGCCGCATTGCGTGGCAGGGCGGATGAACCGGGCCCATCCTGCGCGCCGATCGGCGGTGACGCAGCAGGGCATGGACGCAGTGTGCCGCCATCGTGGTGGCGCGGCAGTGGCCGCTGGTCACCGCGTCGGCCTGCCGGAAGTCACTTTCTTTGCCCGCCCCATTGCCGCGGGGTTGGCCGGCGGTCAGCATCGGCCGCATGAACCGATTCCTGCGCGACCTGATCGAGCCCAAGCGCCTGGCCGGGCTGCTGACCGTGGCCACGGTGCTGTGGTCGTTCCAGTTCGCGCCGCATGCCCAGGCGGCTTGGCGCTGGATCGCGGCGACGCTGTTCCTGCTGCCGCTGCTAGGCGCGCACTATCTGCCCGCGCGCTGGCGCGATGCCGCGCTGTGGCTCGAAGCCGTCGCGGCGATGGCCCTGGTCTGGCTGGAGCCGCAGGTCGGCACCGCGCCGGTGTTGCTGGTGGTGGTGGTCGCGCAGGTGGCGCTGCAATGGCCGCCGCGGCAGGTGCTGCTGTTGGCCGTGCTGGCCAACCTGGGCACGTTCCTGGCGCTGTCCGCCGCCGGGATCCGGCACCCGCTGCTGACCACGCTGATCTACGCCGGCTTCCATGCCTTCGCCGGCCTGAGCGCGCACTACGCGCGCACCGCCGAGCTGGCGCGCGAGGCGCTGGCGCGGGTCAACGCCGACCTGCTGGCCACCCGCGCGCTGCTCGCCGACAGCACCCGCGATGCCGAGCGCCTGCGCCTGGCGCGCGAACTGCACGACGTGGCCGGGCACAAGCTCACCGCCATGCGCATCCAGTTGCGCCTGCTGCTGGCCGATCCGGCGCTGGCGCCACGCGCCGAGGTGGCGACGGTGGAGCGGCTGTCCGGCGAGCTGCTGGCCGACATCCGCGCGGTGGTGCAGTCGCTGCGCGACGAACGTGGCGTGGACCTGGAGACGGCGCTGTGCGCCCTGGCCGCGCCGTTCCCGCGGCCGCAGTTGCAGGTGCAGATCGACCCGGCGCTGCGCATCACCGATCCGCACCTGGCCGAGACCCTGCTGCGGCTGGTGCAGGAAGCGCTGACCAACGCCGCGCGGCATGCCGATGCCGCGCACGTGCGGGTACGCCTGGGCCAGGACCGGCAGCAGCTGTGCCTGGATATCGAGGACGACGGCCACCGCGCCGAGCGCATCCGCGAAGGCAATGGCATCGCCGGCATGCGCGAACGCCTGGCGGCGCTGCACGGGCGCCTGGAACTGGGCCGCACGCCGCACGGCGGGATGCAGCTGAGCGCGAGGCTGCCGCTGTGAGCGCGCTGCGGATCGCCCTGGCCGACGACCAGGTGTTGGTGCGTGCCGGCCTGCGCGCGCTGCTGCAGACCCAGGGCATCGCCGTCGCCTGCGAGGCCGACGACGGCCAGGCCTTGCTCGACGCGGTGGCGGCGACGCCGGTGGACGTGGTGCTCAGCGACATCCGCATGCCGGGCATGGACGGCATCCAGGCGTTGCAGCAGCTGCGCGCGCGCGGCGACCGCACGCCGGTGCTGCTGCTCACCACCTTCGACGAGTCCGACCTGCTGCTGCGCGCCACCGCCGCCGGCGCGCAGGGCTTCCTGCTGAAGGACGCCGCGCCGGAGGACCTGCGCGAAGCGATCGCGCGCGTGGCCGCCGGCGAGACCCTGCTGCAGCCGGTCAGCACCGACCCGGTGCGCGCGCGCTACCGCTACCGCGACGAGGACGCCCCGCGCGACACCTTCAACGAACGCGAAGTAGCGATCCTGCGCCTGCTCGCCGGCGGCTACTCCAACAAGGAGATCGCGCGCAGCGTGTTCCTGGCCGAGGGCACGGTGAAGAACTACGTCTCCACCATCCTCGACAAGCTCGGCACCCGCGACCGCACCCGCGCCGTGCTCAAGGCGATCACCTTGCGCATCATCTGATGCGCCCGCAGGCGATCTCGCTGAGACATCCACCGTCAGCGCGTCGGGACTGAAGTCCCTCCCACACTGTCTCCATCCGACATGGCGGCACCGTCCTACCGGCGGCACCGTCCCATATCGTAGGAGCGGCTTCAGCCGCGACAGCCGACGTCGCGGTACACGGCTCGCCGATCAGCGCTCTTCCCTCTCCCGCCAGCACAGCATCCGCCACCGCGATGCCGCCTTTTGTGGGAGCGACTTCAGTCGCGACGCGACACCCCCGAACGCGCGCGCTTACCCCCACACCACGCTCCATCACCGACAGCGCGTCGGGACTGAAGTCCCTCCCACACTGCCTCCATCCGACATGGCGGCACCGTCTTACCGGCGGCACCGTCCCCATACCGTAGGAGCGGCTTCAGCCGCGACAACCGACGTCGCGGTACACGGCTCGCCGATCAGCGCTCTTCCCCCTCCCGCCAGCACAGCATCCGCCACCGCGACGCCGCCCTTTGTGGGAGCGACTTCAGTCGCGACGCGACGCCACCCCAACGCGCGCGCTTACCCCCAAAACACGCTCCATACCCTGCCGTGTGCTGCCGCCGGGACTTCTGCATGCCCGCCGCAGACATTAAGATGCCGCGGGCATTGTGCCGACGAGGAATTCACGTTGATCATCCATCCGAAAGTCCGCGGTTTCATCTGCACCACCACGCACCCGCTCGGCTGCGAGCGCAACGTGCTCGAGCAGATCGCCGCCACGCGCGCGCGCGGCGTGCGCCACGATGGCCCGAAGAATGTGCTGGTGATCGGCGCGTCCAGCGGCTACGGCCTGGCCTCGCGCATCACCGCCGCGTTCGGCTTCGGCGCCGCCACCCTCGGCGTGTTCTTCGAAAAGCCCGGCAGCGACAAGAAGGCCGGCACCGCCGGTTGGTACAACGCCGCCGCCTTCGACAAGCAGGCCAAGGCTGCCGGCCTGTACAGCAAGTCGATCAACGGCGACGCGTTCTCCGACCAGGCGCGCGAGAAGGTGATCGAGCTGATCAAGCAGGACATGGGCGGCCAGGTCGACCTGGTGGTGTATTCGCTGGCCTCGCCGGTGCGCAAGCTGCCGAGCACCGGCGAAGTGAAGCGTTCGGCGCTCAAGCCGATCGGCCAGACCTACACCGCCACCGCGATCGACACCAACAAGGACACCATCATCGAAGCCTCGATCGAGCCGGCCACCGAGCAGGAGATCGCCGACACCGTCACCGTGATGGGCGGGCAGGACTGGGAGCTGTGGATCGATGCGCTGGACGCCGCCGGCGTGCTCGCCCCGGGCGCGCGCACCGTCGCCTTCAGCTACATCGGCACCGAGATCACCTGGCCGATCTACTGGCACGGCGCGCTGGGCAAGGCCAAGGTCGACCTCGACCAGACCGCGCAGCGCCTGCACGCGCGCCTGCAGCCGCAGGGCGGCACGGCCAACGTAGCGGTGCTGAAATCGGTGGTGACCCAGGCCAGCGCCGCGATCCCGGTGATGCCGCTGTACATCTCCATGGTCTACAAGATCATGAAGGAAAAGGGCCTGCACGAAGGCACCATCGAACAGGCCGACCGCCTGTTCCGCGAGCGCCTGTACCGCGAGGACGGCCAGCCGGCGGCCACCGACGACGAGAACCGCCTGCGCCTGGACGACTGGGAACTGCGCGACGACGTGCAGGACGCCTGCAAGGCGCTGTGGCCGCAGGTGACCACCGAGAACCTGTTCCAGCTCACCGACTACGCCGGCTACAAGCACGAGTTCCTCAAGCTGTTCGGCTTCGAACGCCAGGACGTGGACTACGACGCCGACGTCGATCCGGACGTGACCTTCGATTGCGTGGAGCTCTGAGGGGCGGGGATTCGGGAGTCGTGTTGATCCCGCACAGAAGATGCGGCCGGCAGCGATGTCGGCCGTTTTCTTTTCTGGTGGTGGCCGAAGCGATGGCAGGCGAGGGCTGTGCAGTTGAGGCAGACCAAGGCCGTACAGTGGATTAGCGGCGCTACCCGCACCACCGAAGCAGCGGCATGTGTGCCATAGCGCTCGCCTGCCGGTCGCGGGTGAAGCCGCTTCTACAGGTGCAGCGCACGCTCTCGTAGGAGCGGCTTCACCCGCAACAAGCGAAGCGGCGATGCGTGCGTTGGCCGAGACCGCGTCGGGACTGAAGTCCCTCCCACAAAGACCCCAGCCATCCGTGCGGCGGCTTCCCCTGTAGGCGAGGGCTTCAGCCGCGACAGGCGAAGCGGCAATGCGCGCGTTGACCGAACCGGGTCGGGACTGAAGTCCCTCCCACAAGTACCCCAGCCATCCCGCGGCAGCTTTCTCCGTAGGAGCGGCTTTAGCCGTGACAAGCGAAGCAGCGATGCGTGCGTTGACCGAAATCGCGTCGGGACTGAAGTCCCTCCCACAGAGAGCCCAGCCATCCGTGCGGCGGCTTCCCATGTAGGAGCGGGCTTCACCCGCGACAAGCGAAGCGGCAATGCGTGCGTTGACCAAACCCGCGTCGGGAAATGAGTCGGTTCCATATCGCAGCGCTGCCCCGCGCCGCGAAACCCGCAGCGCCAGCGCCTTTACGATTCCCCAATCCCCATTCCCCAATCCCGGCTTTTCACCGCCTCACATCGAACCGCGTCGCCCCCACGCAAGCCTGCACCTCGGCCTCGCTCAGCGCCAGCACGTCGCCGGGCAGCGAGTGCTTGAGGCAGCCGGCGGCCAGGCCGAAGCGGATCGTGGCGGTGTCGTCCCACCCCTGGCTCAACCCGTGCAGCACGCCGGCGGCGAAGGCGTCGCCGCCGCCGATGCGGTCGACGATGCCGCTCAGCTCCTCGGCCGGCGCGTGCGCGACGCCGCCGGCGCGGCGCAGCAGCATCGCGCCCAGGCTGTGCCGGTCCACGCTGTGCGCCACGCGCTGGGTGCAGGCCATCGCCTGCAGCTGCGGGAAGGCGGCAAAGGCGTCGCGCGCGCCGGCCTCCACCCGCGCCTGCACGCTGTCCTGCGGATAGCGGTGGCCCAGCACCACCTCCAGGTCGCGGTGGTCGGCGAACAGCACGTCCGCCTGGGCCAGCAGCTGTCGCAGGATGCCCGGCGCGTCGCCGTGCCAGGCCTCCCACAGCTTGGGACGGTAGTTGCCGTCGAACGACACCCGCACCCCGGCCGCGCGCGCCGCCTGCGCCGCGGCCAGCGCCGCCGCCGCGCCGGGCTCGCCCAGCGCCGGGGTCACCCCGGACAGGTGCAGCCACTGCGCGCCTTGCAGCAGCGTCGGCCAGTCGTGGCGGTCGCCGGCATCCTGCGCGAAGGCCGAGCCGGCGCGGTCGTAGGTGACTTCGCTGGGCCGGTGCCCGGCGCCGGTGCTGAGGAAATACAGGCCCATGCGCCCGGGCACGAAGCGGATGCCGCCGGTGTCCACGCCATGCCGCCGCAGTTCGCCGGCCGCGGCCTGGCCCAGCGGGTTGTCCGGCAGCACGCTGACCACGGAGACGGCATGGCCGAAATGCGCCAGCGCCACGCCGACGTTGGCCTCGGCGCCGCCCACCTGCACCTCCAGCCGCGGCGTCTGCAGCAGCCGTTCGTGGCCGGGCGCGCCCAGGCGCAGCAACAGTTCGCCGAAGCAGACGAAGCGGGAAGCGGTCATGGCGGGGCGGGTCCGGGCGGCCGAAGGGACGCCAAGCATGCCGTGAAACGCGCGTGTCGGCCAGATGAACTGACCATCGGTGTCATTTTTGTGCGCAGCCAGGCCTTTCGCCACTGTCCGCGGTCGCGATCCTGCGCTATGTCATTGACAAAAAAGACCATTCGGCGAGTGGGTACTCTGTTGCGCTGCAAGATGCCGCGATGTTTCGCAACTGTTAACGTTGTTTTTGACTAGCGGTGTCATTCGCGACAACGCCCGCAGTTCCACGCCGTCATGTAACCCTTGGGAGGGGAGGACATGCAATCACGTACCGAACGCCGGAAGACACCGGTTACCTTGCTCGCGCTGTCGATCGGCCTGGCCCTGCAGGCCGGCGCCCTGCAGGCGCAGGAAGCCCCGGCGCAGGCGCCGGCCACGGCCTCCGCCGATGCCACCACCGAGCTCGATACCGTCGTCGTCACCGGCTACCGCGCCAGCGTGGAGAAGGCGCTGGACATCAAGCGCGCCGAGAAGGGCATGGTCGACGCCATCGTCGCCGAGGACGTGGGCAAGTTCCCCGACACCAACCTGGCCGAGTCGCTGCAGCGCATCCCCGGCGTGGTCATCACCCGCGACGCCGGCGAAGGCCGCAACATCTCCGTGCGCGGCCTCGGCCCGGACTTCACCCGCGTGCGCATCAACGGCATGGAGGCGCTGACCACGGTCGGCGCCAGCGACCAGAGCGGCGGCACCAACCGCGGCCGCGGCTTCGACTTCAACGTGTTCGCCTCGGACCTGTTCACCCAGATGGTGGTGCGCAAGACCGCCTCGGCCGACGTCGAGGAAGGCTCGCTGGGCGCCACGGTCGACCTGCGCACCGCGCGGCCGTTCGACTACGACGGCTTCACCTTCGCCGCCAACGGCCAGGCCACCTACAACGGCATGTCGGAGAAGGCCGATCCGCGCATCGCCGCGCTGGTCGCCAACACCTGGGCCGACGGCACCTTCGGCGCGCTGATGTCGGTGGCCTATTCCGAGCGCCAGGTGCTGGAAGAGGGCAGCGGCACCACGCGCTGGGCCAACGGCCCCAGCAACAACGGCTACAGCCCCACCTCGCCGTTCGCCGCGGCCAACAGCGCCAACGTGTTTAGCCCGCGCATCCCGCGCTACACGCAGATGGAGCACAAGCAGAACCGCCTGGGCGTGACCGGCTCGCTGCAGTGGAAGCCCAGCGACAATACCGAGTTCTCGCTGGACGGGCTGTACTCGAAGATCGACGCCAAGCGCGACGAGCACTACATCGAGGCGATCAGCTTCAGCCGCGGTCGCTCGCAGAACGGCAAGCCGGAGATGATCGTGCGCGACGGCTACGTCGATCCGGCCTCCGGCGCGCTGCTGTACGGCCGCTTCGACAACGTCGACATCCGCTCGGAGAACCGCCACGACGAGTGGAACACGGTCTTCAAGCAGCTCACCCTGAGCGGCGAGCACCGTTTCAGCGACACCTTCAAGATCACCGGCGAGATCGGCACCTCCAGTTCCAAGCACCGGAACCCGATCCAGACCACGGTGATCATGGACAAGAACAACGTCGCCGGCTACAGCTACGACTACCGCAACAGCTACACCTCGCCGGTGTTCAACTACGGCATCGACCCGACCGCCGCCACCGGCTGGACCCTGGCCGAAGTGCGCATGCGCCCGCAGTCGGCCAACAACGACTTCGACACCGGCTCGCTGAACTTCGAGTGGAACCTGGGCCCGAACTTCACCCTCAAGGGCGGCGTGCTGGCCAAGAACTACGGCTTCGACACCAAGGAGTTCCGCCGCGCCTCCGAGACCAGCGTGCCGGCCTTCGCCACCGGCAACCGCATCGTGCCCACCGACCTGGTCGCGCTGGCCGGGCTGAAGGGCATCGAGGGCACGCCGTCGAACTGGGCCGTGCCCGACCTCAACGGCATTGCCGATGCGCTGGACATCTACAGCGGCAACGGCACCTGGGCGTTGGCCGAGCGCGCGGTCAACACCCGCAGCGTGGAAGAGAAGGACCGCGGCGCCTGGTTGATGGGCGACTTCGCCTTCGACATCGGCGCGATCCCGTTCTCCGGCAACATCGGCGTGCGCTACGTGAAGACCAACCAGTCCTCCACCGGCTACGCCCTGGTCGGCGCGAACCTGATCAACACCACGGTCGAGCGCGACTACAGCGACACCCTGCCGTCGCTGAACCTGGTCGCCGAGATCACCCCGGACTTCCTGATCCGCTTCGGCGCCGCCAAGGTGATGACGCGGCCGGGCCTGGGCAGCCTGACCCCGGGCGTGACGGTCGCGGTGGCCGGCGGCGCGCGCACGGTCAGCGGCGGCAACCCGAACCTGGATCCGATCCGCGCCAAGACCGCCGACCTCGGCTTCGAGTGGTACCTGCAGGAAGGCGCGATGCTGGGCCTGGCGCTGTTCTACAAGGACATCGACAGCTTCGTGCAGACCACGCGCACCATCGCCCCGTACTCCAGCAGCGGCCTGCCGGTCAGCCTGCTCGACGGCACCGGCGCGGCGGCCAGCGACGACTTCGTCTTCAGCGTGCCGCTCAACACGCCGGGCGGCAAGTTGAAGGGCGCCGAGTTCAACTACATCCAGCCCTTCAGCTTCCTGCCGGGCAAGTGGGCCAACTTCGGCACCCAGCTCAACTACACCTACGTGCAGTCGAAGATCCAGTACGTCACCGGCAGCGGCGCGCTGTCGTTCAACACCGACCTCACCGGCCTGTCGAAGAATGCGTACAACGCCACGCTGTTCTACGAAGGCGAGCGCTTCAGCGGCCGCGTGTCGCTGACCCACCGCGACGGCTACCTGACCCAGGTGCCGGCCACCGAGACCGGCTTCGACATGCACGGCATGCGCGGCACCAATGTCGTCGACGCCAAGCTGACCTACAAGATCGACGAGAAGATCGACATCAGCCTGGAAGGGCAGAACCTGACCAACGTGCCGTACTACGAGTGGGTGCAGACCAGCGCGGGCGGCGCGCAACTGCCGCTGACCTACAGCGAGACCGGCCGCCAGTACGCGATCGGGGTGCGCTACAAGTTCTGAGGCGTGCGTTCGCCGTTGCCGCGCTGCGGCATCGGCAACCCCGCGCTGCCCGCATACTCGCGGGTCGGGGAGGGAGATCGCCGCGCGCTGCATGGTGCGCGCCGATCGCAAAGGAGCGAGATGAAACAGGCAATGTGCCGCAGCGCCATGCGCGCTGCGCGTGGTTTGGCCGCAATGGGTGTCTGGGGATGGCAGCGCCTGGGGGCACATGCGATGCGATGCCTGACAGCCATCGACTTCGTACGCGCGTCATCGAATGTGCGGGCACCGCGCGTCGCGGCTAAAGCCGGTCCCACATGTGCGGTACTGCACTGTGGGAGCGGCTTTAGCCGCGACGCGCTGCACCGACACACGTCGACAAGGCAAGGCGTTACTTCATACGCCTCCAACACGCAGTGCACGCGCCGCATTGCACACCGCGTCATCCTGCTGTGCTCCCTCGCCTTGCCAGCGATCGCCACAGCCGCCACCCCCGAACTCCTCTTCCGCGTCTCCGCCGACAAAGGCCTGGACGCCGACGTCGCCCACGGCGACCCGCAGCCCAACTTCCGCGACAAGATCGCCCTGGTGCCCACCGGCGTGTCCGGGCAGGCGATCGAATGGGCCGACGACGGCGTGCTGTCCTGGAACGCCCCGGGCAACGTCTACACCCAACGCGGCACACTGTCGTTCTTCTGGCGTTCGCGCACCCCGGTGGGCGAAGCGCCGTTCGTGATCTTCCGCGTCGGCTACGCCGACCACACCAGCTGGGACATGGCGTGGCTGCGTATCGACTGGAACGGCCACGGCTTCGATGCCTTCGTCACCGACGCCAACCTGGCGCGCACCCGCGTCTCCTTCACGCTCGACAAGAACCCCGCGCCCAGCGCCTGGACCCACCTGGCCTTCGCCTGGGACGAGACCCGCGGCGTGCGCCTGTACGTGGACGGCAAGGAAGCCGCACGCGTGGACTGCACGCAGGCCTGCGCCGACGGCGGCTCGCTCGACTTCGACGCCGCGCTGGACCAGCTCGGCCTGGCCGCACGCGTGCTGGCGCCGCACCAGGTGCAGAGCCGCTACAACTTCCTGCGCGGCAGCGACGTCGACGAGATCCGCGTCTACGACCGCATGCTCGATGCCGCCGGCGTCGCCGCGCTGGCCCGGCAACAGGAACCGCGCAGCGCCGAGGCCGTGCCCGACAGCGCCGCGCGCAACGCCTGGCTGCATCGCTTCGGCTGGGACCACGGCCGCGCCCCGCCGGCGCTGGACGCGCCGTCCACGCGCATCCGCAAGGTCGAGCTCGCCGATGCCAAGGACCTGAAGGAATGGATGTGGAAGGCGACCGACGGCATCGCCGAGACCACCTGGCCCGGCGTCTACAACCGCTCGCGCCTGCCCGGCCGCAACGACTACTTCCAGCTGCCTGACTGGAACGTCTACGTCGAAGGCGGCAAGGCGCTGGACCTGGCCCTGCCCGACGAACCGTTCAACCGCATCGAACTGCGCGGCGCCGCCTACGGCCAGGCCACCTATGCCGCCGATGGCGCCACGCCTTCGCCGTTGTTCTCCCGCGCCCAGGGCACCGTGCGCAGTGTCGATCAGTTCGAACGCCGCCGCGGCGGCCACCTGCGTTTCAGCAACGTCGCCCAGGAAACCCCGATCCAGGAGATCTGGGCCTACGACGTCGGCGCCGGCGCCGAGCCGGCCAACCCAAGCGCCACGCTGCGCTACACCGTGCGCAGCGACATCGCCCCGGACTACGCCAACCTCGCCGCATTGCGCGCCTACATCGCCGGGCGCTACCCGCCGGACGAGCGCAGCATCGTGGTCGCGCTGCCGAGCAAGGCGCCGTCGCGCAAGCGTGCCGACGACAAGACCGCGGTGCCGCCGCTGCCCATCGTGCACGTGCTCATTCCGTCCAATCTCGGCGATGCGCCGGCCGCGCAGCCGCTGATGCGCAGTTGGTCGTACGGCTGGGAGAACATGCACGACGGCCTGGACGGCATCGCCATCGACCTGCCGGCGCTGCAGCTGCCGGCCACGCACAACGGCCTGATCCCGCTCAACATCCGCGTCAAGGACCCCATCTGGCCGGGCCGCGACATGCTCGACGTGTCGGTCTCGGTCGTGCCGGGACAGGCACGCACGCTGTGGCTGGACCTGCGCGACCGCATCCTCGGCGACGACAGCCTGATGCTCAGCATCGCCTCGGCCGCGCCCGGCTTCGACGCGCGCGCGCTGGATGGCGCGCAACTCCGCCTGCTGTTCAAGCCGCGCGAACAGGCCAAGGCCGAACACATCGCCGACCGCTTCAACCAGGTCAAGGACAACTGGGGCTTCCTGGTCGAGGAACACACCACCTCCAAGCGCCAGCGCCTGTACGCGCGCCTGGATGCCGACATCCACGACCTGCTGCGGGTGGACCCGGACAACGCGCTGGGCCGCCAATACTGGGCCGACATCAGCTACGGCAACCAGGGCCCGCTGCCGGTGCAACTGCCGCAGCCGCCCAAGGGCGTGCCGGGCTGGGCGTTCTGGCAGTTGGAAGACCTGAAGGCCACGCGCCGCTACATCAACTGGTGGATCGACGAACGCCAGGTCGACTACGGCGATTTCGGCGGCGGCATCTCCGACGATTCCGACCTTACCCAGCAATGGCCCGGCGTCGCCCTGATGGGCGTGGACCCGGACAAGCTCAACGCTTCGCTCACCGCCCTGTCCGACGCCAACTACCGCAACGGCATGTTCACCGACGGCCTCTCCACCATCGAGACCGACGAACTGCATTCCTACGAGGAGGGCATCAACATCAACAGCGCCATGCTCTACCTCAACTGGGGCGACCCGCTGACGGTGGAGCGGCTGATGCCCACGGTGAAGGCGTTCGACCGCATCATCCAGGTCAACCCGCAGGGCCACCTGCTGTTCGCCAGCAACTGGTTCGGCGGGCGCAAGGTCTACCGCGAACCGAACTGGCAGTGGCAAAAACCCTATTCGTTCCCGATCCTGCACCCGGCGCTGCTGCTGGGCGGCTACAACGCCGACCCCAACAGCCGCCGCATCGTCACCGGCCTGGCCGACGGCTACCTGGCCCACGCCTACACCGACGCCAAGGGCCAGTGGGCGCTGCCCAACGAGATCAACTGGGCCACCGGCAAGACCCGCGGCGGCAGCCTGTTCGACGGCAGCGGCGGCCCTGACACCCTGCATACCTTCTGGGCGGCGTACCGCTGGACCGGCGATGCGCGCTACCTCAAGGCCATCGACTACCGCGTCGCCAAGGCCGGCCCTGGCGGCCTGTCCATGCTCAACGAAAACTTCCTCGACGTGCTCGACAAGCGCGACAGCTGGGGCGCCAGCCTGGTCAAGGCGGCAGCCGACGCCGACCCCGACGCCACCCCGGACTTCGCCCACCACGTCGCCTGGGAACAGACCGGCGACCCGCGCTGGCTGGAAACCCTGTACCGCGCCGAGACCCGCGACAAACTGCAGACCTTCTACATGAACACCGATGGCCACTGGTGGAGCGACCGCGTCGAATCGCCCACCGTGAACCTGCAGCGCGCCCGCCTCGGCGGCGTCGCCCTCAAGCGCAACCAGACCTACCCCGGCCACACCGTCAGCTGGCGCTTCGCCGACCCGGAAGGCGCGGTGCAGGTGGCCCTACTGTTGCCGAAGCCGCGGCAGGATCGCTTTACCGTCATTGGCTACAACACCAGCGGCAAGGTGCAGCGGGCGCAGATGACAGGGTGGAATGTCACCGCCGGGCAATGGCGCATGCGTGTGGGCGTGGATCGCGATGGCGATGGGAAGATCGATGGCAAGGCTGCCACCCGCGAGTTCGCGTTCGAGAAGAGCGGAGCGGTGGAGGTGGAGTTCTCGGCCGGCAAGACGGTGGTGATGGAACTCGAACTGGTTGCGCCTGCCGCGGTGCCGGTCGAGCAGCGGCCGGATTTGGGGATCGGGCGTGGGGATGTGCGGGTGATAGGTGATGCCATCGAGGTGACCGTGCATAGCCTGGGGCACGTGGATGCGCCGGCGGGGTTTGTGGTGTTGGAGGATGCGCGGGGTCGGGAAATGGCGCGGGCGGCGTTTCCTGCGTTGGAGGCGCCGCGGGATTTGGAGCCGAAGACGGCGCTGGCGCGGCTGGTGGTGGCTGGTGGCGAGAGTGCCAAGGGAGGCCGAGTGCGCATCGTCACCGCGGGCGAAGTGGCCGAACTGACCCAGCGTAACAACGCGGGGGACGTGCCCTGAGTTGATCGGGACTCACGTCAACGACGCGTCCTTGGGGAGCAGGCGCCTTCGCCTTGGAATGCTCCTGGCCGACAGCTGCATTTGTCTCCCCATAAAGTGTGACGCCGTGCTAGAACAGGATCGTCTGTGGGGAGAACGGACTTCCATCGGACCTGATTGGACGGTTGCGCCTGCGGGGATGCGCGGTGCAGTGCGTCAGTCTGCAATGGGAAAGCTGGGACGCCACACAGGACGCAACATTTTCTAAGGGGAAATCGATGTTTACCAAAGTCTCGATCATCGCGGCGCTGGCCGGCTTTGCCATCTGCCTGGCCGCCACATCTGTGGATGCACGTGTGCGTGCGTCTGGTTCACACCACACGACCAGTCATGGCGGGCATTACGCGTCGGGCCATGGTTCTTCGCATAAGGGGGGGAGCTACCGTAGCTCGAGTACCAACAATCAATACCGCCGACATAAACCTTGATTTCTAATCAAAGAGGTTAATGGCAAAGATATAAGTTGAGTGAAGCCGTCGAAGTTGAATGGTTTATACGCCGTTTTCGCTTTTCTAAAAATGCACTCTGACCACGATTTTATTTACGCCGCGTTTAGGTGGTCCAAGAGTAGTTAGTGCTCAGGAGGAAAGACATGCGCGACGGAATTCTTGAGCTATTCGTAAAGTTCTCGGAGTATGATGAGAATCCAATCGAGTCTGCTGTTACGCTCATTGTTGGCGGTTTCTTAGTGTCCGGGCATATCATCAGCAAAGAGAAGTTCATTGAGATCAATCCTGTGACCGCTTGGATAAAAGAGATCGGAGCCAAGCAGGAGGAAGAGAATGAAGAACCTGACGATGCATCTAAGCCAGACGACGACGGAAAGCGCCGATACATCCATCTTCGCGATGCGCAATACTTCTCTCCCGGGCAGCCTCCCATCCCAGGTACCGGTTATGTATCGTGTCGTATCAAGCTATCTGATGTTGCCGGTTTCCATTTTGGCTATCTGGCTACGTCGCCAGAGGGCTAACAGTTTATTCAAGCCGACGCCGCTTCGCGGTGCGGCTTAATTCAGGCATTAGGCGGCAACCATACATTCAGTGGAGTTTTGAGATGAAAAAGCGTTTTGCTGCCATAGCAGCTATCTTTGGTGTTGCTGCTCTCGTTGTCGCCTACCGGGTCACCAATACAACCACGGCCGGATTCCTGTCAGGACTGGCTGGAAACTTACTATCTTTAGCACTCGGAATATTGATAGTAAATCTCTATCTTGAGAATAAGTCGAAGAGATCGGCGGTACTCGCCTTACTCAGTGTTACGCAGCACCATGTCGCCGCATTTCACAATCACTGGATCAGCACGTGCTGGGCGCACTTCGGAAAGGACCGCTTTGGGCAAATCGCGAAAGAATACTTGGGATCGGGCGGCAAACCTATTGCGTTGAGCGAGGCCACGAGGAAAGAGATATACCATCTCTATAATGGCGACCAAACAATGCAGAAGTACCTACTGAATCTTGATGAATCCCTCACCGAGCTTTCAAGACTTGCGGGCTGGAGCTTAAATCCAGATATTCTGGAAGCATCTCTAAAAACACGACTTTCAATCTCTCAACTCCGCGAAATCAGCTTGAATGATTCTCCCGATGCGTACACACAAGTGACAGAGCATTTGCTTGATACAGATATCAGTTGTGGCATTGTTCTAAAGTCGCTGATGGACGTGGCAGGTGTGCAATTCAAAGACATTGCCGCCTAACAATACATTCAAGCCGACGCCGCTTCGCGGCGCCGCTTAATCCAGGTGTTATCCCTCACACGGCGCAGTTATGGCACAACGCTTCGTCGGGGGTCTTCCACCCCAGTGTCTGATGCGGCTTGCCGTTGAGTAGGCGGGCGATGTCGTTGAGCATGGTCTGGCTGACCAATGACAGGTCCGCGCCCTTGGGCAGGAACTTGCGCAGCAGGCGGTTGGCGGTTTCATTGCTGGATAACGGAGTTAGGTTGACTTATTCATTGATCGTGGTGGGTTTGCGTGGCCGATGGGCTGGCCTTACACCAGCGAAGCGGCCAGTCTTGGCCTCGACCATGCCGTGAAACGCATCGTGGCCGAGAGCCCGCTGTTGCTGAAGGTGAATGCGGATGTCGGCAAGCAGTTCGTCGCTTAGGACTTCATCAAGCAAGGCGCGATAAGCGCTGGATCGCTCGGCTGAATCATTCCCCAGAGCGGGCCAGGAAGGGTGGGGCGTTAGTGTCGAGTGTTCCCGCTGACCGAGATTAGCCGCGCAACTGGACCAGCGATACGTGGTCGGATCGTCTATGAGACGAGCGCGTACCGGGTTGAGTTCGATGTAGCGATAGCAGCGCAACACGTAGTCGGCACTGTCCACAGGGCATGACGTGTAGCGCCCTTCCCAGAGCGTGCCGGTACGGCCGTGACGTCCATTGAAGATGGCCACATAGTGACGACCGAGTCGCTGCATTAGCTGTCCGATCCTTCCAGCCTCCGGCGGCGTGGCGAGCAGGTGCACATGGTTGTCCATCAGGACGTAGGCATGTAGCTGGCAGCCGGTGGCATGCAGGGCACCACGCAGGAGGTGCAGATAGCGCCTGCGGTCGCCGTCATCCAGAAAACAGGGAAGGCGATTATTGCCGCGCTGTACGATATGCTGTGGTATGCCAGGAAGATCAAGGCGAGGAAGGCGAGCCATGCCGACGAGCGTGGTCACCGATCGCGATCACCGACATCGAGCAAGCTCCGTGACTATTGTCAGGCATCGAAGTGTCGGCCTGTAGGAAGTGAACCTGACCCCATTCTAGGTTGCTGGCAGAAGCAAGGACCCACCGATGTTTTGGCCTAATTGACGGCGCTCATTGATTCAGTGAGGATTGCACTATTCCGCTTTTAGGCGGTGCAATAGTAGTTAGAACTGCGTCATCCAATCGAGGCCTCATGAACGTAGCGTTCCTCTTCAATTCAGATCATCCTGACTTGGGAAGCTGCTACGGCGGCCGGGTAATGGACTTGATTTTAGGTTCGAATATCCTACAGGGTGAGTCCCGCCCGATGCGAGTTTCCGTGGGGGACATCCTCACTTTCAGTCAAAGTAAAGACCGGACTTATGATGCTCTCGAGAAACTATGTCGCAATGTGTATGTACCCATATCATTCGATCGGCTGAAAAAGCCTCAATTGGAGGTGACATACAATACTGCGACTGTCTACTGCTGGTTGTTTCAGAACATGACGCAGGCAGTAGCGGAAAAGCTCAACCATAAGTTGCAAACTAATGAATTTTATTTAGGCTGCATGGATGTGATTTTTTCTAGGCCGCTTCATCTGCAGCTATTCCGAAACAGCTTGATCGAGACGTACAGGCTGACGGGCAGAAGGTGCGCCATCTTCTATGATATGGATCATAACGAAGAACCCGATACTTGCTTGAAGAAGTCATTTGAACGAGAGGGATTTGAAGTTGAGTACGAGGACCAAGGTGCTCGTCGGACAATTTTCGACAATTATGACTCTCTAGAGCATTTCAAGCGGGTAGAGTCATTTAAGTTCTTCTGCTCCAAGCTACCTGCCCTAAGCGATGATGATGCGTCGGCAATTGCGCATAGCTTGGAGGAGCTTCATCCAAAACTGTTTGACGCATTAGCAGCAGCGGCGCGAACACTAGAACGAGCTGAGACTGAAGAAGACTATGCTCAAGCAGCTCTTTCGGGTAGACGGATGCTCGAACGAACAGCAGACGCTCTGTTTCCTCCTCAAGAGGCTGACTGGAACGGGCGCAAAGTCGGTCCCGCTCAATACAAAAATCGCCTTTGGGCGTACATTGAAAAAGCTATTTCTAGCGTCGACACACCAGCTGATCGCCTGAAGATACTTGGAAAGGAGGCAGACCGCCTTATCGAGCTTTTCAACTCAGGACTTCATTCCAGCCCAACTCGGGAGAAGGTTGAGCTAGCATTCCGCGATCTCGTTATCTGGCTTTCTTCTGTTATCGATATAAACCCGGCAATGGCTCGAGACCCATATCAGCCTTACGGGTTAGAAATTGACTCGTTTATGAGGTCAATCCTCGCCGAGACTGACGGCAAGATCTAACGATTCAATCAAGCCGCGCCACTTCGTGGTACGGCCTAGTTCAGGCGTTACCCTCCAGGAAATCTGAGCCAATTCCGCCCTTCGCAAGAACAGTTTGAGTTAGCTACTGTTCTTGGCTTAGACCTCAGTGTCGATACATCTGATGTGGCTGCGACTCGCTTGCCCAGTTGAGCGGGTGGTGCATCAAGCGAAGTCCTAGCCAGAAAGCACGCTGTTGTGCGCAATGAACCGACAGGTCTACTCTAATCCAGCTGTTTGGTTGATCACATTAGGGGGTGTGATGAAGTGTGGAATGCTTTCTTTGGTCCTGCTGGCGGGTCTTGTGGCATGTCAATCCGCACCCTCGCCGCGGCCGGCCGTCGCACATGGGGACGGCGCGTCGCCGGACCATCCCGTCGATCTGTCCGCGGCGCATAGCGAAGGCGCCGGCATCGCGGCGCAACGCACATGGCTCGATCAGCACTACCCCGGCGCGCGCATCAAATCGCAGTCCCTGTTGTTCGAGCCATCGGCCATGGACCTCATCACGATCGTGTTGCCCTCCGGCGAGGAGCGCGAGGTCTACTTCGACATTTCGTCCTACTTTGGGAAGTGGTGAGCGGCGCTAATGGATGTCATGCAGGCATCTGTGATCGGACTCCTTGCGCTGGTTGCGTGCGCCGGCCCTGCCTTCGTCGTGGCGATTGTCTTCCCTCCCGCCTGGCGTTGTGGCTGTCCCTGTTCACATCGACCACGACCTTTCTCTGTCTGCTTTGCGTCGACTGGTTCCTGTGGGATGGGTTGGGACCGGACGCGGTCACATCGCATGGGATGGAGGCGGCCTCGCGTGTCGCCGTCAGTGCCTGGTTTCCGGCGTTGTGTTGGGTGCTCCTCAACGGTTCGGCCTATCTTGTCTATCGATGGAGACGTAGGAAACGTGCCGTAGCCGCCCCGTCATTTGAAATGCGATCCGAATGAAGCAGGGCCGATACGTTTTCGAACTAGATAGAGGAAGTAGTGGCGCACCGGAACGAAAGGACTACGCCAGTCCCCCAAGCCCGGCGAAGATGACGGCTGCTCGCGAACGGAGCTCCTGTGCGATGATGCAACATCACTTCTACCGTATCGCAGAGCGACCTAGGCACCTACGGCATGCTGCGACGTATCCAAACTCTTGGAGCCGCGATCATCGTGGCGTGTGTCGTCGGATTCACGCTCCTCGGCTACTCGCCGATGCCGTGCGCCTGCGAGACACCATGGCAGTTGGTGTATGCCGCTTCCGGCTTGCCGGTCGATCGCCCCTATCGGACCTATGACGCGGCGCAGTTGCAGCATGGCCTTGACCGCCATCTTGCGGGATCGACCGTCGTCGGTTCGAGCGACTACTTCTTCGACGCCTGCCAGGAAACGGCGCCCCGGCGGTGGCGATGCGTCATCGCCACCGAAGAATCGCTGCTGCGAAAGTCGGGCTACGTGATAGAGATGGACACGGACGCGGACGGACGGCTCGAACGCACCCATGTAACGACCTACTCGGCGTGGCGCTAGCCGCCAGTCCCCCAATGTACGCAGCCGGCAGCGCGCTGGAAGGGCACTCAACCATGGGGTACGGTTAATCCATACCTACCTCGCATCGCACTACAATGTAGCGCAGCGTTTGGATGGACAGGAGCGACATGAGCAAGCTAATTGGGGGCAGAGTGCACTTTCTCGTCTGCGAGACCTTTAAAAGATCATTCTGACCAGGTTTTCCCTGACCTTGGTTTTCCGACCGACCCTGGTTTTTCGCTTCGCCGAATTCAATTAGGACGCCGCCGACCATGTTGTGTATTAAGGCAACCCTTATCGCGGGATCCGCTCACGAGAAATTCCATGCAGGGGAGCATGTAGGAGCCGTCCTGTTCGCGGCGACGATGTCCCTCGAGCAAGCAGAAGATATGCTTGTGCCTATGTTGGCGGCTCGAGGTTGGGCCACGATGACCATCGAGCGCTATAAGGAAGTTCACGAGATCGAGGCGGTGAACGACCCGCTGCTGCGCGAAGCATTCCTCGATGCCGAAGCATCAGGAAGCGGCTATGTCATATTCCCCGAGAAGCCGGGCAGCACATTAGGCTGATTGACGGCGCTCGATAGCTCGGCGAGGATCTTCGACCGCCGTATTATCGGTCCAATAGCAGTTGACGCCCATGCCACGACATCTTGCTCTTTTACTGCCTTTGCTCTTTGCGGCATCGAATGTTGCGAACGCCAGGTGTCTACCAGGTCAGCCGGCGACGGCTCGGCTCACTGGCGTCCTTGAGCGCGTCACGTTCCCAGGAATTTCTGGTAAGCAAAGCTTTTTCCAATTGTGGCATCCGGAGGAAGACGATCCAAAATGGCCATTAATCACAACGTTGATGCTGCCAGATGTAGTTGCATGAATACATGCCACTTCCTTCTTTAATCAGGCACTAGCAGTTATTCGCATTGAACGCTCCCTTGCGGCGTTCACTCACATGGTTCATCTCGGTCCTTACAAAGAAGGTGAAATCCAATTTCGTGCTATGCAGTCTCTGGAGGCATTTTATTGCGATGGCATAGGTGATCTACGTAAGCAGCTGGCTGAAAAATCCGCTCTTTGGGTTGGCTGTTGGGAAGAACCAAAGAATATTGTGGGTCACCTGTATGACATGCGATCAAAATTTGTCCATGGAGGTGCCAAGCTCCCGCACTGGAAGGATATTCTTGATCCTTGGGAGGAAGATGAGAAGCATATGTGCTCTTTTGAGCGCGCGGTAATACTAGCAACGAGATCGGTTGTAGCAACACTTCAGCCTTACATTACCGACAAGGTTTACAATATTGAGCGTTATATGCGCTCAGGACATCTTAAATGTATCTGCCTCTAACGGTCCCATGACCACATTCCAATACCAACCCCGCTGGAAAGAAGAACTCGTCTGCATTGGGCCGGGTGGGCGAGTTCGTGCTGGACTTCCCGATGGGCGTGCCGACGGTCTACGTGCCCACCGCGCATGCCTGGGCGTAGAGTACACCTGCATGGGCGCGCGATTTGTGGCCGGTGTTCAAGGCCGAGCTGGAAGCCTGGTGCCAAGCGGCTGACGTGCAGTTCTTTCTGGATGGATCGGCCAGGTGTTACGGAGCCAGCACCAAGGCCTAGGTGAACACGGTGACAGCAGGCGGACGCGCGTGGCTTGGTATCCTGGCGCGCCATTGCAGCAAGGTCTCCAATGAGCCAGAGTGCAGAGCGCGCTGACGCGACTAACGTCCCGCTGTATCACCTGATCACGCCGAAATCGCACGAGGTGCTCGGCCCGTGGGCGGACGCGTTCCCGGCGTATACCGTCGTGGTCGGCTACTCGAGTCTCGGCCACTTCTTTCTGCATGATCCAACCAGCCAGGATTACGCGGTGCTGCATCCGTTCAAGGCCGCGGGCAAGTTATATGGCGCGCACGCCTCCACTGCGGTGTTCGAGGCGGCCATCCTGCGCGATGCGGGCTTCGAGGAGTACGTGTTGCGCGGCGACCACGTCCGCGCGATCGCTGCGCGTCTTGGCCCGTTGAAGCCCGGGCAGATCTATATCCCGCAACCCTATCCGACGCTAGGCGGAACGGAAGCACCCGAGACCTATGACAAGGGCGATGTGTGGGTCTTTGCGGAGCTTGTCGCGCAAAGCGTGGGTCTGTGACGCAAACTGGAATCACGCCGCGGGACGCGATCTTCTAAGTGAGAACCCGGGCGGCACCACATCGCCGCCCGGATCACACGCAACGCGAGAACCGCAGAGGCCGCGCCTTAGTGCTTCGCCGCATTGCGCCGGTACACGCCATTGAAGCTGACATTGGCGCCGCCGCACTGCAGGTTGTCCGAGACCACCAGCAGGTCGCCGACCAGCTGCAGGCGGACCTTGCAGTCGTCCTCGCTGAGTTCCAGCCGATTGCCTTCCGGAAAGCCGCGTGCGGTGACGGCGCCGAGGTTCGGGCCGCCGGGCCTTTCCTCGGGGCTCGGGTTGGCGCTTGGCCAGTAGGCATCGCCGTTGGCAGTGAGGGTGCCGTCGCCGTTGGCGAGCAGCTGAAGCTCGTTGTCGCCGTCGTGCCAGTGGCCGACCCAGGCCTGCGGCTTCGGTGCGGCGGTCGCCGGCAGTGGCTGCACGCTCGACGCCGCCACCCAGCCGGCGCTGCCGCCGACCTTGTTGGGGTAGAACGCGCAAACGAAGCCGCCCTGGCGCTGCGCCAGGATCACTGTGTCGTCCTTGACCACATAGGCGCGCTGCCGGCATGCGGCCTCGCCCTTGGCCGGGCAGCCGTCGTCGTCGTTGAGCAGGTACAGGCGCGGCACTACGACCTTGGCGAGCGAGAACTTGGCCGTGCTCATGGGGAAGCCGCCATTGCGGCACATCGCCGCGTCCTCGTCCGGTGCCGCGTGGGCCAGTGCGGGAATCGCCAGCAAGGCGAGCAGCCAGGTCGTGTGCATCGGAGTCGCTCCAAAGGTGGGGCAACAGTGTGGGCCAATGGGGGTGAACCGGTGGCGAGCGAGTTGGTGACCGAGGACGTGTCGGGCCTTATCCGACCTCTACGCTGCGGAGTGTAGTGTTGGCCTCGCTCGATACTGCTGCTTCTGCATGTTCGAGGCAGTGACCAAGCCGGAGAAAACGATGCGGGTCGTGTTCGAGCTGTTCCGTGGAAAGGACCCCACTTGGTATCTCAACGACGCGATCTGCGTGCGGTTCTATCCGTGATGCGAGCAGCGCCGCCCGATCATCCGTTCGAGCCGAATCTGGAGCCGGAGCCCGAGCAAACACCATGAGGCTGTGCCGCCGCCGCGTCGCAATGACTGCTTCAGTGCTGCAGCGACGGTCGACCTTCTTGATATCCTCACCGGCCTCCCGGATCCGTCGAACAGCCGCCCTGCTTGCCGGCGCATGGCGGCGCGTGATGAAGCACCGCGTGCTCGCCCTCGCGGTCACCCCGCTCCCCGCCGGCTGGGTGCTGCCGCTGTGGTGCGGCGTGGAGACGTGGCTGACGTTCTGGCAACGCCAGGCGGGGCGCTGCTGCAGCATGGTCTTCCCGGCGACTCCTTCCCCTACCCGACCTTCGATTCGACCTGCTTCAAGGTCGCCAGCGTGTGGCTCGCCGTCGCCGTCAGCCTCTGGGCGTTCTCGGCACGCGTGCCTGTCTACGCCGGAGCCGACGAGTTGTCATGCACGCGTGCTGCAATCGATCTGGCCCGTTGCGGCGCGGCTGTATCCGGTTCCGGCAGGCTGGCGCTGCGAGCGACGCACGCGCCGCGTCCGCGTGCCGCAGGCGACTGCGCCGGACGCACCGGGCCGCATGACGTGTGACGCCGCTGTCCACCTGGACCGACGTGCGTGCGTTTACCCTCCGGGACTGCGCATCCGCGCCTGCATGCCGTCACGCATGCCGCGCCGATGCGCGCGTCCGCCATCCGATCGCTAGAGAGCTAAGCTACCGCATGCATCCTGTCATCCACTTCCGCTCCCGCCTGCTCGAGGTGAGCGCCGAGCCGGAGAATCCGATCAATCCGATCCACGGCAGCTCGCTGCTGGACTGGCTGCGCGTGCGCGTCGGCGACGCCATGGTGCTGTCCGAACCGGACCCGGAGGATTGGGGCTGGGCCTCCGAGGCGGAATGCCAGGGGCGCACCTACCTGGTCGGCGCCTATGCCGAGGAGGAGGTCGACGGCAACCATACCTGGATGCTGCAGATCGAGAAGCAGCGTTCGTTCTGGGAGCGCCTGCTCGGCCGGCATGCGATGCGCGACGACGATCCGTGCTTTGTCCGGTTGCATGCGCTGATCGCCGCCGAACCGCGGTTCACCGACCTGGTGGTGGAGCGCGAACGCTGAGGACCGCTGCGGTCTCGTGGCAACGCTGAGTGGCGTGCTGTCGCCGACTGCAGCACACGCGTCATCGCACTTGGGTATGCTCGGCGGCCCCTCTCCGTCCGCGTTGCCACGATGCCGATCCGCTCCCTGTCGCTGTTCCCGTTGCTGCTGATCGGCACTGCGCCCGAGCTGATGGCGGCGCCCAGGCACTGCCTGCCGTATGGGCCGACCCAGGTCACCTTGTCCGGTACCCTGGCGCCGTCTTCCACTGACACCGCCTCGCCTACTGCGCCGCACTCGCACACGCACGCCGATGCCGGCGCGGCAGCGACCCAGGAAGAGGTGCTGATCCTGCCGCAGCCGCTATGCGTGGCGGCGTCGGCAGACGGGCAACAGCCGCGGCATGAGCAAGTGCGCCGACTGCGGTTGGCGGTCACCGCGGACCAGGCGGCGCATCTGCGGGAGGAAGGCGCCGGCCAGGTGGTGCGGGTCACCGGAACACTGGCGCATGCGCCGACCGGCCCGGATGCACCGCCGCTGCGCCTGACCGTGCTCGGTGTGGACAGCGATTGAAGAGCCGGACGGACAGAGGCATTTGCTGCGACTCAATGGCATGTGTCGTCGCTGCGTAGGAACGGCTTCAGCCGCGACGGGTGTTCCCGGTAAAGCCTGTCACGGCCGAAGCCGCTCCTACGTGGGGGCCTCTTGCCGTGAGGTGGAGGCTCGGTGAGACCGGATGTTTCTGTTGCCCAGGCCCAGCTGGTTCTGCGCCCACGCTGGCCGCCGGCGCGCTCGGGGAAGCGCTCGCATTGACGGCGCGCAGCGGCTAACCGAGGATCGCCATGCCGCGCCTGGCGGCCCAAGGGATCCGCGATCCATGAGGGGAATGCGTTTTCTGTGCGCGGTGGGCCTGTGGCTGGGCGCGTTCGCCGCCGCCGCGGGCGAGCCGCCGGCACGCACGGTCCAGGCGTTCTATGCGTGGGCGATCGCGCCGGAGCAGGGCAACGGCGACGTTGCGCAGGTGCGGCATCTGCTGGGGCGGGAATTGTTCGCGGCGCTGGAGGCGCAGCGCGCCTACGAGGCGGCCTGCGCCAGGCTGGTCCCGGCCGACGTCAAGCCGCACATGCTGGACCAGAGCCCCTTCTTCCTGTGGCCGGACCAGCCCACCGCGTTGGTCTCGACGACCGCACAGGTCGAGGGCGACACCGCGCGGGTGCGCGCCCGCCTGGCCGTCGATGGCCTGCAGTGGACGGACACGGTGATGCTGGGTCGCCAGGACGATCGCTGGGTGATCCTCGACATCGTCTGGCAGGAAGGCACGCTGACCCAGCGCCTGGCCGCATTCGCGGCGCAGCGCTGCACGCCGTGAGGTCGCCGGCGCAGACGAGAGAACGGATGGCCTACCTGTAGGAACAGCCATCGCGCCGTCATTGCAATGGCGATGCAACACGAACGACATATCGTGCCGCGCTGCGCCACAGTCTGGCGCATGCCGTCGCGTGCTGCTGCGCAAGCCGAACGGACTCGATTTCGCGCGCTCACAAGGACACGACATGCTGCATTCCCATCTCTCCCCGCGGCCGCTGACCGCGCGCGCCGCGCCGGCCCGTACCCGCCTGGCGCAGGCCTGCGCCGCCCTGCTGCTGGCCTCGATTGCCGGCGCTGCCGCCGCGCAGGACAGCGCGCCGTCGCTGGCCGGCAGCGCGTCCCGCCCGGCCAACGCCGCGGGTACCGGCGACGCGGCGACCTCGCTGGACACCATCATCGTCACCGCCGAGCACCGCGAGCAGAACCTGCAGGAGGTGCCGGTGTCGGTGGGCGTGGTGCAGGGCGAGGCGATGCGCGACTTCACCGCCGGCGGCGACGACACGCTGCTGGCGCTGTCCGGCCGCGTGCCCAGTTTCTATGCCGAAACCACCACCGGCCGCATCTTCCCGCGCTTCTACATCCGCGGCCTGGGCAACATCGACTTCTACCTCGGCGCCTCGCAGCCGGTGTCGATCATCCAGGACGACGTGGTGCTGGAGCACGTGGTGCTGAAGTCCAACCCGGTCTATGACCTGGACCAGTTGGAAGTGCTGCGCGGCCCGCAAGGTTCGCTGTTCGGTCGCAACACCACCGCCGGCATCGTCAAGTTCGACAGCATCAAGCCCAGCGACGACTACACCGGCCGGGTCACCGCCAGCTACGGCAGCGACAACACCGTCTCGGTCGACGGCGGCATCGGCGGCCCAATCAACGACGTGCTGTCGTTCCGTGTGTCCACGCTGTACCAGCACCGCGACAACTGGGTGGACAACACGTTCCCGGGGCCCAGCGACGACGGCACGGTTACCCCGAAGAAGGATGCGATGGGTGGCTACGACGACCGCAACGCGCGCCTGCAGCTGCTGCTGAAGCCGAGCGAGCATTTCTCGCTGCTGGGCGCGTTCCACACCCGCGACTACGACGGCACCTCCACCCTGTTCCTGCGCGGCGCGCTGACCAAGGGCTCCAACAAGGTCGACGTGCCGCGCGACCAGGTGGCCTACGACGAGGCCCACGACAACCCGCAGGCGTACAGGACCCACGGCGCCTCGCTGAAGGCGATCTACGACTTCGGCGGCGTATCGCTGACCTCGATCAGCGCCTACGAGACCACCTCCGGCTACAGCCGTGGCGACACCGACGGCGGCGCCGCGGCCAACTTCCCGGTCAACGGCGTGCCCAACGGCTACGGCCAGTCGATGGGCCAGGTGCGCGACCTGGACCAGTACACCCAGGAACTGCGCCTGGCCAGCGAAGGCGACGCCCCGCTGCAGTGGCAGGCCGGCGCGTTCTACTTCGACGGCAAGGACACCACCGATTTCTACCAGCGCGCCTACTTCCTGCAGACCGCCGCGCACAATCCCAACAACTGGGTGCGCCTGCACAACAGCAACACTTCCTGGGCCGGCTTCGGCCAGCTGACCTACGCGGTTACCGACGCGCTGACCCTGACCGCCGGCGTACGCCAGACCCGCGACAGCAAGGAGACCAGGCTGCTCAAGACCGCCGACACCGCCGCCGGCGTGGTCACCTACAAGGGCCGCCGCGACGTGCGCTTGGCCGACACCCAGCCGAGCTGGGACCTGAGCGCGATGTATGCGATCAACCCGAACGTCAACGTCTACGCGAAGGTCGCCCGCGGTTTCCGCGGCCCGACCATCCAGGGCCGTTCGGCGGTGTTCAACTCCGACTTCACCACCGCCGACTCGGAAACCATCCTGTCGTGGGAAGCCGGCATCAAGAGCAACCTGTTCGACAACCGCCTGCGCCTGAACGTCACCGGCTTCACCTACACCGTCGACGACATCCAGCTCAACGGCAACGACGCCAACGGCAACGGCGTGCTGTTCAACGCCGACAAGGCCAAGGCCTACGGCATGGAGGCGGACCTGGACTGGCGCCCGATCCCCAACCTGTCGCTGACCGCCGGCCTGAGCCTGCTGCACAGCGAGATCCAGGACAAGCGCGTCTATGCACAGGTGTGCGGCCTGAACGGCGTGGTGGTGTGCACGGTGAAGGATCCGACGATCCGCATCGGCAACAACACCTTCGCCCAGATCGACGGCAACCCGCTGCCGAACGCGCCCAAGTACAACGTCAACCTGGCCGCGCGCTACGACATCCCGGTCAACGATGGTGGCGCGTTCTTCGTCGCCACCGACTGGAACAAGCAGGGCTACACCAGCTTCGTGCTGTACGACTCCACCGAGTTCACCTCCAACGGCAACTTCGAAGGCGGCCTGAAGCTGGGCTACACCGGCGACTATGGCGCATGGGAAGTGGCCGCATTCGCCCGCAACATCACCAACGAGAAGAACCTCAAGGGCGTGATCGAGAACTACATGGCGGCCGTGTACAACGAACCGCGTATCGTCGGCGTCTCGTTCAACCTGCACTGGCACTGATCGCAGGCATCGCAGCACACCGCGCCGGCAGCGCAGGCCGGTGCCAGCAGGCGGGAGGGCGATGGTCCTTCCGCCCGTTTGCGTTTGGTAGGAGCACGTTGCCGTCGCTGTGACCATAGCCGTTGCCGTTGCCATCGCGGTTATTGCTGTCGCTGTTGCCTTGGCCGTTGCTCTGCTTTGGTTTGGCTGTTGTTTCGGCTTTTGACTTATCGGGTTCCCTTACGAAGCGGCGGCCAGCTCGGGGAAAAACCCCGAAGGGGCGGCGCACAGGGATGTGCGCCGTCCGCGGCAGGGGCAGGATGCCCCTTCCGCGGATCCCCGGGCTGGACGCGGACCCGGAGCGCGCAGCGCGGAGGGCGCGAAGGCAGGGTGTGCTTTCTTTTGGTTACTTTTCTTTGCACAAGCAAAGAAAAGTAACTCGCCCGCAAGGGCGAAAGCCTTTGCTGTTGCTTCAAGCATGAGTGCCGGACAAGAAGAACTGTAGAAGCGGCTTCAGCCGCGACGCGCGACGCGCCAGCCTCGCTAGTCCCCTGGGACGATCGCCTCCCGCATTGCGGCAGCCGCCGGTCGCTGCGTCGGGACTGAAGTCCTTCCCACAACACGTGTCTGCGCGTGACGCATACGTTGGCGCGATGCCCACTCGTAGGAGCGGCTTCAGCCGCGACGGGCTCTACCGGGAATGCCCATCGTGGCTGAAGCCGCCCCTATGGGTTCCGGATCCCCGCGCAAACCTGCCGCTCATCCCAAATCCCGTGGCGGCGCCGTTCACGCTCTGCTAAAGTCCGCGCCCAGCGCTGCCGGGTCCGGCAGCCGGGCACAGCCGCCGCCATGCCTTCATCCGTGAGTCTTTCGGGGGAATGGTGCATGCGCGTCGCGCGATCGATGTTGTCCTTGTCTGTGATGTCCGTGGTGCTGGGCTGGGCGTCGCCAACGCGCGCAGCCGACGGCGAGGCCGCGCCTCCCCCCGATCCCACCACCCTCGACCAGATCGTCGTCACCGGCGAGAAGAGCGGCCGCAGCGTGCAGGACACGACCAGCTCGGTCGCCGTCACCACCGAGGCGCGCATCGAGCAGGAGAACCTGCAGAACGCCTACGAGGTGTTCAACCGCACCGCCAACATGGCGCAGACCTACGGCGATGCCGGCTTCAGCATCCGCGGCATCCGCAACATCGACGGCGGCAGCGATGCGCCGCTGGCCACCATCTACCTGGACGGCGCCGCCCTGCCGTGGAAGGCGATCAGCTGGGCGCCGCTGAGCCTGTGGGACCTGCAGCAGGTGGAGGTCCTGCGCGGCCCGCAGTCCACCCTGCAGGGCGAGAACGCCCTGGCCGGTGCCATCGTCCTGCGCACCGCCGAGCCGACCATGGACTGGCAGGGCAAGCTGCGGGTGCTGGCCTCCGATCCGTCCGACCGCAGCCTGGCCGGCGCGGTCGGCGGCCCGATCGTCGCCGACGAACTGGCGTTCCGCGCCTCGGTGGAGCAGCGCAGCTTCGATGGCTACACCTGGAACCTCACCCGCCAGGCCGCCGACGACGCGCAGGTCTCGGCGATCTACCGCGGCAAGCTGCTGTGGACGCCATCGGCGATCGCCGGGCTGAAGGTGCAACTGGGCTACACCCGCTCGCACCGCACCGGCCCGTACATGTACACCTACGTGCGCACCGACCTGCCCGATTACTTCGAACACCGCTACGCCACCAACAACACCCCGGACCGCACCCGCAGCGACAGCGACATCGTCACCCTGCAGGCCGACTACGCGCTCTCCGATGCCTGGTCGCTGTCCTCGGTCAGCGCCTGGAACAAGGTCACCTCGTCGAGCATGTGGGACATGGACCATGGCCCGGACAACGCCGGCTACGCGCAGCGCCAGCTCGACGACACCACCGCCTCGCAGGAGCTACGCCTGCACTACGCCGGCGCCGCGGTGCAGGGCCTGCTCGGCGCGTACTGGGCGCGGCACGTGGAAGACAACGACGCGCAACTGCTGAACAACGTCGCCACGCCGACCACGACCATTGCCGGCCTGCTGCGCAGCGCCGGCTTCCCGACCGCCACCGCCACCGCGATCGCCACCCGCTACGCGCAGGTCCTGCCGGTGATTCCGGTCGACTACGTCAGCGCCAGCCCGACCCGCTCCAGCAACCGCGCGCTGTTCGCCGACGGCCAGTGGCAGGTCGGCCGCGGGTTCTCGCTGCTGGGCGGGCTGCGCTACGACCGCCAGCGCTACGCGATGGCCTCCGACACCACCGCCGCCTTCGCCGGCCGCTATCCCGACCCGGCCGCCTTCGCCGCCAGCGGCACCGCGCTGTACCGGGCGATCGCCGCGATCAACCAGGGCGTGGCCGGCATCGTGCGCTCGGCCAACGGCGAGGTGGCCTGGAACACGCGCGACTTCGACGCGCTGCTGCCCAAGCTCGGCGTGCGCTACGACTGGAACCCGGACCTGTCGAGCAGCCTGGTGGTGCAGCGCGGCTACCGCTCCGGCGGCTCCAGCTTCAACTCGGCGCGCAGCCAGGCCTTCCCCTACGACCCGGAATACACCTGGAACTACGAGGCCTCGCTGCGCTCGCAGTGGCTGGACCGGCGCCTGACCCTCAACGCCAACGCCTACTACATCGACTGGAAGGACAAGCAGACCACCGCCTACTTCGGCCTCAACAGCTTCGACTACAACACCGTCAACGCCGGCCGCGCGCATCTGTACGGGGCCGAGCTGGAGGCCAGCCACCGCCCCAACGAAGCGTTCGACTGGTACGGCTCGCTGGGCTATGCGCGCACCCGCTACGACAGCTTCGCCACCATCGCCGGCGCCTCGGTCATCGACTACGCCGGCCGCGAGTTCGCCTACGCGCCGCACTGGACCGCGGCGCTGGGCGCCAACTGGCGCTTCGCCGAGGGCTGGCTGGCCAACCTCAACGCGAGTTTCCGCGACCGCGTGTACACCGACATCGGGGCCGGCGCCGTGCAACTGGCCTCGCGCACCGTGGTCAACGCCAAGTTCGGCTACGAAAACCTGGACTGGAGCGCGTGGATCTTCGCCAACAACCTGCTCGACCGGAACTACGTGCAGTATCGCTGGGCCACCGATCCGGTCGCCATCCTGGGCGCGCCGCGCGTGGTCGGCATCGGCTTCGAGGCGCGCTGGTGATGACCGCCCTCGCCACCGCCGGCTATCTGCTGGCCGCCGCGCTGGCGGCGCTGGCGTTCTACCTGGCCACCGCGCACCAGCGGCTGCGCCCGGCCTGGCGCCGGCATGCGCGCGCGCTGCGCGTGGCCGGCACGCTGCTGTGCGTGGCGGCGCTGGGCGCGGCGATCGCCGCGCTGGGCATGTGGGCCGGCGTCTTCACCGCGCTGAGCGCGACGATGCTGGCGGCGGTGGCCTTGCCCTACCTGGATGCCTGGCGGCAACTGCGCGGAGGCGACGCCGATGTGGGCTAGGTGGCTGGCGGCGATCGTGCTGGGCCTGCCGCTGGCGGTGGGCGCGATCGGCCTGTGCGTGCTGCTGTGGCCGGGCGATCTACAGGTGCATACGCTGCCGTGGCTGTTGCTGGTGTTCCCGGCATGGGTCGGCACGATGTCGCTGGCCTTCGTGTTCCGCAGCGGCGCGCGCGCCTGGCTGTGGCTGGGCGCGGCGACCGCACTGTGCTACGCCGCGCTGTTCCTGCTCAAGGCCGCCCATCTCGTGCAGGTGACGCCATGAAGGCCGCCACGCTGCGCCAGTTCCTGTCGGCGCACAGCTGGATGGGCCTGCTCGCCGGCATGGCCTTGTTCATCGCCTTCTACGTCGGGGCGATCAACGTGTTCACCCACGACCTGGAGCAGTGGCCGCGGCCGCCGGCGGCGCATGCGCTGGCCCCGACGCTGTCGCCGGAACAGGCCGCGCAGGCACTGGCCGACGTGGTGCTGGCGCGGCATCCGGCGCTGGCCGAGTCCTACACGCTGATGCTGCCGGGCGAGGGCCGCACGTTGCCGCAGTTCTATGCGTTCGGGCCGGCCGCGCAGCAGGCCTTCGGCGGCATCGTGCAGTTCCAGCCCGGGGCCGATGGGCAACCGCTGCAACTGCCGCAGCGCAGCGGCTTCGTCGATTTCCTGTACGACCTGCATTTCACCGCCGGCCTGCCGCGTACCTTCGGCACCTACCTGTTCGGCGTGGTCTGCCTGCTGTACGGGCTGGCGCTGGTCAGCGGCGTGGTGCTGTACGCGCCGGTGCTGCTCAAGGACCTGTTCGCGCTGCGCCGCGGCCGCAACGTCAAGCGCCTGTGGCAGGACGCGCACAACGCCATCGGCATGCTGTCGCTGCCGTTCCACGTGATCTTCGCCTGGTCCGGCGCGGTGCTGACCCTGGGCGTGCTGCTGCTGGCGCCGTTCCAGTACCTGGTGTTCGACGGCAAGCTGATGCAGGTGCTGCAGCCGGACTTCGAACTGGCCCCGCACGTGCAGCCCGCGCACGTGCCTGCGCCGATGCTGCCGGTGGCGGAGCTGGTGGCGCGGGCGCGCGCGGCCAACCCCGGCTTCGTGCCGGAGAGCCTGTCCTTCCACGATGCCGGCGACGCCAACGCGCAGGTGGAGCTGTACGGCCACCAGGACCAGCGGCGGCTCAACACGCTCGCCGGCGTGGCGCTGCGGGCGGCCGACGGCAAGGTGCTGCGGGTGCTGTCGCCGCAGAGCATGTCGCCGGGCGTGGCCGCGCTGCGCGGCCTGCAGACCCTGCACTTCGGCAACTACGGGCGCTGGCCGCTGCAGTGGCTGTACTTCCTGCTCGGGCTCGGCGGCGCCTTCCTGTTCTACAGCGGCAACCTGCTGTGGGTGGAAGCGCGGCGCAAGCGCCGCCAGCACGCGCAGCCGCGGCGCACCCACGTCATGGCGCGGCTCACCACCGGCGTGTGCCTGGGCTGCGTGGCCGGGGTGTCGGCGCTGTTCGTGGCCGCGCGGCTGCTGCCGCCGGGCATGGAACGCGGCGCGTACTACGCCGTGTTCGCGCTCGGCGTGGCCTGGGCACTGCTGCGTCCCACCGCCCGCGGCGCCTACGAGTTGCTGCTGGCCTGCGCGGCGCTGACCGCGCTGGTGCCGCTGGCCGGATTGCGTGGCGCCGCCGGCTGGGTGGCGCCGTGGAGCAGCGGCACGCTGCTGGCGATCGATGCCTGTGCGCTGGCGCTGGCCTGGGCCTACTGGCAGATGGCGCGCGCCGCCTATCGCCGCGGCCAGGGTGGCGATCCGCACAGCGTGTGGGCGTTCCCGCCGCCGCGCTGACGCGCGGGAGGCGAGGCCAGGCCGGTGGCGCGTATGGCACCGCTGTCACGCAACCGGTCATCCCGAAAGTGGACAATCGCGCGCCGGTGCTTTTTCATGGTCTCGACGTAGGCACCGCAGCGTTCGCGCGAAACGGGTTCGAGTGACAGGATGTGATGTGACCTGTTACGCGTTTCGCACTGCGCTGCCGTCGACAGGGGACTGCATGCACGAGCGTTACCAGGAGCCACACGACGCGCCGTCGGGCGAGGCTTACGCGGCGCAACTGCGCAAGGGGTTCGCCGCGCTGCGGTTCGACCCTCCGCTGGAACGGGCGTACCGCCACTACACCGCCGCCACGCTGGGCTTCGCGCAGCGCGTGGCGGCCTCGCTGGGCGTATTGATCGCGCTGCTGCTGTTGGGCTGGGACGCGGTGCATTTCGGCTGGCGCGGCGGTGGTGGCCTGCTCGGCTATGCGGTGGCGGTGCGCGCGGCGACGCTGCTGGCGCTGCTGTGGGTGGCGGCCGCGATCCACCGCGCCGACACGCACGGCCCCGGCCGTGCAGCGCTGCTGCTGCTGGTCGGCGGCACCGGGCTGGTGCTGTCGAGCATCGGCTATCCGCCACAGGAACTGCGCTACGCCGCCGCGGTGATGACCCTGGTGCTGGTGGCCGGCTTCTTTCCGCTGGGCCTGGCGCTGTGGCAGAGCGTGGCGGTGGCGCTGCTGCTGTGCGCGATCAGCGCCGCCGCCGGCCACCTGTTGCTGGACGGCGCGGCGCGGGACGCCTACCTGCGCCTGCAGTGGCTGCTGTGGACGGCGGTACCGGTCGGCGCGGTCGGCGGCTACCTGCGCGAGCACTCGCGCCGCGAAGGCTTCCTGCAGCGCCGGGTGCGCGACGACGAGGCCTTGCGCGATGCGCTCACCGGGCTGGGCGACCGCCGCCGCTTCGACGAACACCTGGCGGTGGCGCTGGCCGAGCGCCGGCGCCTGCAGCGCGGCCTGGCGCTGATCCTGGTCGAACTGGACGGCTTCGCCGCGCTGGTGCAGCGCAGCGGCGCCGCTGCCGCCGACCGTGCGGTGCTGGAGGTGGCCGAGGCCATGCAATGCCTGCTGCGGCCGCTGGACGTGGCCATGCGCATCGGGGCCGATCGTTTCGCGCTGGTGCTGTACGACGCCAGCGGCGCGCACCTGCGGCAGGTGGCGCCGGCGCTGCGCGACATGGTCGAGGTGATGGCGATCGCGCAGGACGCGGCGGACGCGGCGGCGCTGACGGTCAGCGTCGGTGCGCTGCTGGCCGCGCCGGAGGACACCCCGGCCACGCTGATGCAGCGCGCCGAGGCGCTGCTGGACTCAGCGCGTGCCGTCGGCAACCGGGTGGTGCTGGCCGAGGACACCGGCTGGTAGGCATGCGGCGACCGCCATGTACCGGTACGGCCATGGCGGGCGGCGACGATGCCCTGCGCACGTTGCGGGCAGGGGCGGATGTGCTTGGCCGTTTGGTGCGGCGCAGGCTCGTTACGCCGCGCGCAACGCCGTGCGTTCCGCCGCGCCAGGCAGTGGCGGATCCGTGTGCGTCGTGCGCAGCGCGCCGCAGTGCAAGTCCCTCTCACCACGGCCCGGCCGACGCCTCGATGCGCGCTCCACGGTTGTAGGAGCGGCTTCAGCCGCGACAGGGGTTACCGGCAATGCGCGTCGCCGCGAAGCCGTTCCCACGAGGCACGTTGCCTGCCGCTACGCCAGCACCACCGTATGCCGAGGGCTGGGCCAGAACAGCGCGGCCTGGCCCCACCCGGCGCTGCTGCCGAAGCCCAACTGCCAGACTTCGCCATCGTGGATCACGAAGCGGTTTCCCTGCTTGTCCACCCGCTGCCCGCTGTAGCCATCGGCAATGCCGCGCTGGGCGACCGCATCGAGCAGCCGCTGCCGTTCGGCGCGGTTGGCCGGGGCTGCACTCAGCCGCGACGGCAGTGCGAGCATCTCGTCCTCGCTGTACTTGAAGCAGCGCAAGGCGCAGCGATTGGCGTAGAAGAACACCGGGTCGGCGCTGGCGTCATGCGCCAGGATGGCGTACGGCGCCTGCGCATGCAGCCAGTGGTAGCGGTCGGCGACGGCGTCGGGGCAATACAGGCCACGACCGCTGAGCGCGCGGTAGCAGTCGTCGATGCGCGCGAGCAGGGTCGTCTGCGGTGCGGAAGGCGGCATGGTGGCGGTCTGGCAGCCTGCGGGAGCCCGCATTGTCGCGGATACGCACGCTCGCGGACGTGACCCCGGCCCTGGTCTGCGCCTGCGCCACGCCGGTGACGGCGCGGCCCCGTGGCGCAGGCGCTCAGAACGTCCCGCGCTGCACGAACGGCACCTGCGCATAGAGCCGGCGTTCGCCGCCGCGCGGGTCGTGCGCCAGGCGGCTGTCGGTGTCGAACAGCAGGGTCTCGCGTTGGGCCAGCGAATACGGGTCCCAGCGCGGCAGGCCGGCGTGGTTGGGGTCGCCGTGGCGGGCGAAGGCGAGCAGCGCCGCGCTCATCGCATCGGCCATGCGCTGCGCGTCGGCGCCGTCGCCGGTGCGCGAACCGGGTTGGCGGATGTTGTCGAACACCAGCGGAATGTCCAGGGTGTGGAAGGCGCCGAACTTGCCGCCGTCCAGCGGCGAGCCCCAGTCGAGCTGGTAGACCCAGGTCGGCGCGCCCTGCCGCGCCCGCGCCTCGGCTTCCTCCACCGCGCCGCGCCAGGAACGGCCGGCGGTGGTGGCGGCGAAGAACACTTCGCTCGGCGTGTAGTGCGGATACAGCCGCCGGTACTCGGCGATCACCACCTGCGGCGACAGGTCCACGTACTGTTCCTGCGCCAGCTTGTCCGGCAGGGCGTCCCAGCTCAGCGCGAAGTTGGCCGGATCGTGGCCGAGGAAGGCACGGGTCTCGTCGCGGGTGTTGCCGATCACCAACGGGATGCGCGCCGACTGCGGCGGCGCGTCCGGCCAGAACGGATGCCGGTGCAGCACCTGCGCATCCAGCACCGGGCCCAGGTACAGCGCGGCGGTCTCGGCGCGCGAGGGGTCGGGCGTGCGCGTGGCCTCGAGCAGGCGCTGCAGCGGCAGCGTGCGCAGCGCGTCCAGTTGCGTTGGTTCCAGCTGCAGGGCCTGCAGCAGCAGCTGCGCACGCTGGCTGGCCGCACGCGGCCCGGCGGCGGTGACCTGCTGCCCGCTCATGGTCCAGGCGCGGTGGAACAGGCCCTGCGCGGCCGGCATCGCCATCAGCGTGGCGATCTTGGCGCCGCCGCCGGATTGGCCGAACACGGTGACGTTGCCGGCATCGCCGCCGAACTCGGCCGCGTGCGCGCGCACCCAGTGCAGCGCCTGCACCAGGTCGAGCTGGCCGACGTTGCCGGAGGCGGCATAGGCCGGCCCGCCGAACGGCGCCAGGTACAGGTAGCCGAAGGCGTTGAGGCGATGATTGACGCTGACCACCACCACGTCGCCGCGCTGGCACAGGCGCACGCCGTCGTACAGCGGGTCGCTGCCGGAGCCGTTGTTGTAGGCGCCGCCGTGGATATAGACCAGGATCGGGCGGCGCGCGCCATCGCGCAGGCCCGGGGTCCAGACGTTGAGGAACAGGCAGTCCTCGCTGACCGGCTCGGCCCCCCGCTGCGGCGCCGACGCGGCGTAGGCGCCGCAGTCGCGCACGCCGTGCCAGGGCCGCTCCTGCAGCGCCGGCTGGAAGCGGCGTGGTGCGGTGTCGGCGCCGTAGGGAATGCCCTTGAACGCCAGCACGCCCTGCTCGCGCACGCCGCGGATGCGGCCGCTGCGGGTGCGCGCCAGCGGCGCCGTTGGCGTCGGCGCCGCCGCGGTCGCGAACCCGGGCAGCGCGCCGCTCACCGCCAGCGCGCCGAGCGCGCCGTCGCGCAGGAAGCGGCGCCGGCTGCGGTCGTCGGGAGCGGCCGCGGCGGATACGGCGGTGTGCGAGCCGGGCAGGTGGGGACGGGCGGTCATGCGTGGACGGACTCCTGACGAGGCGATCGGGGACGCGTGTGCGGCGTGGCGACGCGGCGGCCACCGGCGATGCGATCGCGTGGCGGGGCACGCAGCGGCGCGCAGGCCACGTGGCTCACTTCCCCTCCGCTGGCGGCGGGATCGGCGCGCGGGCGCGCGGATCGTCCTGCACGTTGCGCATCCAGCTCAGCGCCAGCTGCGGCCAGGCCGCCAACGGCAGGCCGGCGATGCCGCGGACGCCGAAGCCATGGCCGCCGTGCGCGAACAGGTGCAGCTCGGCCGGTATCCCCGCCTGGCGCAGCGCCTGGTAGAACAGCAGGCTGTTCTCCACCGACACCACCGGGTCGTCCTGCGCCTGCACCAGGAAGGTCGGCGGCATGCCGGCGTGCACGCGGTTCTGCAGCGAGTAGGCGGCCATGGTCGCCGCATCCGGGTGGCGGCCGAGCAGCCGCAGCCGCGAGCCGGTGTGCGCCGCGGTGCCGCTGCCCATGTCGATGACCGGGTACAGCAGCAGCAGGAAGTCCGGCCGCGCGCTGACCCGGTCGACCGCATCGCGGGCCGGATACACCGGGTCGTCGTAGCGGGTGCCGAGGCTGGCGGCGACGTGGCCGCCGGCGGAGAAGCCGATCGCGCCGATGCGGTGCGGGTCCACGCCGTAGTCGGCGGCATGCGCGCGGATCAGGCGCAGCGCGCGCTGTGCGTCGGCCAGCGGCTGGTCGCGCGCCGCGGCGTTGCCGTCGGCAGCGGCGTCCGGTAGCCGGTAGCGCAGCAGGAACAGGGTGATACCCCCCTGTTCGGCGAAGATCGGTTCCAGCGCCGTGCCTTCCTTGTCCAGTACCAGGCGTGCATAGCCGCCGCCGGGCGCCACCAGCAGCGCGCTGCCGTTCGGGTGCTTCGGCCGGTACACCACCAAGTAGGGCTGGTAGCGGCCGCTGAGCGCACGATCGGGCAGGGCCGGGTCGTCGCTGCGTTCGACCAGATGCGGTTGCTCGGGGCCGGCCGCCGACCCCGGTGCCGGACCGGACCACAGCGGCAGCCGCGCCGCCAGCTCGGCGGCGCTCTCGCTGGCCGGGCGCTCGGCCGCCGCGGTCGGGCCGAGGGCACCCAGCAACAGCCCCAGCGCCGCCAGCAAGGCGATGCCAGGCCGGGACCGGCGCCTGCCGCAGGGCGTGGGCAGGGCGCCGGCGGGGCGTAGGCGGAGGAGATGGTGTTGGGCCGACATCGTCGAGATCTCGTGGTGGGTGGAAGAAGCCCGCGCGGCGCGCATGGCCGGCGCGGCCGGTGGCCTCCAGTGTGCGCGCGGCCTGCGCCAACGCATGACGCTGTATTGCTGTTGCTGTTGCTGTTGCTGTTGCTGTTGCCGCTGCCGCCTCCCGATTCCCGATTCCCGATTCCCGATTCCCGATTCCCGATTCCCGATTCCCGATTCCCGATTCCCGATTCCCGATTCCCGATTCCCAGCCCCAATGCCGCACCGCACATTGCCAATGACACCGGTTTACCATATACAACGGCGCAGCGCGCTGTCGATGCGCGGCGCAGCAATTCCGATCCTCCACCTTCCTTGCGGAGATGCCCTTGAGCCTTCCTTCCGGCCCGTCGCAGACGCCACCGCCCGCGTTGGCCGACATCGCGGCCCGTTTCGTCCAGGCCCGCCGCCAGGGGCGCGCACTGCCCGATTTCCCCGGCGTCATCCCGGACGATCTGGAGACCGCCTATCGCGTGCAGGACCTGGCGATCGCGCAATGGCCGGACCGCGTGGTCGGCTGGAAGGTCGGCTACATCGCCCCCGAGCGCCGCGACCATTCCGGGGACGAGCGCCTGCTGGGCCCGATCTTCGCCGCTGCGCTGTGGAATGCCACCGGTGGAACAACGGACATCCCGGTGTTCGACGGCGGCTTTGGCGCGGTCGAGGCCGAGTACGTGCTGCGCCTGGATGCGGACGCGCCCGCCGACCAGCTGCACTGGACCGCGCAGCAGGCCGCGCAGGTGCCGGCGACGCTGTTCGTCGGGGTCGAGGTGGCGAGCAGCCCGCTGGCCACGATCAACCAGCTCGGGCCGCGCGTGGTGATCTCCGATTTCGGCAACAACAACGGCCTGCTGCTGGGGCCGCAGGTGCCGGACTGGACCGCGCTGGACGAGGCCGCGCTGCGCGCCGAGACCTGGATCGAGGGCCAGTGCGTAGGCACGGGCGGCGCCACGCTGCTGCCAGGAGGGCTGCGTGCGGCGTTCGCGTTCGCGCTGGCGCGATCGGCCCGGCGCGGGCGCCCGCTGCGCCGCGGCGAGCTGATCGCCACCGGCAACGCCACCGGCATCCACGACATCGCCATCGGCCAGCAGGCGACGATCCGCTTCGACGGCTACGGCGAACTTCATTGCAGGGCGGTCGCGGCCTAGGCTGCGCGCTGACCACGACGCGCGGGAGGGCGCAGCATGATCACTCGTAGACGATTCCTCGGTGCCGGCATCACCGCCGCGGCGGCGGCCAGCGTGCCGCTGGGCGCGCTGGCGCAGCGCGGCGACACCCGCCTGCTCACCGCCACCGACGTGCACGTGGCCGACTATCCCACCGTGGAGGCGGTGCGCTGGTTCGGGCAGACCCTGGAGCAGCAGACCGGCGGCCGCCTGCGCCTGCGCCAGTACCACTCCGGCCAGCTCGGCCGCGAGGCGGAGGCGATCGACATGGCGCGCTTCGGCGCCATCGACATCACCCGGGTGTACTCCGGCGCGCTGAACAACACCTTCCCGCTGACCCAGGCGCTGTGCCTGCCGTACGTGTTCGACTCGGTGGCGCACCTGCGCCGCGCGATCGACGGCCACGTCGGCGACAGCATCCTGCGCAGCTTCGAACAGCGCGACCTGGTCGGGCTGGCGATCTACGACTCCGGCGCGCGCTGCTTCTACAACACCAAGCATCCGCTGCGGCAGCCCAAGGACCTGCACGGGCTCAAGCTGCGCGTGGCGTCCTCGGACATCTTCCTCAAGCTGATGCGTATGCTCGGCGCCAATCCGACGCCGATGTCGCTGGGCGAGACCTTCTCGGCGATGGAGACGCACATGATCGACGGCGCCGAGAACAACATGCGCAGCTTCCAGTCCAGCCGCCACTTCGAAGCCGCGCACTACTGGTCGCAGAGCGAGCACTCCTACGCGCCGGACGTGCTGGTGATGTCCAGGCGCAGCTTCGAGACGCTGGCGCCGGACGAGCGCGCGCTGGTGCTGGAGACCGCACGGCAATCGGTGACGGTGATGCGCCGGCTGTGGGACGCCTCCGAGGCGCAGGCGCGGCAGCAGGTGATCGACTACGGCGTGGCCGTCAACGAGGTCGACATGCCGGCCTTCCGCAAGGCCGCCGCGCCGCTGCTGGCCGAGTACCGGCAGCAGCCGGACATCGAAGCCCTCTACCGCCGCATTCGCGATTTCGCCTGAGCCCATGCCGATGACCGACCACGACCTCGCCCCCCCGGTGTCGCCGCTGCAGCGGCTGCTGGACCGCATCGCCCACCTCGCCATCGGCATCGCCGCCGCGGCCCTGCTCGGGCTGGTGGTGGTGCAGGGCTGGCAGGTGTTCACCCGCTACGTGCTCAACGACTCGCCGAGCTGGACCGAGCCGGTGACGCTGCTGCTGCTGAGCACGGCGATGAGCCTGGGCGCCGCCGCCGGCGTGCACACCCGCCGCCACTTCGGCTTCTTCCTGCTGGCCGAGACGCTGCACGCCACCCTGCGCCGGGTCATCGACCTGCTGCGCCCGCTGCTGGTGGCCGCGATCGGTGCGGTGATCGCGTGGTGGGGCGCGGTGCTGCTGCTGGACGGGCTGGACATCAAGATGGCCGGCGCGCGGATGCCGCAGAGCATCAATTACCTGCCGCTGTCGATCGGCGGCGCGCTGATGAGCGTGTTCGCGCTGTACCAGGCCTGGCGGGTGCTGCGCCCGGGCACCACCGTGGGGAGGAACTGAGCATGGCCATCGCCATCCTGTTGGGATTGTTCGTGGTGCTGCTGCTGATCGGCGTGCCGGTGGCGTACGCGCTGGGCGCGGCGGCGCTGGCCACGCTGCTGTACCTGGACCTGCCGGCGGTGGTGCTGGTGCAGCAGATCTCCGCCGGCAGCGGCTCGGCGTCGCTGATCGCGATCCCGTTGTTCATCTTCGCCGGCGAACTGATGCTGCGCGGCGGCATCTCCGACCGCCTGATCGCGCTGGCGTCGTCGCTGGTCGGGCGCATGCGCGGCGGCCTGGGCCAGGTCAGCGTGCTGTCCTCGCTGTTCTTCGGCGGCGTGTCCGGCTCGGCCATCGCCGACGTCTCGGCAGTCGGCGGCACCATGATTCCGCAGATGATCAACCGCGGCTACGACCGCGACTACGCGGTCAACGTCAGCATGACCGCGGCGCTGGTGGCGCTGCTGGTGCCGCCCTCGCACAACCTGATCCTGTTCTCGGCCGCGGCCGGCGGTGGCCTGTCGATCGCCGACCTGTTCGCCGCCGGCATCGTCCCGGCGCTGCTGATGACCGCGGCGATGATGCTCACCGGCTACGCGGTGGCGCGCTCGCGCGGCTACGGCACCGAGGCGTTCCCGGGCTGGCGCGCGGTGGCGCTGCGGCTGGTCGGGGCGTTGCCGGGCCTGGGCCTGGTCGCGCTGATCTTCGTCGGCATCCGCGCCGGCATCTTCACCGCGGTGGAGAGCGCGGCGATCGCGGTGGTGTACGCGCTGCTGGTCACCGCGTTGCTGTACCGGCAACTGCGCTGGGCCGAGTTCTTCGCCGCGGTCACGCATGCCGCGCGCACCACCGGGGTGATCCTGTTCGTGATCGCCACCGCGGCGGTGTTCGGCTGGCTGCTGGCCTACCTGCAGGTGCCGGCGGCGGCGGTGCACTTCCTGCAGTCCATCGCCCACAGCCAGCACACGGTGTTGCTGATGATCGTGGTGATGCTGCTGTTGCTGGGCATGTTCTTGGACCTGGCGCCGAAGATCCTGATCTGCACGCCGATCTTCCTGCCGGTGGCCAAGGCCTACGGCATCGACCCGATCCATTTCGGCCTGGTGATGGTGCTGGCCGGCGGCATCGGCCTGATCACTCCGCCGGTGGGCTCGGTGCTGTTCATCGGTACCTCGATCGGGCAGATCACCGTCGCCCAGAGCATGCGCACCATCTGGCCGTTCTGGCTGGCGGCGCTGTGCGTGCTGCTGATCGTGGCGTTCTTCCCGGAACTGTCGCTGTGGCTGCCGCGCGCGCTGCGCGCGTGAGCCGGCCCGGCGGCGTGCGACAGGCCGCAACCGCGGGCCGTCCACGCAGATCGCCGCTGCCGGCGTCGGTGGCCCAGCGGCCCGCGCCGGGGCGGTGCGTCTACACCGCTTGCGTGACCGTGCGCGGGAGCCAACATGACACCCAGTAGAATCTCCTCTCTTTCGCCCGGTTTTCCGTCCATGGCGCCGAACAAGCCCCGTCCCGCCGATGCTCCCGCCTCCGCCCACGGCAAGGCCGCGACGATCAACGACATCGCGCGCCTGTCCGGGGTGTCGAAGAAGACCGTGTCGCGGATCATCAACAACTCGCCGCTGGTGCGCAAAGACACCCGCGAGAAGGTCGAGGCGCTGATGCGCGAGGTCGGCTACGCGCCGGACCCGCTGGCGCGCGGGCTGGCGTTCCGCCGCTCGTTCCTGATCGGCATGGTCTACGACAACCCCACCGCGCAGTACATCGTGGACATGCAGTACGGCGCGCTGGACGCGCTGCGCGGCTCCAGCTTCGAACTGGTGGTGCATCCCTGCGACAGCCGCAGCCCCGGCTACATCGAGGGCGTGCGCCGTTTCGTGCAGCAGCAGAAGCTGCATGGGGTGATCCTGGTGCCACGCGCCTCCGAGGACCAGGCGCTGGCGGACATGCTCGCCGGCATCGGCGTGCGCTACACCCGCATCGCCTCGCTGCCGCTGGATAGCACCTCGCAGATGGTGGTCACCCACGACCGCGACGGCGCCGCCGAGGCCGCCGACTACCTGCTGTCGCTGGGCCACCGCGACATCGCCCTGATCACCGGCCCCAGCGCCTACCGCTCCGCGCACGAGCGCACCGCCGGCTTCATCGACGCGCTGACCCGGCGCGGCATCGAACTGCCGCCGGCGCGCATCGTCGAGGCCGGCTACACCTTCGAATCGGGCGTGGCCGCGGCGGAAAAGCTGCTGCTGGGCAAGCAACGGCCCAGCGCGATCTTCACCGGCAACGACGAAATGGCCGCCGGCGTGTACAAGGTCGCGCTGCGCGCCAACATCAACATCCCGCGCCAGCTCTCGATCATCGGTTACGACGACAGCCCGCTGGCCTCGCGGCTGTGGCCGTCGCTGACCTCGGTGCGCCGGCATACCCGCGACACCGGCCGCACCGCCGCGGCGATGCTGATCCAGCCCGAGGGCACGCCGTCGCTGGCGGTGGCCAGCGTGCGCCCGCACCTGATCGTGCGCGACTCCTGCCAGCCGCCGGAAGACTGAGCGCGGCGGCGCGGCCGGCGACCGGCGCGCGCGCGACGTGTCGGGGCGAGCGGCGCTTGCGGCCTGCCATGCGCTTGCGAAGCAACGGCGCGATCCGTCGGTCGAGATTCGCCGCTGCCGAAGCGGCTTCAGCGCATCTCCAATCCAGGTGTGGGGCGCATTTGCGGGAGGGGCTTCAGCCCCGACGCGCACGAACGGAACTGCCGTGGCGGCGGATCCTCCAGGGACCGGGAACGCTCCGCGCCGCAACGCGGCGCCCGCTTGGCCGTGGGACCTGCCCGTTCCGATGCCATCCATGCATTGCGCCCGCACGGTACGTGTCCTGCCACCGCACCCCTCCCGGCCCGCCGCAAACCCTCTACACTGCGTCAGACCGTGCGGACACCGCTCCGCCCATCGAAGGCCCGCTCCGTTCCGGCACCGCCCGGGCGGACCCACGCGGCCTTCCCGCGAGGAGCCTTCGCCATGTCGTCCCCTGTCCCTGCCGCCACCGCGGTCCGTTTCGGCCGCCTGGCGCCGACCGTGCCCGTCGCCGACATCGCCCGCGCCGTCGCCTTCTACACCGAACGCCTGGGCTTCCGCAGCGTGTTCCAGAACGGCAGCCCGGTCGGCTTCGTGATCCTGAAGAAGGACGCCGCCGAACTGCACCTGACCCTGCGCCCGGGCCACCGCGGCAGCACCAGCAACGTCGCCCACCTGCTGGTCGACGACGCGGCGGCGCTGCACGACGGCCTGCAGGCGCAGGGCGTGCGCATCGTCAAGGCGATCCGCGACGCGGACTTCGGCCTGCGCTGCTTCGTCTTCGCCGACCCCGACGGCAACCGCATCGACGTCGGCCAGCCGTTGCCGCGCTGAGCCGCTGCGCTGCCCCCGCGGCGCAGCGCCTTTCATCCCCAATCCCGAATCCCCAATCCCCGCCGTTCGTGCACTGCGGAATGACACCGGTTTACCAGACCCGCTAGACTGTCCTCCGTGGCGGGCTGCCGCATGCCGTCGCCTGCACTGGAGAGGCCCATGTCCCTGTACTGCAAGACCCACTACGCCACCCATCCCGACGCGATCAAGGGCGCCAGCAACGACCAGCTGCGCGACCTGTACCTGCTCGACGGCCTGTTCGTGGACGACGCGGTGACCCTGAAGTACACCCACTACGAGCGCTTCGTGCTCGGCGGCGCCGCGCCGCTGACCGGGCCGGTGCGGCTGCCGGCGCAGACCGAGCCGGCCTCCGCCGCCGGTCGCCCGTTCCTGGAGCGGCGCGAGCTGGGCGTGATCAACGTCGGCGCCGGCAGCGGCACCGTCACCGTCGACGGCACCGCGTATCCGCTCGGTCCCAAGGACGGCCTGTACGTGGCGATGGGCAGCGCCGAGGTGCTGTTCGCCTCCGACGACGCGGCAACGCCGGCGCAGTTCTATCTGGCCTCCACACCGGCGCATGCGCGCTTTGCCACCAAGCGCCTGTCGATCGCCGAGGCGGTGGCGCTGGACCGCGGCGCGCTGGAGACCAGCAATGAACGCACCATCTACCAGTACATCGTGCCGGCCACCTGCCAGTCTTCGCAGTTGCTGCTGGGCCTGACCGTGCTCAAGCCGGGCAGCGTCTGGAACACCATGCCGCCGCACCTGCACGACCGCCGCAGCGAGGTCTACTTCTACTTCGACCTCGGCGCCAACGACCGCGTCTACCACTTCATGGGCGAGCCGGACGCGCAGCGCCACATCGTGGTCGCCAACAACGAGGCGGTGGTGTCGCCGCCGTGGTCGATCCACATGGGCGCCGGCACCGCCAACTACGCCTTCATCTGGGCGATGGGCGGCGAGAACCTCGACTACACCGACATGCACGTGCTGGACATCTGCCAGCTCAAGTAGGCGCCGTCCGCGCCGTGCCCCGTCCCCGCCGTCCGCATCCCTTCTAGGAGCCCCCGCAATGCCCCATCCGTTCAGTCTCGAAGGCAAGGTCGCCCTGGTCACCGGCGCCAACACCGGCCTCGGCCAAGGCATCGCCGTGGCGCTGGCGCAGGCCGGCGCCGACATCGCCGCCGCCGGCATCCAGGCGCCGACCGAGACCGAAGCCAAGGTCACCGCGCTGGGCCGGCGCTTCATCGCCATCGAGGCCAACCTGATCAGCATCGAGCCGGTGCAGCGCATCCTCGACCAGACCCTGGCCGGCCTCGGCCGCCTGGACATCCTGGTCAACAACGCCGGGCTGATCCGCCGCGCCGACGCGGTGGACTTCAGCGAGCAGGACTGGGACGACGTCATGAACGTCAACATCAAGTCCGCGTTCTTCATGTGCCAGGCCGCCGGCCGCCACTTCATCGCCCAGGGCAGCGGCAAGATCATCAACATCGCCTCGATGCTGTCGTTCCAGGGCGGCATCCGCGTGCCCTCGTACACCGCCAGCAAGTCCGGCATCGCCGGCATCACCCGCCTGCTCGCCAACGAGTGGGGCGCCAAGGGCGTCAACATCAACGCCATCGCCCCGGGCTACATGGCCACCGACAACACCGCGCAGCTGCGCGCCGACCCCGCGCGCAACCAGGCGATCCTGGAGCGCATCCCGGCCGGCCGCTGGGGCGTGCCGGAGGACCTGGGCGGCACCGCGGTGTTCCTGGCCAGCAGCGCCTCGGACTACGTCAACGGCACCGTGATCCCGGTCGACGGCGGCTGGCTCGCGCGCTAACAGCCGTCCCTTCTCCCCCCGGGAGAAGGTGCCCGCAGGGCGGATGAGGGTACGCCCACCGCCGACCCATCCCAGCCAAACCCTTCCATCACCCAATCCCCCACCAAAGGACCCCCCATGAAAATCGCCCTAATGAACGAGTTCAGCCAGGCCGCCAAGAACCCGGTGATCCTGCAGCAGCTCAACGACGTCGCCGCCGCCCAGGGCCACAGCGTGTTCAACGTCGGCATGGACGGCGACGCCGACCACCGCCTGACCTACATCCACCTGGGCATCTGCGCCGGCCTGCTGCTCAATGCCGGCGCGGTGGATTTCGTGGTCGCCGGCTGCGGCACCGGCCAGGGCGCGATGATGTCGCTCAACGCCCACCCGGGCGTGTTCTGCGGCTACTGCATCGAGCCGACCGACGCCTACCTGTTCGCCCAGGTCAACAACGGCAACGCGCTGGCGCTGGCCTTCGCCAAGGGCTACGGCTGGGGCGCGGAGATCAACGTGCGCTACATCTTCGAGAAGGCCTTCGGCGGCGAGCGCGGCATGGGCTACCCGGCCGAGCGCCGAGAATCGCAGCAGGCCAACGCCGGCATCCTGACCCAGGTCAAGCAGGCCCTGGCCAAGTCCTACCTGGACGGCCTGCGCGCGCTGGATCCGGAACTGGTCAAGCAGGCCGTGGGCGGCCCGCGCTTCCAGCAGTGCTTCTTCGACAACGCCCAGGACGCCGAGCTGCGCGCCTTCGTCGCCGGGGTGCTGGGCAAGGCCGAGGCGGCTGCGGCCTGATCGCATAGTGCTCCGCTCGAGCCCCTCTCCGGTGGAGAGGGGGTAGGGCGAGCGCCGAAGGAAGCGACCAGAGCGCATCACGCTTCCGCGCGCGCCGCTCCTGTGGCGTCGCGCTGCAGCGGCTTCGGTCCGAAATGCAAAAGGCCCAGCCGCCCAGATCGTCCGGTCGCACATCTGGGACCTCGAATTCGAGGTCCAGAACGCCGGGGGGCGGCCCACCGTCGCGAACATGCGCAACCACATCCTCGGCTGCGTGCCGGCGCGCAGCGTCGTCGGCACCCGGCTGCCTGCGGGTCCGCAGGGGCCGTTCAAGCTGACCACGCCGCAGATTCGCGGGAGCGAGGTCGGCGGCAGCGCCCTCTACAACTACTTGAACGGCTGCAACCTGAAACCGGCCAGCGTGACCGGCATCGCTGTCATGGGCGATGACTGAGCGCGCGGTGCGGCCAGGCGACGGTCGCGTGCGGGCACGCCCGCCGCGGCCGTCGTGGGGACCTCACACGTCCCCGCCGTCCGCCCAGCCTTCGCCGCTGCCGGCATGGAACACGCGGTCCTGCGCCTGTACCTGGCCGGCCGGCAGGTGCGCCTGGTCGGCCAGCGCCGCGTAGAGCGGAGTGAAGTCTGGCGAGGTCGCCTGCATCAGCTGTTCGAAGCTATCGATGACGAAGTAGGTCTTCTGGTAGGTGTCGATGCGGTAGCGGGTGCGCATGATCCGCTGCAGGTCGAAGCCGATGCGGTTGGGCGCGTCAGACTCCAGCGAATACAGCGACTCGCCCTTGGAGGAGACGATGCCGGCGCCGTAGATGCGCAGGCCGTCGGCGGTGTCGATCAGGCCGAACTCCACCGTGTACCAGTACAGCCGGGTCAGGTTCTGCAGCGCCTCCGGGCCGATCGCGTGCGCCTTCACTCCGCCGCGGCCGTAGGCCTGCATGTAGTCGGCGAACAGCGGGTTCATCAGCAGCGGCACGTGGCCGAACAGGTCGTGGAACAGGTCCGGCTCGGCGATGTAGTCGATCTGCTCGGGCCGGCGGATCCACCAGGTCACCGGGAAGCGGCGGTTGGCCAGGTGATCGAAGAAGTCCAGTTCCGGCAGCAGTCCCTCGACACCGACCAGGGTCCAGCCGGTGGCCGCCTGCAGCACCGCGTTGAGCTGGTCGAAGCGCGGGATCGCCTGCGGACTCATGCCCATCGCGTCCTGCGCCTGCAGGAACTCGTCGCACGCCCGGCCGACCAGCAGGTCGCGCTGGCGCTTGTACAGCGTGCCCCAGGTGGCATGGTCGTCGGCGCTGTAGCTGTCCCACGGCTGGGCCACCACGGCGGTGGTGTAGACCGGCACGTAGCCCTTGTCGGTCTGCTGGTGTTCGACGCGGCGCGGTGCGGTGTCCATGGTCGACGCTCCGGGAAGGGATGCCACGATGGTAGGCGTGCCGGCGCGCAATGGGCTTGCGAAGTTGCGCGGATCCGCGCGCTGTGCGCAACATTGTTGCGTCAAACGCATGTTGCAGAGCAATAAATGACCGGATCGCCGACCTTCGACCGCACCGACCTGCGCCTGCTCGCCCTGCTGCAGCGGCAGGGCCGGGCCAGCAACGCCGAACTGGCGGCGCAGGTGAACCTGTCGCCCTCGGCCTGCCTGCGCCGGGTGCAGCGGCTGGAAGCCGAGGGCGTGGTCGCCGGCTACGCCGCGCGGCTGGTGCCGGCGGCGCTGGGCCTGGGCCTGCAGGCCTTCGTCCGCGTGCAGTTGGAGAAGCACGGCCAGAGCGGCATCGCCCATTTCGCCGAGAGCGTGCAGGGCTGGGACGAGGTGGTCGCCTGCCATGCGCTGACCGGCGACATGGACTACCTGCTGCACGTCTACGTCCGCGATCTGGCGCACTTCTCCGCGTTCCTGCTGGACAAGCTGCTCAACGCCGCCGGCGTCGCCGACGTCAATTCCAGCTTCGTGCTGCGCACCGTCAAGGACTTCGCCGGCCTGCCGCTGCCGCGCGGCTAGCGGCCCGACGCGGATGTGTCGCCGCGTGTCGGTGTGTGACAACCCTTGTTAAGTTGTTGCTAACGATTTACATTTGCATTCTGCGACGGCCATCCACGGCCACAACCCCTCCGCCAGCACGATAGGCGAGCCGCGCCGGATCCCGGCCGTGGGGGCTGGCTGCGCCTGTCGCTTTCTTCCACCGCGTCGCCGCCGCCGCGCCACCCCCGCGAGATCACTCCATGCGTCCTTCCGTTTCCCACCGTCTGCTCTACCTCGCCCTGCTGTCCGCGCTCTCCGGCGCGCCGGCGCCGTTGCTGGCCGCCGAGGTGGCCGACGCGGCCGATCAACCGACCACGCTGGACAAGGTGGAGGTCAGCGGCAGCCCGAGCCGCGCGCAGCCGTCCACCACCACCCGCCTGCCGCTGACGCTGCAGGAAACGCCGCAATCGGTGAGCGTGCTGGGCCAGCAGCGCCTGGAAGAGGAATCGCTGTTCAGCATCAACGACGTGATGCGCAACGTCACCGGCGTCAACGTGTCCTTCTACGACACCCAGCGGCCGCTGTACTTCGCGCGCGGCTTCCAGATCACCGACTTCCAGGTCGACGGCCTGCCCACCTACAGCGGCTCCACCAATCAGGAATACGACATGGTCTTCTACGACCGCGTCGAGGTGATCCGTGGCGCCAACGGCCTGCTCAGCGGCGCCGGCATCCCCTCGGCCACGGTCAACCTGCTGCGCAAGCGTCCCGGCAAGACCTTCGATGCGTCGTTCGCGGCCTCGCTTGGCAGCTGGGACTTCCGCCGTACCCAGGCCGACGTCACCGCGCCGCTGAGCGCCGACGGCCGCTTCCGCAGCCGCTTCGTCGCCGCCTGGCAGGACCGCGGCTACTACTACGACCACTACAGCGACCAGAAGATGTCCGGCATGGCGGTGCTGGAAGGCGACCTGACCGAGGCCACCACGGTCACCGTCGGCTACCAGCGCCAGGACAACGACCCGGTCGGCGCGACCTGGGGCACGGTGCCGTACTTCTTCGCCGACGGCGCGTTCGCCGACCTGCCCACGTCCACCAACCTGGCGCCGAAGTGGACGCGCTGGCAGCGCAACACCCACACCACCTTCGCCAACCTGGAACAGCGCTTCGGCGAGAACTGGCTGCTGAAGGTCAACCTGGCGCGCACCGAAGGCGCGGTCGACAACCTGCGCGTCTATGGCAGCGGCTATCCCAAGCGCGACGGCAGCGGCCTCTACCTGCGCGCCGCCGCCGGGCAGACCAGCGACACCCGCGACGGCCTGGACGTGTACCTGTCCGGTTCGTTCCCGCTGTTCGGCCGCGACCACGACCTGGTGCTGGGCGGCAGCTGGCAGGACCTGCAGTCGACCACGCAGACCCTGGTGCTGCGCTATCCGGGCGACTGGGCCAGCTGCGGCCGCGAGCGCTGCTACTACATCCCCAACGTCTACGACTGGCACGGCGACGTGTCGCAGATCAGCGCCGCCCGCACCGGTGCGCGGCGCGAGGCGCGCACCACCCAGCGCGGCGTGTACGCCTCCACCCGGCTGCGCCTGGCCGAGCCGCTGTCGCTGATCGCCGGCGCGCGGCTGAGTTCCTGGCAGACCCGCACGCAGGCCTTCGCCGCCAACGGCGCCTACACCGGCACCAGCGGCCGCTACCGGGTCAGCGACGAGGTCACGCCCTACGTCGGCCTGGTCTACGCCATCACCCCGGACATCTCCACCTACGCCAGCTACACCGAGATCTTCAATCCGCAGAACTACAAGGACAAGGACAACAACCTGCTGGCGCCGGTGCAGGGCTCCAACCTGGAAGCGGGCGTCAAGGCGCAGCTGGCCGACGGCCGCGGGCTGCTCAGCGCGGCGGTGTTCGAGGCCAAGCAGGACAACTACGCGGTGCGCGATATGACCCAGCCCGAAGCCTCGCTGCCCGACGGCAGCTCGGCCTACATCGGCGTCAACGGCACCAAGAGCCGCGGCTGGGAACTGGAGTACAACGGCGAACTGCGCCCGGGCTGGACGCTCAACGCCGGCTACACCCGCGCCAAGGTCACCCGCGCGCCGACCGATGCGATCTACGCCAACCTGCCGGAGGACTATCTGCAGCTGTCCACCCAGGTGCGCCTGCCCGGCGCCTGGCAGCGGCTGAGCCTGGGCGGCGGCGTGAGCTGGCAGAGCGCGGTGCGCGGCTACAACATCCAGCGCCCGCTCGGCGACGGCAGCGCCGCCACGCGCCCGGTCACCGTGGTGCAGGACCCGTACGCGCTGGTGCACTTCAACGCCAACTACCAGCTCAGCACGCAATGGACCGCGACGCTGGCGGTGACCAATGCGCTGAACAAGAAATACTGGGCGAACCTGGATTACCAGAACTACGGCGAACCGCGCTTCGTCAGCTTCACCCTGCGCTGGCGGTACTGAGTTGCGGTGTGGTGCCGGTGGGGTTGCGCCTAGCAGGAATGCGCGCTGGCGGTCGGACCCTCACCCCCGGCCCCTCTCCCGGTGGGAGAGGGGAGGGAAGCCTCAGTCCTTCGGCTTGCAGGGATCGTCGCGGCGCAGCAGGCGGCTCAGCCGCGATGGCGGTTCGCACGGCGGCCGCGCCGGTTGCGCCGCCTTCGCGGCGGCCGCCGCGGCCTCCGCGCGCTGCTGCTGCAGTTGCGCCAGCTTGGCCTTGATCTGCGGCATCGCCGCCAGCGCGGCCTTTTCGCCTTCCAGGATCGCGGCGTTGCGCTGGGCGAAGTCTGCCGCGCCGATATCGTTGACCTTGGGCCGGATCACGATGTCGGCCCGGCCCAGTTCCTGTTGGCCCAGGCGCTGGCCCATGATCGCGATCGACTGGTTGACGGTGCCGAGCATGCTGCCCGGGTTCTTGCCGCTGGCCTTGCTGGAGATGTCCACGGCGATGACGAAGTCGGCGCCGAGCTGGCGCGCGGCGTCCACCGGCACCGGGCTGACCACGCCGCCGTCGACGTAGTGGAACTTGCCGATGGCGACCGGCTCGAACACGCCGGGGATGCTGCTGGACGCGCGCACCGCCTGGCCGGCGTTGCCGCGTACGAACACGGTGCGCTCGCCGTCTTCCAGCCGGGTGGCGACCGCGGCGAACGGCTTGGCCAGCTTCTCGATCGGCTTGCCCTTGAGCTGGGCGTTGACGTAGTCCTGCAGCGCCTGGCCCTGCACCAGGCCGCCGGAGAACAGGCGCATGTCGCGGATGCTGCTCTCGTCCAGCGCCACCGCCGCCTGCTGCATCTGGAACGCGTCCATGCCGCTGGCGTACAGCGCGCCGACCACGCTGCCGGCGCTGGTGCCGGACACCACCGTCGGCTCCAGGCCGTTGGCCTGCAGCATCTTGATCACGCCGATGTGGGCGAAGCCCTTGGCCGCGCCGCCGCCCAGGGCGATGCCGATGCGCAGCGGCTTGGCGGCCGGCGTCGGGGCCGGTCCGTTCACCACCGGGGCCGGCGGCGCCGGCTTGGGTTCGCCGCCGCAGGCGGCAAGCAGGCCGAACAGGGACAGGGACAGCAGCAGGCGCGGGGAGCGGAACACGGTCATGGCAGCGTCGCGGAAAGGTGGAAGGAGCCGGCGCGAGCATAGCCGCATCCTCCTGCACCGCCCACGACCGGAGGTCATGCCGTGGGTGGTCCGGGCGCTTCAGCGGAGGCCCCGCTTGGGCGCCTGCTTCTGTGAGGCGCTGCGCGCCGTACCCTCACCCCAACCCCTCTCCCGATGGGAGAGGGGCGAAAGCACGCGGCCTCAGAAGTTGTTGTCGCCGTCCAGGATCCGGCCGAAGCCGCCGAGCACCGAGCCTTCGCCGCGGTTCTGCCCGCCGCCCTGCGGCGCGGCGGCGAACATGCGCCCGGCCAGGCGCGAGAACGGCAGCGACTGCAGCCACACCTTGCCCGGGCCGGTGAGGGTGGCCAGGAACATGCCCTCGCCGCCGAAGAACATGCTCTTGATGCCGCTGACTGGGCGCACGTCCATGTCCACCGAGGCGTGGAACGCGACCACGCAGCCGGTGTCCACGTCCAGCCGCTCGCCGGCGGCCAGTTCGCGCTCGACCACGCAGCCGCCGGCGTGCACAAACACCCAGCCGTCGCCCTCGAGCTTCTGCATGATGAAGCCTTCGCCGCCGAACAGGCCGGTCATGATCTTGCGCTGGAAGTGGATGCCCAGCGACACCCCGCGCGCGCCGGCCAGGAAGCTGTCCTTCTGGCAGATCAGGCGGCCGCCGTGCTGGTCCAGCTTCATCGCCAGCACGGTGCCGGGGTAGGGCGCGGCGAAGGCGACCTTGGCCTTGCCCTGGCCCTGGTGGGTGAACACGGTGGTGAACAGGCTCTCGCCGGTGACCAGGCGCTTGCCGGCCGACAGCAGCTTGCCCATCAGGCCGCTCTGGTTGCCGCCGGAGCCGTCGCCGAACACGGTGTCCATCTGCACCGCCGCGTCCTTGAACATCAGCGCGCCGGCCTCGGCCACCGCGCTCTCGCCCGGGTCCAGTTCGATCTCCACGAATTGCATCTCGTGGCCGACGATGCGGTAGTCGATCTCGTCGGCGCGGCCGCCGGCAGCGGGCGGCGGCGGCAGGCCCGGCGGCAGGAAGGACGCGCCGCCCTGCAGGGCGGCGATCTGCGCCACCGGAAGCCAGCCGCTCTGGCCCTGGCACCAGGCCAGCGCGGTGGGGTTGTTGCGGGCGAAGGCGACCGCGTCGGCATCGTCGAACGGGCCGGAGCGGGTCTGTTCGCTGCCGGTCAGGAAATACCACTGGCTCATGGGTGCGGGTCCTTGGCGGGAAGTCGCGGCGAGTCTAACGGTCCGCCGCAACGGCAGACACCTGCCCATCGGCAGGGGGCGGCCGGCGCGGCCGTTGCCGTCGAGGCCGGGGCGCGGGACGGCGTTTTGCAAACCGTTCGTCGCAAAAAACATGACGGTGCTCAAGAATGCAGGCGCATCGCCGCTACTCAGCTCACTGCCGCCACGGCCGTGTCCTTCGGGAAGGGATGCGGGGCCGGGCAGTCATCATCGCCAGCCCGCAATAGATTTGGGGAAATTCAATGAAATTCAATGTTTTACTGTTGAGCGGCGCGCTCGCGCTCGCGTGTTCCGGCCGCGTGCAAGCCCAGGACGGCCCCGAGCTGTCCTTCAGCGGCTTCGGCACCCTGGGACTGGTGCACTCCACCGAGGACCGCGCCGACTTCACGCCGGACCTGCAGACCACCGAAGGCGCCGGCGCCAGCCAGCGCACCTCGCCGCGCCCGGACTCGCGCATCGCCGGCCAGGTCAACGCCACCTTTACCGACAAGTTCAGCGGCGTGCTGCAGGTCACCAGCGAGTACGCCGAGCGCGCCTCGTACACGCCCAAGGTCACCCTGGCCCACGTCAAGTACCAGTTCGCCCCGGACTTCGCGGTCCGCCTCGGCCGCATCACCGCGCCGCTGTACATGCTCTCGGAGTACCAGCGCGTCGGCTACGCCACGCCGTGGGTGCGTCCGCCCTACGAGGTCTACAACTACCTGATGGCGATGGACGGCGTGGAAGGCGTGTACACGCGCAACGTCGGCCAGAGCGTGCTCAGCGTGCAGGGCTTCTACGGCCGCATCGATTCCAAGAAGGCCGAAGTGCACGCGATGCGCGGCCTGTCGCTGGTGCTGGACCAGGGCGCCTCCACCTACCGCGTGGCCTACATCAAGGGCAATGCCGACTACCGCACCGCCGACCTGGACCGGCTGTTCGGCCTCTACCGCCGGATCAACCCGGCCCTGGCCGAGCGCCTGGACACGGTCGGCGTCGCCGGCAGCTTCGCCAGCGTCGGCTACAGCTACGATCCGGGTCCGTGGTTCGCGCGCGCCGAAGTCATCCGCGCCGACTACTCGCCCTCGCTCAACGGCAAGAACACCGCCGGCTACGTGAGCGCCGGCGCCCGCTTCGGCGCGCTGACCCCGTCGTTGACCTACGCCAACGTCGACAAGAAGGCGCCGGTGATCGCGCCGGGCGCCGATCCGCTGGGGTTGATGACCCGCGCCGTCGCGCTCGCCGAGAACGGCCGCCACAGCTATACCGCCTCGCTGCGCTGGGACGTGTACGAGAACGTGGCCTTCAAGTTCCAGGCCAGCCACATCGTCAACAACGCCGGCTCGTACGGCAGCCTCGGCAACATCCAGCCGGGTTTCCGTCCTGGCGGCAGCTACAACCTGCTGTCGGCCTCCTTCGATTTCGTGTTCTGAGGACGACGCCATGAATGCTTACAAGATTGCCGGTGCTGCGGCGCTGGCCCTGCTGTTCTCCACCGCCGCGCAGGCCGAGGTGGTGGTGGTGATGTCGTCCAAGAGCCCGGTGGACAGCCTGAGCAAGGATCAGGTGGCGCAGATCTTCCTGGCCAAGTCCAACGCCTTGCCGGGCGGCGCGCAGGCCACGCCGATCGACCAGGAAGAGGGCGCCAAGGCGCGCGAGGAGTTCTACAAGAAGGTCACCGGCCGCGACGCGGCGCAGCTCAAGTCGTACTGGTCGCAGCTGATGTTCACCGGCAAGGCGCAGCGTCCCAAGCACGTGGCCGGCGACGATGCGGTCAAGAAGGCGGTCGCGGCGTCGCCTGGCGCGATCGGCTACATCGATGCCGGCACGCAGGACGCGAGCGTCAAGGTCGTCTTCAAGCCCTGACCGCCACCGGAGAGCCTCCATGATGAGACGTCTGCTTTCTCTGCCGTTGTTCTGGAAGATCCTGCTGCCGGCGGCGGTGTCGATCCTGTGCCTGCTGGGCTACATCGGCTTCAGCACCGTGGTGTTCCAGCGCAACAACGGACATCTGGAGGCGATCCGCGACGTGCACTTCCCGGTGCTGGACACCATGACGCGCAATGTCGCCGCGCTGGACAAGATCATCAACGGACTGAACGGCGCGGCGGCCGCCGGCGACATGGACATGCTCAACGCGACCCGTCCGATCGCCGAGCAGATCCACGCGTCCTACCTGAAGCTGCAGAAGACCGACCCGGGCAATGCCCCGGAGCTGGCGCGCCTGGGCAAGGAGTTCGACGCGTACTACGCGCACGCCTCGGCCGTGGCCGCGGCGTTCGCGCAGCAGCGCGAACCCGACGCGGCGGAACTGGAGGCGATGGCGCCGTCGCTGGAGCGCTACCGCACCCACCTCAACGCCATGCACCACAGCGCCGACGCGCGCTTCCGCGCCACGGTGCAGAACGCGGTGGACAGCTCGATCGCCGCCAGCGTCGGCGGTCTTGTGGTGGGCGTGCTCGGCGCGTTGGCCTGCATCGCCTTCGGCTGGATCGTCGCGCGCGCCATCACCCGTCCGCTGCGCCGCGCCATCCGCACCGCGCATGCGGTGTCGCAGGGCAAGCTGGACAACCCGATCGCGATCGACAGCGTCGACGAGGTCGGGCAGCTGCTGCAGGCCATGGACAGCATGCAGCGCCAGCTGCGCCGGGTGATCCAGGCGCAGACCGAGATGGGGGCGCAGCACGAGGCCGGCGTCACCAGCCACCGCATCGCCGCCGGTGACTTCCCCGGCGAGTTCGGCAGCATGGTCCAGGCCAGCAACGCCCTGGTCGAGGGGCACATCGCGGTGACCCTGCGCGTGGTCGAGCTGATCAAGCGCTATGCGCGCGGCGACCTGTCGCAGGAACTGGAAACCTTGCCGGGCGAACGCGCGGTGATCACCCAGTCGCTCAACGACGTGCGCCGCAACCTGCTGCGCATCAACGGCGAGATCCAGCGGATGGCCGCGGCCGCGGCGGCCGGCGACTTCACCGCGCGCAGCGACGAGGCCGCCTTCGACTTCGACTTCCGGCAGATCCTGGTCGATCTCAACCAACTGATGAGCACGGCCGACCGCAACCTCAACGCGCTGTCCTCGCTGCTGCAGGCGGTGGCCAGCGGCGACCTGACCGGGCGCATGCACGGCGAGTTCGAGGGCGTGTTCGCGCGGATGCGCGACGACGCCAACGCCACCGTCGCCCGCCTGACCGAGATCGTCGGCCGCATCCAGCACTCCTCCGCCGCGATCGACGCGGCCGCCGCCGAGATCGCCGCCGGCAACGACGACCTGTCGCGCCGCACCGAGCAGCAGGCGGCGAGCCTGGAGGAGACCGCCGCGTCGATGGAAGAGCTGACCTCCACGGTCAAGCAGAACGCCGAGTACGCGCAGCAGGCCAACCGCCTGGCCGCCGGCGCTGCCGCGGTCGCCATGCAGGGCGGCAACGTGGTCGGTCAGGTGGTGAGCACGATGGAGGGCATCGCCTCCTCGTCCCGGCGCATCGGCGACATCATCGGCGTGATCGACGGCATCGCCTTCCAGACCAACATCCTGGCGCTCAATGCCGCGGTGGAAGCCGCGCGTGCCGGCGAGCAGGGCCGCGGCTTCGCGGTGGTCGCCGGCGAGGTGCGCACGCTGGCGCAGCGCTCGGCCAATGCGGCCAAGGAGATCAAGGGCCTGATCGAGGAGTCGGTCGACCGCGTGGCCGATGGCTCGGCCCTGGTCGGCCAGGCCGGCACCACCATGCAGGAGATCGTGGCCTCGGTGCAGCGCGTCACCGACATCATGGGCGAGATCTCGGCTGCCTCGCGCGAGCAGTCGGCGGGCATCGAGCAGGTCAACACCACGGTGGCGCAGATGGATCAGGCCACCCAGCAGAACGCGGCGCTGGTCGAAGAGGCCACGGCCTCGGCGCGGGCGATGGAAGAGGAGGCAGGCCAGCTGAGCCAGTTGGTCGCGCTGTTCCGCCTGGGCGCGCCCGGGTCGGTACAGGCACCGCCACCGGTGCAGCTGGCGCACGCGGCACCGGTGGCGGAAGAGACCGCGGCGGCGTCGCCGGCCGCGGCCGTGGAGGACGCGCTCGACGCGTGAGCCGCCGGAACCGCGCCCGTGGCCGCTGGCGCGGCCGCGGGCCGCGCTGGCCCTACAGCGCGCTGGCCGGGTGGACCTGCAGCACGTCGGCTTCCGCGGTGCAGTCGCGACCCGGGATCCGCCCGGCGGCGCGCGCGGCGGCGATCTCGCCGCGTGCCGCGGCCAGGTCGGTGCGGAAGGCCGGATCGTCGTGCAGCCGCGCCACCGTGGCCGCGCCCATGAAGCGGCCGGCGAGCACGTCGCTTTGCCAGTGCACGTTGCACACCAGCCGGCTCTCGGCGTAGTTGCGGCCGCGCGCGATCAGCGCATCGGCGCGTTCGGGCGCGATCTCGCTCAGGATCAGCGCCCAGGCCCAGCCGATGGCGCTGTGTCCTGAGGGATAGGAACCGCTCTGGCGCAGGTCGTCGAGATCGCCCGGGGTGCAGACCGCCTGCTGGTTGCGCAGGAACGGCCGCGGGCGCTGGTACTGGCGCTTGGCCGCCTTGGTCGCGGCGCTGGCGTCGATGCGGCTGCGCTCCAGCAAGGTGTACAGGTGCGGGGTGTGCTGCGCGTCGATCGCCACGCCCAGCGCGCAGGCGAACTGGCCGGCGCCGCTCGGGAAGCTCAGGTCGGCATCGCGCGCGGCCTGCTGCCAGCGCGCGCTGCCGCGCAGGGCCAGCGCCTCGCGGTTGACCGCCAGATCCAGCGCCTCGCCCGGCGAGCCGGCCGCCGGCGGCGCCGGCAGCAACTGCAGGCTGTCCGGCAGCGCCGCGGCCGGCAGATAGCCCACCGCCTTGGTCGGCGCCGGCGCCGGCGCACGCAGCGCGGGACCGCTGCAGGCGGCCAGGGCGAGCGCCAGCGCGGCGGCGGCGGCGGAGCGGGAATGACGGGCGGACAGCACGGACATGCGAACTCGGACAGCGAGGGTGGACCGGTCAGTGTACGGCGCGACGCAGCGGCAGGTCGCCCATGGCGGCCTGCCACGGCGCCCGATTGCCGTAGGAGCGGCTTCAGCCGCGACGGGCGTTCTGGCGAAGGCCCGTCGCGGCTGAAGCCGCTCCTGCAGATGCCGATCGGCGCATTCCGGGCACTGCTCTGCCCGTCTCAGCCCCGGTCCTGCTCGTCGCGCGGCGGGAAGCGCAGCACCACGCCGCGTGAGGCCTGCGGCGGCTGCCATAGCGCCGGCACCTGGGCCGGCGGCGGCGGTTCCAGTTCGTCGTCGGCGACGCGGATGTCGTCGGCGTCGTCCTCGTCCTCCCAACTGTAGCGCTGCCGCGGCGGCAGCGGATCGCGATGGCGCAGCAGCAGCGCCGCGACCACTCCGCCCACCGCGCCGCCCAGGTGCGACTGCCAGGACACCCCGTCCTCGTGCGGCAGCACCGTCACCAGCATGCCGCCGTAGAACAGGAAGGCGATCATGCTGGCGGCGATCGCGGCGCGGTCGCGGCGCAGCAAGGCCAGCACGAACACCAGGAACAGCAGGCCGTGGGCGACGCCGCTGGCGCCCAGGTGATGGCTGCCGGGGTCGCCCAGCAGCCACGCGCCCAGGCCCGAGCCCAGCCACAGCAACGGCAGCCCGGCCAGGGTGGCGCGCGGATACACGCTGCCGGCCAGGGTGCCCAGGATCAGCAGCGCGCCGGCGTTGGCCCCCAGGTGTTCGAGCGATCCGTGCAGCAGCGGCGCGGTCAGCACGCCGAGCAGGCCGGCCGCCGTGTGCGGGGCGACCGCCCAGGGCCGCCAGTCGAACAGGCCCTGGCTGGCGAACACCGCCACCAGCAGCGCCACCAGCGCCAGGCTGGCGTTGAACGCACGCAGGATGCGCGCGCGGTCGAAGCGGCCCTGCGCCTCGTGCACGGGCGGGGGCGAGGGGAGCGAAGAAGTGTCCATGGTCCCTGGATGGCGGCGCCCGGCCGCCAAGGCAAGGCGCCGCCGATGGGAGGGACTGGCCGCGGCCGCGGGACAATCCGCGGCCGCGGCGCAGGCGCCGGGTCAGTGCGCCGGCTTGGCCGGGCGCAGCAGGCTCAGCACCACGGTGGCGCCGATCACCACCGCCACCGCCAGCAGCGACACCAGCACCGGGATCTTGTACAGGTCGATGATCAGCATCTTGGTGCCGATGAACACCAGCACGATCGCCAGGCCGTAAGGCAGCAGGTGGAAGCGGTCGGCCATGCCCGCCAGCAGGAAGAACATCGCGCGCAGGCCCAGCACCGCGAACACGTTGGAGGTCAGCACGATGAACGGGTCGGTGGTGATCGCGAAGATCGCCGGGATGCTGTCCACCGCGAAGATCACGTCGGTGATCGCGATCAGCATCAGCACCGCGAACAGCGGGGTGAACCAGCGCTTGCCCTCCTGGGTCACGCTCAGCGCGTTGCCGTGGTACTGCGGGGTCAGGCGCAGGTGCTTGCGCATGAAGCGCAGCACCGGGTTGGCCTCCAGGTCCGGCTCCTTGCCCGCCGAGAACCACATCTTGATGCCGGTCAGCAACAGGAACGCGCCGAACACGTACAGCAGCCAGTGGAACTTGGTCAGCAGCACCGAGCCGGCGAAGATCATCACCGCGCGCAGCACGATCGCGCCGAGCACGCCGATCACCAGCACGCGCTGGCGCTGCTCCTCCGGCACCGCGAAGTAGCTCATGATCATCAGGAACACGAAGATGTTGTCGACCGCCAGCGACTTCTCGACCAGGTAGCCGGTCAGGAACTCAAGGCCCAGGCGGTTGCCGGCGGCCACGTCGATGGTCTCGCGCAGGTACCACCACAGGCCCGCGTTGAATGCCAGCGCCAGCGCGATCCAGCCGATGCTCCACCACAGCGCTTCCTTGAAGGTGACCTTGTGCGGACCGCCGTGGCGCATCAGCACCAGGTCCGCCAGCAGCGCCACGACCACCACGATCGCGAAACCGCCCCACAACCACACGTTGCCTATCGTTTCCATTGGGAATCTTCCGTCAGTGAACAGGGAACCTCGGGGCCGCGGCGGCGGAGGCGTTCCGGACGGAGACGACGGATGTCGTCCAGAGGGTGCCTTCGCCACTGCGGCGAAGGTCTCGCTCGCAGCCGGCGAACCGGCTGCCGTTGCACCGGAGCCCGCGGGCTCGAATTGACGGCGACAACGTCGGGAGCTACTCCCCTTCTGCGCGCATTCTTGCGGCTGCAGGCGGTGCCGTCAATCGGGGCGGCTACAATGGCGTTCATGAATAGTCCCCTGCCCGTTGTCCGTCTCAAGAACGCCTGGCGCTCCAGCCATCCTTGGATCTTCCAGAAACTGGTCGAAAAACCCGCCGCCAAGCCCAAGCCGGGCGCGCTGGTGGACGTGGTCGGGGTGGACGGCGAGTGGATCGGCCGCGGCTTCTACAACGGCCACTCGCGCATCGCCGTGCGCATCCTCGAAACCAACCCCGACATCGCCGTCGACGAGCACTGGTTCGCGCGCAAGATCGCCGAGGCGGTGTCGCTGCGCCGTGACGTGCTCAAGCTCGACGCGGTCAGCGACGCCTGGCGCGTGGTGCATGCCGAGGGCGACGGCCTGTCCGGCCTGGTGGTGGACCGCTACGGCGACCTGCTGGTGGTGGAGTTCTTCAGCGCCGGCATGTTCCGCCACCGCGAGTGGATCTATGCCGCGCTGCGCGCGCAGTTCCCGGGTGCGCGCTTCTACAGCTTCGCCGAAGAGCACGTGCAGAAGCAGGAGAGCTTCGACTACCGGCCGGTGTCCAGCAGCGGCGAACGCCCGGAGCCGGCGATCATCAGCGAATACGGCGTGCGCTTCCGTGCCGATCCGGCCGGCGCGCACAAGACCGGCTTCTTCGCCGACCAGCGCGAGAACCGGCAGTGGCTGAGCCAGCAGGTGGAGGGCAAGCGCGTGCTCGACCTGTGCTGCAACACCGGCGGCTTCGCGGTCTACGCCAAGGTCCGCGGCGCCACCGAGGTGGTCGGCGTGGACATCGACGAGGACGTGATCGAGATCGCCAAGGGCAACGCCCGCCTCAACGAGGTGCGGCCCAAGTTCGTGCAGGCCGACATCTTCCCGTACCTGCGCGATGCCGCCGCCCGCGGCGACCGGTACGACGTGGTGATCCTGGACCCGGCCAAGATGACCCGCGACCGCGACCAGGTGATCCCGGCGCTGAAGAAGTACCTGGACATGAACAAGCTGGCGCTGGGCGTGGTCGCCCCGGGCGGCCTGTTCGCCACCTTCTCCTGCACCGGCCTGGTCGCCGAGCACGAGTTCCTGGACATGCTGCGCCGCGCCGCCTATTTCTCCGGCCGCACCATCCAGATCCTGAAGGTGGCCGGCGCCGGCGCCGACCACCCGTTCATGGCCCACGTGCAGGAATCGCGCTACCTCAAGGCGGTGTTCTGCCGCGTGCTGGACTGACCGGCCGCGCATGCGCAAGGCCGAGCGGCTGTTCCAGCTGGTCAACTTGATCCGGGTGCGCCAGCCGGTGACGGCCGCCGTGCTCGCCGCCGAACTGGGCCTGTCGGTCCGCAGCATCTACCGCTACCTCGACGATCTTTCGCTCGGCGGCATTCCGGTCTACGGCGAGGCCGGCATCGGCTATCGCCTGGACCCGGCGTTCGCCCTGCCGCCGCTGGCGCTGTCGGGCGAGGAAGTCGAGGCCTTGCAACTGGCGGTGGAGATCCTCGCCTGCAGTGGCGGCGGCCAGTTGCAGCCGGCCGCGCGGAGCGTGCTGCACAAGCTGCAGGCGGCCTTGCCGATGCCGGCGGCGGTGCCGCGGGTGGCGCGCGCGCTGCGCGCCGTGCCGGTGGCGCTGCCGTGCTGGCAGGCGCTGCATGCCGCCACCGTGCAGCGCCGCAGCGTGCAACTGCGCTATCGCAGCCTGCAGGGCGAGGCCAGCGAGCGCACGGTGCTGCCACTGGGGCTGTTCCACTGGGGGCAGCACTGGACGCTGGGCAGCTGGTGCGGGCTGCGCGCCGCCTATCGCGATTTCCGCCTGGATCGGATCGAGGCGGTACACGCCTGCGCGACGCCGTTGCCGGTGCCGGCCCACGTGGCGCTGGAGCCCTATCTGCAACACCAACGCGCGGCCTGGGCGCAGCGCGGGCACTGACACCCCGGTGTCAGCAGGACCTCCGCAGACTGCCGGCTCCTTCACGACGGAGTACCTGCATGTCCACCCCTGCCACCTACGTTCTCGAACTCGCCGTCTTCACCGTCAAGCCCGACGCCCGCCAGCGCATGCCGGCGCTGCGCCAGCAGCTGCGTGCGGCGCTCGCCGATTTTCCCGGTCTGCTCGATTACCGCGCGTATGCGCCGCTGGACGGCGACGAGCAGTTCGTCGATCTCGCGCACTGGCGCGACCTGGCCAGCGCGCAGGCGGCGGCCGACGCCTTCGCCAACGGCGATGCGCGCTTTGCGCCCTATGCCGCGGCCATCGCCGAGTTGCAGGTGATGCGGCACCTGGTGCCGGCCTGAAGCGCGGCGTGCGCGGTGACGCCGGCCGCGACTATGATCGACCGATGGTCTCCTCGAACGCGCGCATGAAGCGGCCCGCCTCGCCCGGTGCGAGGCGGCGGTCGATCGCCGCGCACGCTGCATGAAGATCGTCATCGCCCCGGACGCGTTCAAGGAAAGCCTGTCCGCGGCGCAGGCCGCTGCGCAGATCGCGGCCGGCTTCCGCGACGTTTTCCCGCACGCGCAGTACGTGCTGCTGCCGTTCGCCGACGGCGGCGAGGGCACCGTCGAGGCGCTGGTCGCCGGCGGCGGGGGGCACCGGGTCGCCTGCACGGTGACCGGGCCGCTGGGCGCGCCGGTGGCCGCGCACTTCGGCCTGAGCGAGGATGGCGGCACAGCGCTGATCGAGATGGCCGCGGCCAGCGGGCTGATGCTGGTGCCGCCGGCACAGCGCGACCCGCGCCTGACCGGCACCCGCGGCGTCGGCGAACTGATCCTGGCCGCCCTGGACGCCGGCGCGCGCCGCTTGCTGATCGGCATCGGCGGCAGCGCCAGCAACGATGGCGGCGCCGGCATGGTGCAGGCGCTGGGCGTGCGCCTGCTGGATGCGCACGGCCGCGACCTGGCCGCCGGCGGCGCGGCGCTGGGCGTGCTGGCACGCATCGAGATGGATGGATTGGACCCGCGCCTGCGTGGCTGCACCATCGAGGTCGCCTGCGATGTCGACAATCCGCTGACCGGCCCGGCCGGCGCCTCGGCGGTGTTCGGGCCGCAGAAGGGCGCCACGCCGGCGATGGTGGCGCAGCTCGACGCCGGCTTGCAGCACTACGCCGAGGCGATCGAACGCACCCTGGGCGTGGCGGTGGCGCAGCTGCCCGGCGCCGGTGCCGGCGGCGGCATCGGCGCGGCCCTGGTCGCCTTCCTCGGCGCGCGCCTGCGTCCGGGCGTGGAGATCGTCGCGCAGGCGCTGCGGCTGGAAGCGCACCTGGCCGGCGCCGACCTGCTGGTCACCGGCGAGGGACGCCTGGACGGGCAGAGCGCGCAGGGCAAGGTGCCGGTCGGCCTGGCCCGTATCGCCCGGCGCCATGGCGTGCCGGTGCTGGCCATCGCCGGCGGCCTGGGCGAGGGGGCGGCGGACCTGCATGCGCAGGGGATCGACGCGCTGTTCGGCGCGGTGCAGCGGATCTCCACCCGCGAGGCCGCGCTGGCCGACGCCACGGAGGCCCTGCGCCAGGCGGCGCGCAACGTGGCCGCCACGCTCGCGCTCGGCCAGCGGCTGGGCGGCGCCCGGGCGCAATAGCGGCCTGCGCCGTCGGCTCCGCGGCGTCGGTAAGCCCCCTGTGGGAGGGACTTCAGTCCCGACGCGCTGACCGATGGTCGCCGCAGAACCCCGCGAGGCCGTTGCCCCGCGCGTCGCGGCTCAAGCTGCTCCCACAAGTAGGTACTCGCCAGCGGATGCGCCACGCGCAGGCAAGCCTTGTGGGAGGGACTTCAGTCGCGACGCGCTGACCGATGGTTGCCGCAGAACCCCGCGAGGCCGTTGCCCCGCGCGTCGCGGCTGAAGCCGCTCCCACAAGTGGGTACTCGCCAGCGGATGCGCCACGCGCAGGCACGCCTTGTGGGAGGGACTTCAGTCGCGACGCGCTGACCGATGGTCGCCGCAGAACCCCGCGAGGCCGTTGCCCCGCGCGTCGCGGCTGAAGCCGCTCCCACAAGTGGGGACTCGCCAGCGGATGCGCCACGCGCAGGCAAACCTTGTGGGAGGGACTTCAGTCCCGACGCGATGACCGGCGGCTGTCGCAATGCGGGGAGGGGCGCCTGTTCCGAGACCAGGCGCGGCGCACGCTGTTACCAATCCCCAATCCCCAATCCCCAATCCCCGGCGATCGAACCCGCACCAGGCTGGTGCATCGACAAGCCCCCATTTGGCGCGCAGTGTCCATTCAGTTAAACTGAAAACGTTTACAACACGGAAGCTCGCCCTCATGGAAACGCCAAACCTCCCGCAACATGCCCCGCTCAGCCCGAAGTGGCAGTTCCGCTTCGATTTCTTCGACCGTTACGGTGCACCGTCCACGCCCGAGTACAAGGCGGCGTTCAAGGCGCTGCCGTTCATGGATCGGTTGAAGATCAACATGAACTTCTTCGCCCTGTTCTTCGGCTTCATCTACTTCTTCATCCTCGGCCTGTGGCGCAAGGCGCTGGCGCTGATCGGCATCTCGCTGGCGCTGGGCGTGATCGCGGCGTTCCTGCCCGACGCGGTCGGCCGCGGCCTGGGCATCGCCTACTCGCTGCTGGTCGGCATGACCGCCAACTACGCCTACTACCTGGACCAGCGCAAGGGCAGCGTCAGCTGGAACCCGTTCGAAGGCCTGCGTTGGTGGTAATGGCCGGGCACGGCGGCGTGCAGGTGCGACGCGCCGCCGCCGTGTTCAGCGCTTGCGTTTCCAGAATTGCCAGGCCGGGACCGGCGTCGGCATGACCGCGGCGGCGGCCTGCGCCGGGGCCAGCTGGCCCTGCACGCCGGTCAACCGTTCCTGAGCATCGAACGCCAGGACGATGCGGGTGTTGCCGCGGGTCGCCACCGTCTGCGCGGGTTCGCGCTGCAGCGCAAAGCCCTGGTCGGCCAGAAAGCCTTCGCTCATGACGCGGTTGTCGAGCGCGAACTGCATCGGCAGTTCCCCGAGCAGGCGCAGCACGCGGGCGTCGTCGCACGGCGCGAACACCGCGGCCGGCACGTCATCGAGCAGGAAGAACAGCGCGCCGCCATCGTACGGCGCGCGGTAGTAGCAGCGCCCGCGCAGGGCGCCAGCGAGCAGCGCGAACTGGTGGCCGCCGTCCTCGCCCAGCGCCGAGGACGGCGCGACCAGTTCCTCGATGCCCTCGCGTTCGCCGTGCGCACGCAGCGCGCTCGCTTCGGTCAGCAGCGCCGGCGGCAGCTTGCTGGCGGTGTTGGCCCAGGCCCATCGCCAACTGGCGCTGGCCTCGGCGGCGGTGCCCAGCAGCTGCATCGGAAACGACAGATCCTCGCCGAAGGACACCCGCCCTTCGCCCAGGTCCACTTGCCAGCGACGCTCGGCCAGCACGTCGGCCAGCGCCAGCTGGCGGGCGTAAGCATTGCCGATGTGGCGCGCCAGCGCCGCCTGGAACGCCGGACTCATCGCGCGGGCTGCGCGCGCTGCAGCAGGCTGTTGCGGCGCCCGTACAGCAGGTAGGCGATCACGCCCAGCAGGTTCCACAGCCCAAACCAGATCTGGGTGGTGTGCGGCAGGCTCCAGAACAGGTACAGGCAGCCGCCGATCGCCAGCGGCCCGACCACCCACGCCAGCGGGGTGCGGAAGGTACGGGCGCGGCCCGGTTCGCGGCGGCGCAGGACCAGCATGCACGCGGCCACGGCGATGAAAGCGGCCAGGGTGCCGGCATTGGCCAGCGCGGCGATCTCGTCCAGCCGCGCCACGCCGGCCAGCGCCGCCACCAGCACCGCGGTGAACAGGGTGGTGGCCACCGGCGTGCCGGTGCGCGCGTTGACCTTGGACAGCCCGCGCGGCAGCAGGCCGTCGCGCGACATCACGAAGAAGATCCGGCTCTGCCCGTACAGGAACGCCAACAGCACGGTCGGCAGCGCGATCACCGCGACCACGCCGATCGCCGCCGCCGCCTTGGCGTGGCCGAGTTCGCGCAGGATCAGCGCCAGCGGCTCGGTGCTGGCGCCGAACACGTCGTAGCGCATCGCCCCGACCGCGGCCAGCGCCACCAGGATGTAGATCAGGGTGCAGCCGACCATCGAGCCGACGATGCCGATCGCCAGGTCGCGCTTGGGGTTCTTGGTCTCCTCGGCGGCGGTGGAGATCGCGTCGAAGCCGTAGAAGGCGAAGAAGATGATCGCCGCCGCCGCCATCACCCCGTGCGCGACGCCGTCGGCGCCGACCGTCTTGGGGAAGCCGTAGGGCATGAACGGGTGCAGGTTGGCGCTCTGGAACGCCGGCAGCGCCACCGCCACGAAGATGCCCAGGGCGATCAGCTTCAGCACCACCAGCACCGCGTTGAGCGTGGCGCTCTCCTTGGTGCCGGCCATCAGCAGGCCGGCCACGGCGAAGGTGATCAGCACCGCCGGCAGGTTGACGATGCCGCCGGCATGCGGCCCGGCGGTCAGCGCCGCCGGCAGGTTCAGGTCCATGCCGGTCTGCGCGCTGGCCCAGTGCAGGAAGCCGACGAAGTACCCGGACCAGCCCACCGCCACCGTGCTGACCACCAGCGAGTACTCCAGGATCAGGCTCCAGCCCACCACCCAGGCGATCGCCTCGCCGAGCGCGACGTAGCTGTAGGTGTAGGCGCTGCCGGCGGCCGGCATCATCGTCGCCATCTCCGCATAGGCCAGCGCGGCGCAGGCGCAGATCGCCCCGGCCACCGCGAACGACACCAGCACCGCCGGCCCGGCCAGCTGCGCGCCGACCCCGATCAGGGTGTAGATGCCGGTGCCGACGATCGCGCCGATGCCCAGCGCCACCAGGTGCGGCCAGCTCAGCGAGGGCACCAGCCGGCGGCCGGCCTCGTGGACGGTGACCAGGTCGAGCGACTTGCGCCGGAACAGGAACGACATGCGGGCCTCGGGTGCGGAAGTGACAAGCCCGGCAGTGTCGCCGAATGCAGTGCAGCAAAGCTATGCCCGCGGTGCGGCGCTTGCGCTGATGGGGGCAGGCCTGCCGAAAGCGTGCGTTCGGTGCAGTTGAGCCGGAAAGCAGAAGCTTTCGCCTGACGGCGAGTTACTTTGATCAGCCTTCGGCTGCTGAGAAGCGCCTCTTTGCCTGTGCAAAGAAAAGTAACCAAAAGAAGCGCTTCACCACAGCCGAAGGCTGGTCAAGCACACCCCGCAGCGCGCCCTCCGCGCTACGCGCTCCGGGTTCGCAGCCACGACGGGGATTCGCGGAAGGGGCTTGTCTGCTTCGCAGCCAAGTCCGGGGCAGTCGCCTCACGGCGCCAGCCCGCCCGCCGGGGCGAAGCAGTGCTTCGCCTTTTTCCGGCGAGCCCTGCCCCTGCCGCGAACGGCGCACATCCATCTGCGCCGCCCTTCGGGTGTTTCCCCGCCGTGGCTGCCGCGCCGAGGGGATCCCCATAAATCAACAGCAAAGCAACAGCAAAGCAACAGCAGAAGCAAAGCCTGCGGGAGGAACTACTGCCTGGTCGATGCGGCTTCAGCTGCGACGCGCGTTCCCAATAGCGCTCGGTCGCATCTGATTCCGGGGGACTAGCGCCGCGCCTGTCCGGGAGACGCATCCTGCTCCGCCGCGGCACCGGCGCACGATCCGCGCCGCCCTACAGCCCCAGCCGCTCCGCCAGCCGCACCAGTTCGGCCAGCGAGCCGACCTCCAGCTTGCGCATCGCATTGCCGCGGCGCACCTTCACCGTGATCTCGCTGAGCTGCAGCCGTGCCGCCACCTGCTTGTTCAACAGGCCCTGCACCACCAGCTCCACCACCTCGCGTTCGCCGGCACTGAGCCGCGCCCAGCGCGCCTGCAGGTCGGCCTGGGCCGCAGCGGCGGCGCGGCGCGCGCGGTCGCGGGCGATGCCCTGGCCGATCGCGTCGAGCAGGTCCTGGTCGCGGAATGGTTTGGTCAGGAATTCGATCGCGCCGTTCTTCATCGCCTCCACGCTCATCGGGATGTCGCCGTGGCCGGTGATGAAGATGGTCGGCAGCGCCAGCCCGGCCTCGTGCATGTTGCGGTGGAAATCCATGCCGCTCTGCCCGGGCATGCGGATGTCCAGCACCAGGCAACTCGGCGCATCGGTGCGCGGATGCGCCAGGAACTCGCGGGTCGAGGCGAAGGCGTGCACCTGCAGGTCCACCGAGGCGAACAGGTCTTCCAGCGCGGCGCGGATCGAGGCGTCGTCGTCGATCAGGTACACCACCGGGCGCGCGGTCGCCTCGGCGTTCATGGCCGGGCCCCGCTGGCGGTGGGCAGGCAGACGTGGAACACCGCACCGCGCGGCCGCCCGGGTTCGGCCCAGATGCGGCCGCTGCCGGCCTCGACGATGCTGCGGCTGATGCTCAGGCCGATGCCGATGCCGCCCTGCTTGGTGGTCCAGAACGCATCGAACAGATGCGCCTGCGCCTGCGCGGACAAGCCTTCGCCGCTGTCGGCCAGGCTCAGCCGCACCGAACGCGCGTCCTCGCGCGCGGTGACGATGCGCAGCGTGCGCTGCGCCGGCGGCGTGGCGGCCATCGCCTCGATCGCATTGAGCAGCAGGTTGCCGATCACCTGCTGGATCTGCACCGGGTCGGCCGACACCGGCGGCAGCAGCGCCGACAGTTCGGTGTGCACGCTGACCGCGCTGCGCTCCAGTTCGCCCTGCGACAACGCCAGCACCTCGGCCACCGCGGCATTGAGGTCGAAGGCGCGCTGCTGCGGCGCCTCGCCCCGGGTCAGGCTGCGCACCCGCGCGATCACCTCGCCGGCGCGCTCGGCGTCGGCGAGGATGCGCGCCAGCGCCGCGCGCGCCTTGTCCAGGTTCGGTGGCTGCTGGTCGAGCCAGCGCTGGCAGGCGTTGCCGCTGGTGACGATGGCCGCCAGCGGCTGGTTGACCTCGTGCGCGATCGACGCGGTCAGGCTGCCCAGGCTGCGCACCCGCGCCAGCCGCAGCAACTGCGCCTGCGCCGCGTGCGCGGCGGCCTTGGCGCGCTCCATGCGCACCGCGATCGAGGCGGTGACCGCGACCACCACGATGCTGATCGCCGAGTTGATCACGCCCACGTGGTAGGCACCGGCATGGGTCAGATGGAAGCTGAGCACGACCAGCACCACGCAGATGCCGGCCAGCACGCCCAGCCCGGCCGGGGCCAGCAAGCGCACGGCGCCGAGGATCGCCACCGTGTAGAACAACGCCGCCGCCACCGCGTAGTCGGTGACCGTGTCGGCGACGAAGATCGCGCCCAGCGCCAGGCCCAGCGCGGCCAGGCCGAGCAGGCGGCGGTGCGGCGGCAGCGGCTTGAACCAGGCGATCATCGGCAGCGCGGGGTGGGAGCGAGGGGGGCGGGGCATGGCCGGCTCAGGCTTCGGCGCCGGCGTTCCAGAACGCCTGTTGTACACCCGGTTCGCCTTCCAGGCGCTGCACCACCGCATCCAGTTCCTCGGCGCGCACCGCGGTGGCGTACAGGGTGGCGGCGATCTCCACGTCCTGGTGCCCGAACGGATGCTGCTCGACCTCGCGCGCCGGGTAGTGCGCCTCCTCCAGCAGTTCGATCAGCCGCTCGCGCACGTCGCCGTGCACCTCGCGGGCGCAGATCGCATAGAACATGTAGGTGGCTTCGAGCGAGGATTCCTTCAGCGGATGCCGGTTGATGCGGTTCACCATCGGCCGCAGCAGGGTGTTGCTGAGCAGCACGAACATCGCCGCCAGCACCGCCTCGGCGACCAGCCCGGCGCCGGCGCAGGCGCCGACCGCGCCCGACCCCCACAGCGTGGCCGCGGTGTTGAGCCCGGTGACGTTGGCGCCCTCCTTCATGATCGCGCCGGCGCCGAGAAAGCCGATGCCGGAGACCACGTAGGCCACCACCTGCACCGCGCCCTGGGTGCCGCCGTGGATCTCGAACAGGCGGTCGCCGAGCGAGACGAAGATCGCCGCGCCGACCGCGACCAGGGTGTTGGTACGCAGCCCGGCGGTGCGCTGGCGCACCTGGCGCTCGAAACCGATGATCGCGCCGAGCACGAAGGCGGCGGTCAGGCTCACCAGCGTGTCGAGCAGCGAGCCGAGATTGAACAGGCGCAGGGCTTCCATCAGGGGGCGTTCCGGTGGGCGAAGGGCGCGGTCATGGCGGCTCCGGGAAAGGGAATGAGCGGAGGTGGGGTGCGCATGATGCCGGGGCGAGATGGCATTCGACACCACGGGCGTGGGTGTGCGGGTTTCAGCGCACCCCGGGCCACCAGGCCAGCGCGGCATGCCGCCAATGCGCCGCCGGGGCGCTTTCCCCGGCGGCGTGCAGGCGCCGCTGCGCCGCGTGCGGCAAGCGTGCGCGGACCCGGATGCGGTCGGCGACGGACAGCAGCGACAGCGCGTCGGCCATCACCCGCGGCGACTGCGCGGCCAGCGCCAGGGCGAAGGCGCGGGCGCCGTGGGCGGCGAGCAGATGGCGCAGCGCCTCGGGACGGCGCATGGCGACGGCGGCGCGCAGCGCGCGCTGCAGGCCGCGCTGCAGACGGAAACGGCGGGAGAACAGCGAGAACGCGAACATGACGACCTCCTTGCGGCGCGTGGCCGGCAAGGACGTCGCAGCGTGCGGGCGGCGGGCGTCTTCCGGCTCAGCGCCGGGCAGCGACCAGGCGGGGAGAATGGCGGGGGACTGGGACTGCGGCGCTGACGCCGCGTCGATGCGGATCGGGGTCCATGCGCGCCTCCGGTGTCAGGGGAACGGATCGCGCGGGGCGCGATGGCCTGGTGCGGCCTGATGCCGCGGCAGCGCCCACTGGCCGGGCCAGGAGCGGGTGGCGCAAAGCTTGGCACGCGGCCCCTGCCCGCACCAGCCTGCATGAGGCCATGGCGGCGATACCAAGGTATATCCGGCGCTGTCCGCCCGCTGGCGCGTGGCGCAGCGATTGAGACGTGGCCGGCTACACTGGCCGCATGCAGAACGATGTCTATTTCCTGATCCTCGCCGGCCTGTTGTGCGCCGTCATCGCCCTGTTGCTGGCCGTGTTGCTGCGGCGGGGCAACCATGCCGCGCTGGAGGCGGCCCTGCGCGAGGAGCAGCGCAGCGGCCGTGGCGAACTGCGCGAGCAGCTCGACAGCCTGGCGCGCCAGCAGGACGCGCGCAGCGAAGGCTTCGCCCGCCATCTGGCCGATCTGTCCACCCGCACCGACCAGCGCCTGGACCTGCTGCGCGAAGCGCTGACCGAGGACGCGCGACGCGGCCGGGTCGAAGCCGGCGAAGCGCAGCAGCGCATGGCCGAGCTGCTGAGCCAGCGCCTGGTCGAGATCCGCGGCCAGCTCGATGCCTTCGGCCAGCAGCAGGATGCGCGCATGGCCCAGTTCGGCCAGCAGCAGGCCGAGTTGATCGCGCGCATCGACGCGCAACTGGGCGCGCTGCGCGAGGCCCTGCTCGAGGATGCGCGCAAGGGCCGCCAGGAAGGTGCCGACGCGCAGCAGCGCTTCGCCGACACGCTCGGCCAGCGCCTGGGCGAGCTGGTCCAGCGCAACGAGCAGCGCCTGGGCGAGATGCGCGCCACCCTGGAGGAGCGGCTGAAGGAACTGCAGGCCGACAACGCGGCCAAGCTCGAGCAGATGCGCGGCACCGTCGACGAGAAGCTGCAGACCACCCTCAACACGCGCCTGGACGCCTCGTTCAAGCTGGTCTCCGAACGGCTCGAGCAGGTCCAGCGCGGCCTGGGCGAGATGCAGCAGCTGGCCACCGGCGTCGGCGACCTCAAGCGCGTGCTGAGCAACGTCAAGAACCGCGGCGGCTGGGGCGAAGTGCAGCTGGAGAACATCCTCGAGCAGACCCTGACCCAGGAGCAGTACGCACGCGGCGTGCGGGTGCGCCCGGAGCGCAACGAAATGGTCGATTTCGCCGTGCGCCTGCCCGGCCGCGGCCACGAGGACACGCCGGTGTGGCTGCCGATCGACGCCAAGTTCCCGCGCGAGGACTACGAGCGCCTGCTCGACGCGCAGGAGCAGGGCGATCCGGAATTGGTGCAGGCGACGGGTGCGCAACTGGAACGCGCGATCCGGGTGCAGGCCAAGTCGATCGGCGACAAGTACATCGCCCCGCCGCACACCACCGACTTCGCGGTGATGTTCCTGCCCACCGAAGGCCTGTACGCCGAGACCCTGCGCCGTCCCGGCCTGGCCGACCTGCTGCAGCGCGAGCACCGCATCGTCGTCGCCGGGCCGACCACCATCACCGCCCTGCTCAACAGCCTGCAGATGGGCTTTCGCACCCTCGCCATCGAGAAACGTTCCAGCGAGGTGTGGGGGGTGCTGGCGGCGGTCAAGAGCGAGTTCGGCAAGTTCGCCGGCATCCTGGAAAAGGCCGAGAAGCAGATCAGCACCGTCGGCAAGAGCCTGGGCGAGGCCAGCCGCAAGACCCGCACCATCGAGCGCCGCCTGCGCGGGGTCGAGACCCTGGCCGATGCGCAGGCCGCGCCGCTGCTGGACCTGTCGCTGCCGCTGGACGAGGCCGAGGCGGACGAGGTGGCGGGCGACGACCGGGAGTGAGCCCCGTGCGGTGCGCGGCGGGGCGTCGTCAGTTGGGGTGAGGGGCATGGCGGTTGCGTCGGCGCGAAGGCGAGCTGTCGGTGCGCTGAGTCACGCGGTCGCCGCGCTCCGCACGTCGCGTCGGCAGCGACTATGCTGGCATTCCCTTTCGATCGAGGTAATGCCCCATGTCCGCGTCGCTGACCGCCATTCCGCTGACCCGCATCGACGGCCAGCCGGCCACCCTCGCCGAGTTCGACGGCAAGGTACTGCTGATCGTCAACGTGGCTTCCAAGTGCGGGCTCACCGCGCAGTACGCGGGCCTGGAAGCGCTGTACCGCGAGAAGCAGGCGGCGGGGTTGGAGGTGCTCGGTTTCCCGGCCAACGATTTCAAGGGCCAGGAGCCGGGCAGCGAGGCGGAGATCCAGCAGTTCTGCCAGCTCACCTACGATGTCACCTTCCCGATGTTCGCCAAGATCGCGGTCACCGGCGAAGCGACCCATCCGCTGTATCGCGCGCTGATCGCCGCGCAGCCGCAGACCGAGGGCGAGGGCCCGATGCGCGAGAAGCTGGCCGGCTACGGCATCGAGCCGAACCCGGCGCCGGGCGTGCTGTGGAACTTCGAGAAGTTCCTGATTGGCCGCGACGGTAAGGTGCATGCGCGTTTCGCCCCGGACGTCACCGCCGAGGATCCGCGCCTGCGTGCGGCGATCGACGCCGCGTTGGGGTAACGGTTCGCGGCGTTCGATGCCGTGAGGCGGTGCTTGGACGAGTTGAAGGTGCTGTTGTGGGCGTCTAAGGCGGAACAGGTTGCCGGCGGGGTTGTAGTGTCCGGCGTCGCCTGTCGCGGCTGAAGCCGCTCCTGCGCAAGGTTTGCAGCACCATACCGGTTGCCGTTGCCGTTGCCGTTGCCGTTGCCGTTGCCGTTGCCGTTGCCGTTGCCGTTGCCGTTGCCGTTGCCTTGGCTGTTGCTGTGCTTCTGTGCTTTGGCTGTGGCTGTTGTTTCGGCTTTTGACTTACCGGGTTCCCTTACGAAGCGGCGGCCAGCGCGGGGAAAAACCCCGAAGGGGCGGCGCACAAGGATGTGCGCCGTCCGCGGCAGGGGCAGGATGCCCCTTCCGCGGATCCCCGTGATGGACGCGGACCCGGAGCGCGCAGCGCGGAGGGCGCGAAGGCAGGGCGCGCTTTCTTTTGGTTACCTTTTCTTTGCGCGAGCAAAGAAAAGTAACTCGCCCGTCAGGGCGAAAGCCTTTGCTTTTGACTGATGTATCAGACGGAGTGAGCTGTAGGAGCGGCTTCAGCCACGACCCACAGGTGGTAGTGCCTGTCGCGGCTGAAGCCGCTCTACAATCCAGCCGCCGCCGCCGCCGCAAGAGCAAGAGCAGTAGCAAGAGCAGTAGCAAGAGCAGTAGCAAGAGCAGTAGCAAGAGCAGTAGCAAGAGCAAAGCTTTCGCCTGACGGCGAGTTACTTTTCTTTGCTTGTGCAAAGAAAAGTAACCAAAAGAAAGCACACCCCGCAGCGCGCCCTCCGCGCTGCGCGCTCCGGGTCCGCAGCCACGACGGGGATTCGCGGAAGGGGCTTGTCTGCTTCGCAGCCAAGTCCGGGGCAGTCGCCTCACGGCGCCAGCCCGCCCGCCGGGGCGAAGCAGTGCTTCGCCTTTTTCCGGCGAGCCCTGCCCCTGCCGCGAACGGCGCACATCCATGTGCGCCGCCCTTCGGGTTTTTCCCCGCCGTGGCTGCCGCGCCGAGGGGACCCCGGTAAATCAACAGCAACAGCAACAGCAACAGCAACAGCAGGAGCAACAGCAGGAGCAGAAGCAGGAGCAGAAGCAGAAGCAGAAGCAGGAGCAGAAGCAGGAGCAGAAGCAGGAGCAGAAGCAGAAGCAGGAGCAGAAGCAGGAGCAGGAGCAGAAGCAGGAGCAGGAGCAGGAGCAACAGCGAAGCCGGCTGCACAATGACGTCGGCCGCGACCCTCGATCACCCACTGCAAACCGAGCGGTCATTCCCGCACATCGCGCTGCGTCCACAGGCGATACCAGCAAAAGCTTCAGACACAAAAAACCCGGCCGAGGCCGGGCTTTTCGTAGGTGGATCGTGCGCTCGACTCAGCGCCCGCCGCGCCACTCCGGCACCGGCATCGCGTCCACCGGCACCGTCGGGTTGGTCTCTTCCTCGCGCAGATAGGCCGGCAGATCGTCGTCCTGGCGCTTGTGCCCGCGCATGTCGCTCTCGATCTGGTAGTTGCGCCGCTGCAACCAGGCATCGCGGGTCAGCTGATACTCGTCCGGCGCCTGGTCGCGCAGACTGTCCAGCGACAACAGCTGCGCACGCGTGTCGACCAACTGCAGGCCCTGCAGGCCGATGCGGACCTGGTCCTCCTCGATCTGCTGCAGCGGCGACAGCGGCGCGTCGCCGACCAGGCCGAACGTATCGCGTACCGTGCGCGGGCCGAACAGCGGCAGTTCCAGGTAGCGCGAGCGGCGCCAGCCCCACACGCCCAGCGTCTGGCCGAAGTCCTCGCTGCGCCGCGGCAGGTTGGCGTCGGTGGCCGGGTCGAAGATGCCGCCGATGCCCAGCGTGCTGTTGATCAGGAACCGGCTCAGGGTCTGCCCCGCCTGCAGCGGACGGCCCTGCAGCAACTGGTTGACCATGGTCAGCGGCGAACTGAGGTTGTCGAAGAAGTTGGTCACGCCCAGCCGCACCGGCCGCGGCACCACGTTGACGTAGGCGCGTGCCAGCGGCCGCGCCACGGCGCGGTCGACCACGTTGTTGAAGGCATGCACCTTGCGGTTGAACTTCTCCCACGGATCGTAGCTCTGCGGCGCCTGCACGCCCTCCGGCAGGGTCGGATCGGCGACCGGGTTGTACGGGTCGCTGCCGTAGATCGCGGCGTAGTCCGCATCGGCGGAATCGGTCGGGTCCTGTGTAGTCGTCGTGGCCGGCGCAGTCGTAGCCGCCTGCGCGGTGTCGGCCGCCGTGTCCACCGGTGCCGGTGCGGGAGCCGGCGTGGCGGCGCCACTGCCAGCCTGGTCCTGGATGGACGTGGCCGGCGCGGTTTCCGCCACCGGCGGCGGAGGCGGCGTGCGCTTGGGGGCACCGGCGCAGGCGCCCAGGGCGGCGGCCAGGGTCAGGGAAGTGAGGATACGCAGCACGTTCATGTGTCAGCTCGCCGCAGGGGGAGAGTGGAAGTCCAGGGTCGAGGCCAGCCGGTAGGCGGCGCTCAAGTCGGTCAGGCCGGCCGGGGCGCCGTGGATGGCGACCTCGGCCTGGCCCTGGGCGCGCAGGCGCGCGGCGAGTTCGGCGAGCAGCGCCAGACCGGCGCTGTCCACCCGCGACACCGCCTGCAGGTCCAGCGCGCGCGCGCCCGGCAGCAGCCGCAGCGCCGCCGGCCACAGCGCGGTGGCCGCGGCACGGTCGAGCACGCCGCTCAGCGCGAGCGTGTCGCCATCGCGGCGCAGTTGCGCATCACTTGCCACTGTTGCCCGCCGGTGCCGCCTGCAGCGTGCCGTTGCGCAGCTCGGCCGCGACCTCGGCGATCGACTTGTTGCGCAGCGGGGTGTCGAACTGGTTGCGGAAGGTCTGCACGTAGGACACGCCCTCGACCATCACGTCGAAGATCTTCCAGCCCGCGCCGGTGTTGCGCAGCAGGTAGTCCACCGGCACCGGGTCGCCGCCGCTGCGCAGCAGCTCGGTGGAGACCTTGACGCCGCGGCCGCCCGGCAGCGGGGTTTCCGACTTCACCCGCACCTGCGGCTTGCCTTCGAAGGTCAGCAGCGAGGTGCCGTAGCGCTGCATCAGGTTGTCGGCCATCGCGTCGCCGAACAGCTTGACGTCGGCGTCGGAGGCGCCGCGGCCGTGCACGCCCAGCACCAGGCGGGCGGCGTAGTCGCGGTCGAAGGATTTGTTCATCTCGCTGTCGATGAACTGGCGCAGCGCGGTGGGGTTGCTCTTGAACTCGCTGCGGCGCTGTTCCAGCGTGGTCAGGATGCGGGTGCTGTTCTCGAGCACCACCTTGCTGGCCGAACCGGCCTGGGTGGCGGCGGCGGCCGGCGCGGCGGCCTGGGCCAGGGCGGCGGAGGGCGCGGCCACGGCCAGCGCGGCGGCGAGAGCGGCGGAAAGCAATTTGATCGTCATGGCTTGGGTTCCGTTGCGGGCGTGGTGGGGTCGGCCGAGGGTGCGGCAGCAGGCGTTGTGTTCTTGTCGCCGCTGGCGCTGCCGCCGCCGAACATGTACTTGCCGACCAGCTGGATCAGGTCCACCGCCGGCTGGGTGAAGGCGATTTCCTGGCCGGGCTTGAGCGTGTCGGGGTCGCCGCCAGGCTGCAGGCCGACATAGCTCTCGCCCAGCAGGCCGCTGGTCAGGATCGCCGCCGAGGTGTCGGCCGGCAGGTCCTTGTACTTGTCGTCGATGGACAGGGTGACCACCGAATCGAACTTGGTCGGGTCCAGGTCGATCTTGGCGACCTGGCCGATGATGACGCCGCCGATCTTCACCGGCGCCTGCGCACGCAGCTGGCCGATCTGCGAGAAGCGCGCGATCAGGTCGTAGCGGTGGCCGCCGAAGCCCCACTGGCGGTTGGTGGAAGCCAGCGCCAGCACCAGCAGCGAGGCCAGGCCCAGCAGCAGGAAGGCGCCGACGGCGAACTCGAGACGGGGACCACGGAGAGCCATAACGTGTCTACCTTGTTGATTCAGCGTGGCCGCGGCGCCAGTGCCGCGACCGGGATGTTGCCGCGGAGCCTGCCGTCGCCGGCCGGTCCCGCGTTGGCGCCGCTCAGCGGAACAGCAGCGCCGACATGACGAAATTGAACATCAGCACCAGCAGTGAGGCGTTGACCACGGCGCGGGTGGTGGCCACCGAGGTGCCCTCGATGGTCGGCTCGGCATGGAAGCCGACATAGGCCGCGACCAGCGCCGCGGTGCCGCCGAACACCGCCGACTTGAGCATCGCCACGCCGAAGTCGTCCCAGAAATCCACGCTGCTCGACAGCGCCGACCAGAACGTGCCGCGATCCAGGCCGAGCGCGCCGACCGCCTCGAAATAGCTGGCGCTGATCGCCAGCGAGCAGAAGATGCCGGTCAGCAGCGGCACGGTCAGCACCGCTGCCCAGAAGCGTGGCGCCACCGCCTTGGCCACCGGGTCGATCGCCATCAGCTCCAGCGCCTTGATCTGGTCGGTGGCGCGCATCAGGCCGAGCTCGGCGGCGATGGAACTGCCGGCGCGGCCGATGAACAGCAACGCGGTCAGCACCGGCGCCAGCTCGCGGTACAGCGAAAGGCCGAGCAGGGTCGACAGCGCATCGGAGGCGCCGTAGGTCTGCAGCGTGCGGTAGCCCTGCAGGGTCAGCACCAGGCCGACGAAGGCGCCGCCCACCGCGATGATCGGCAGCGAGCGCGCGCCGACCTTGTAGATCTCGCGGATCAGCTCGGCCAGCAGGTCCCGGGTCGGCAGCGAGCCGCGCAGCACGGTGAGGAAGAACAGCCCGGCACGGCCCAGGGAACGGATCGGGGCAACGATGGCCATCAGGCGGCGCTCCGCGCGCGCTGCGGCGCATCGAACGGGATCGGGCCGTCGGGACGGCCGTGCAGGAACTGCTGCAGCAGCGGATCGGTGCTGGCCTGCAGCGCCTGCGGGGTGCCGGCGAAGACCACGCCGCCGTTGGCGATGGCCACGGCCTGGTCGCAGATCGGCAGGGTCTCGTGGACATGGTGGCTGACGATGATGCTGGTCAGGCCCAGGGTGTGGTTGAGCCGCTGGATCAGGCTCATGATCACGCCGGAGGCGATCGGGTCCAGGCCGGTCAGCGGTTCGTCGTAGATCATCAGCGGCGGGTCCAGGGCCAGCGCCCGCGCCAGCGCCACGCGCCGCGCCATGCCGCCGGACAGCTCGCGCGGCCACGCATCGGCGGCGGCCAGCAAGCCCACCGCGTGCAGCTTCAGCGCCACCAGCCGCTGCAACACCGGCTCGGGCAGGCGGGTGTGGGCGCGCAACGGCAGCGCCACGTTCTCGGCCACGCTCAGGTCGGTGAGCAGGCCATTGCCCTGCAGCAGCACGCCGATGCTCTTGCGGGTCTCGCGCAGCGCGCGGCTGCCGCGCGGCAGCGGCTTGCCGAAGACGTCCAGCGTGCCCGCCACCGGCACCAGTTCGCCGGTCAGCGCCGCCAGCAGCGTGGACTTGCCGCTGCCGGACGGGCCGAGCACCGCGGTGATGCTGCCGCGCGGCACACTCAGCGAGACGTCGCGCAGGATCGCCCGGCCGCCGCGATCGATGCGCACGCCCGACAACTGCACCAGATTGGGTTCGGAAGACGCCATCGCGACCTTTAACGAAAATACAACATGCTTAGGATTGATGCGTTCGGCTGAACTTAACCGAACTGGCCCGTCCAGTATTGTGGCACTGCTCACGCCCGTGTGCGCACCTGTCACCCATGCCCGTCTACGCAACAGCGTGTCGCGTTTAGCGGCGCTCCCGCCTCATCGAACGAGGCGATCCAGGTGGGTGAGCCGGCGCAGGTGGGGCGCATCCGGCACAATGCCCGGCACATGCCTGCCCCGTCCGCGCCCGATTTCCGGCTGTATCCGTCCAACGCGCTGGATACCCTGGCCGCCTTGCTCGCCGAAGAACTGCGCCGGCCGCCGCCGGAGCAGCCCTTGCTGGCGCCGGAGGTGGTGCTGATCCCGCAGGTGGCGATGCGGCGCTGGCTGCAATCGACCCTGGCCGCGGTGCATGGGGTGGCGGCGAACCTGGAATTCCTCACCCCCGGCGAGTTCGTCGCGCGCGCGCTGGAGCGCAATCTCGGCGCGGCGGTCGACGACCTGGACATGGCGACCATGCACTGGCGCCTGTACGCGGCGCTGCAGGGAGACCTGGGCAACGACGCGGCGCTGGCGCCGCTGGCCGGCTACCTGGCCGATGGCGATGCGCTCAAGCCGTGGAGCCTGGCCGGCGAGCTGAGCAACGTGTTCGAGAAGTACCAGGCCTGGCGCCGCGACTGGCTGCTGCGCTGGGAAGGCGGCGCCGACCCGGACGATCCGCAGGCGCGGCTGTGGCGGCGCATCGCCAGCGGCCGCGCCTACCGCGCGCGGCGCATCGGCCAGTACCTGGACCGCTACGCGCGCCCCGACGGGCCGTTGCCGCAGGGCCTGCCGCGGCGCCTGTTCGCCTTCGCCGTGCTCAACATTTCCCCGGACGTGCTGCGCGTGCTGGCCACGCAGGCGCGCGCCGGCACGCTGCACTTCTATCTGCCGACGCCGACGCAGGGCTATTGGGGCGATCTGCAGACGCTGTGGCAGCGCCGCCGCGATGGCGGGGCGGTGGACCTGTTCGCCGAGCAGGTGCAGGAGAACCCGCTGCTGCAGGCCTGGGGCGCGGCCGGGCGCGACTTCATGGCGTTGATTGGCGACTACGAAGTGGTGCATCCGCTGACCGAGATCGCGGTCTACGCCGATCCGCTGGAGTCGGGCCGGCGCGCGCTGGCCGACGGCGGCCTCGGCGACAGCCTGCTGCGGCGCATGCAGAGCGACCTGTTCCATCGCCGCGCACCGGCGCGGCCGACAGCGCTGGCCGCGGTGGACCGGCACGATCCCAGTCTGCAGGTGCACGCCTGCCACACCCGCCTGCGCGAACTGCAGGTGCTGCACGACCAGCTGCGCGCGCTGCTCGACGATCCGCGTTTCGAGCCGCCGCTGCAGCCGCGCGAGATCGCGGTGCTGTCGCCGGACATCGACCCCTACGTGCCGTACCTGGACGCGGTGTTCGGCGGCCACGCCGGCGACGACGCCTTGCCCTATGCGCTGGCCGACGCCAGCCCGCTGGCCAGCGAACCGCTGGCCGACGTCTTCCTGGCGCTGCTCGGCCTGCCGATCGCGCGCTTCGGCCTGCACGAGATCCTGGACCTGATCGCCAGCGCGCCGATCGCCGAGGCCGCCGGCCTGGACGAGGCCGGGCTGGACCGCCTGCGCGGCTGGCTGCACGCCGCCGGCGCGCGCTGGGGCCTGGACGCGGCGCACCGGCAGCGCCACCAGGCGCCGGCCGACGATGCCTATACCTGGCGCTTCGCCCTGGACCGGCTGCTGCTCGGCCACGCCAGCGGCGCCGAGGACGATATCGACGGCGTGGCGCCGTGGCCGCAACTGGAAGGCAGCGCGCTGGCCGCGCTGGACACGCTGCTGCGCCTGCTGCGCGTGCTCGACCGCCACCAGGCCGCGCTGGCCGAGCCGATGCCGCCGGCGCAGTGGCGCGAAGTGCTGCTGGGCCTGCTCGAGGCGCTGCTGCCGCAGAGCCCGTCGGCGCCGCGCCAGCAGCGCGCGCTGGAGCGGCTGCGCGCGCTGATCGACCAGTTCGCGCGCGACGCCGCCCGCGCCGACTACGCCGCCGCGGTGCCGGCCGAGGTGGTGCGCGCGCACTTCGCTGCGGTGCTGGGCGAATCGGACACGCGCGCGCCGCTGCTCACCGGCGGCATCAGCTTCGGCCGCATGGTGCCGATGCGGCTGCTGCCGTTCCGGGTCATCTGCCTGCTGGGCATGAACGACGGCGATTTCCCGCGCCGCGATCCGGCCGCCGGGCTCAACCGCCTCACCGCCGAGCTGGGCACCACGCGCCGCCGCCACGGCGACCGCTCCACCCGCGAGGACGACCGCTTCCTGTTCCTGCAGCTGTTCGCCTCGGCGCAGGAGGTGTTCTACCTGAGCTACCTGGGCGCCGACGCGCGCGACGGCAGCGTGCGCGAACCCTCGCCGCTGGTCGGCGAACTGCTGGCCTGCGCTGCCCACTACCACGCCGACCCGGCCGCGGCCGCGGCGCTGGTGGTGCGGCATCCGCTGCAGCCGTTCGCCGCCGCCGCGTTCGGCGCCACCGGTGCCGAGGATGCCGATCCGCGCCGTTTCAGCTACCGCCGGCAATGGCGGCCGGCGGTGGACAGCCTGGTCGGCCAGCGCCAGCCGCTGGCGCCGTGGATCGACGCCTTGCCGGCCGCGGCCGACGACGCGCTGCCGGCGCAGCTGTCCATCGACGACCTGCGGCGGCTGCTGGCCGATCCGGCCGGGCAGTTCCTGCGCCAGCGCCTGGGCCTGCGCCTGCCCGATCCGGCGCAGGCCGACAGCGACCTGGAACCGCTGCTGGCGCCCAGCCGCGGGCTGGACCAGTACGGCCTGCAGCAACAGGTGTTCGAGGCGGTGCTGCGCGAGGACACCGAGGCCCTGTACGAACGCCTGCGTGCGCGCGCGCTGCTGCCGTCCGGGCCGCTGGGCCGGCGCCAGCTCGACGAACGCGTGCGCCAGTTGCGCCCGTATGCCGAGGCGTTCCGGCAGTGGCGTGGCAACGAGGATCCGCCGCTGGCGCCGCGGCTGCAGGTGGACCTCGACGGCACCGCGCTGCACGGCCGCCTGCCGGGCTGGTACGCGCCCGGCGTGGCGCGCGTGCAGGTGGGCGCGTTGAGCGGGCGCAGCGCGATCCGCCACGGCCTGGAATGGCTGCTGCTGCGCGCCGCCGGCGAACGCGCGCCCTACGTGCGTTTCTTCGACCATGACGACAGCCTCGGTCCGCATCCGATGGACCGCGAACCGTTGCCCGCCGCCCAGGCGCAGCATGCGCTGGGCGAGTTGCTGCAGCTGTATCGGCATGGCCGGCAGGCGCCGCTGGCGTTCGCGCCGTACAGCAGCTGGAAGTACTACCAGGCCGCGCGCACCGGCGATCTCGACAAGGCGATCAAGGACGCCGCCGCGCAATGGCAGGCCGGTTTCGGCTGGAGCGAGGCGGACAGTCCGGAACTGCGCCTGGTCGGCCGCGGCCGCGACCCGTTCGCCGATGCGCAGCGCTTCGCCGCGTTCGCCGCCACCAGCCAGCGCGTGTTCGGCCTGCTGGAACAGGGCGACGCCGGCCCCGCGCTCGATCCCGAACGGCTGGCCGAAAGCTGGCAGCGCTGGCGCGGTACCCAGGAGGACGCCGAATGAGCGCCACGTCCGACCGCGACCCCTACCTGCAACTGCCGCTGCACGGCGTGCGCCTGATCGAGGCCAGCGCCGGCACCGGCAAGACCTTCACCCTGGCCACCCTGTTCACCCGCCTGGTGGTCGAACGCGGCCTGCGCCTGGGCCAACTCCTCGCCGTCACCTTTACCGAGGCCGCCACCCAGGAACTGCGCCGGCGCATCCGCGAGCGCCTGGCGCTGGCGGCGACGCTGGTCTCGGACACAGATGGAGGCCTCGTAGGAGCGGCTCTTGTCCCCTTTTCGGGATCAGCCGCGACCGACCCATCGCATCCAACGCCGCAACAAGACCCACCCGACGTCGCCCTGACCCGCGCCATCCTGACCGCGCACCTGGCCACCGGCAGCGAAACCCCGAACGCCCTGCGCCGCCGCCTGCAGCAGGCCGCCGAGGACATCGACCTCGCCGCCATCTTCACCATCCACGGCTTCTGCGCGCGCGTGCTGCGCGAGCACGCCCTGGAAAGCGGCCAGGCCTTCGCCGCGCCGCAGTTGCTCGCCGACGACCGCGAGTTGTTGCGCGACGTCGCCGCCGACCTGTGGCGGCAACGCGCCGCCGATGCGGCGATGGCCGAGGACCTGGTGGCGCTGTGGCCGGGCGGGCCGGACGGCATGGCCATCGATCTGCGCGAACTGGTGCGGCATCCGACCCTGCTGCCGGCCGCGCCGGTCTTCGCCGCCGAGGACGGCGCCGTGCTGCAGCAGGCCGTGCAGCGCGCCGGCGGCGCGCTGGCCGAGGCGTTCCGCACCCACGGCACCGCCTGTTTCGAGGCGATCGCCGCGGCGATCGAGGCCGGCGTGCTGAGCAAGGTCAGCTACAAGCCCGACTGGCTGACCGTGTTGTGGCACTGGCTGGACGCCTTCGCCGCAGCGCCGTCGGCGGACGCGCCGCCGCACCCGAAGCTGGTCAAGCTCACCGCCGCCGAACTGGCTGCCGGCACCAACAAGAAGCACGCCGAGCGCACCCCGGCCGCGCCGCTGGGTCACGCCATCGACGGCTACCTGGCCGCGCTGGCGCAGCTGGCGCACTGGCGCACGCAACGCCGCATCCGCCTGCTGCACGCGCTGCGCGCCGACGCGGCGGAACGCCTGGCCTATCTCAAGCGCCAGCGCCGCGTGCAGACCTACGACGACCTGGTCGAGGGCGTGGCGCGCGCGCTGGAAGGCCCGCACGGCGCCGCCTTGGCGCAGCGGCTGCGCGCGCAGTACGCGGTGGCCCTGGTCGACGAGTTCCAGGACACCGATGACCGCCAGTGGACGATCTTCCGCAAGGTGTTCGCCGCGGAGACGGCCGGCCCCGCCGCGGCACAGGACGATGCGGCGATCGCGCCATCGCTGTCCACAGCGGACGACACGCCGCCATTGTTGGCCCTGATCGGCGATCCCAAGCAGGCCATCTACGGCTTCCGCGGCGGCGACGTGCGCACCTACCTGGCCGCCGCCGCGGACGCCGAGCGCGCGCCGCCGCTGGCGCACAACTTCCGCTCGCGCCCGGCGCTGCTGGCTGCGATCGACGCGCTGTACGCGCAGGCCGGCTACGCCGACGCCTTCCTCACCGACGGCATCGCCTTCCACCCGGTGCAGCCGGGCAGCAAGCGCGTCGATGCCGACCTGCAGCGCGGCGGCATGCCGGCCCCGGCGCTGACCGTGTGGCGCGCACCGGAACCGCCGCCGCCGCCGGCCACCGCCAAGCCGGGCAAGCCCAAGCCGTGGAACGCCGGCCGCGCCCGCGAGCTGTGCACCGCCGCCTGCGTGGCGGCGATCCGCGGCTGGCTGGCCGAGGCCCGCGACGGCACTGCCACCTTGCTCGGCCGCCCCGTGCAGGCCGGCGACATCGCCGTGCTGGTGCGCAGCCACGGCGAGGCCACGCGCATCCAGCAGGCGCTGGCCGCCGCCGGCATCCCCGCGGTCGCCGCCGGCCGCCGCAGCCTGTTCGCCACCGACGAGGCGCTGGAACTGCTGGCGCTGCTGCAGGCCCTGCTCGACCCCGGCGACGACGGCCGCCTGCGCGCGGCACTGGCCACCGTGCTGATCGGCGAGGACGCCGCCGCCATCGCCGCGCTCGACCACGACGGCGAGCGGCACCGCCGCTGGCAGCAGCAGGCGCTGGACTGGCGCGAGCGCTGGCAGCGCGGCGGCCCGCTCGCCCTGATCGGCGACCTCGGCGCCGCGCACGGGCAACGCCTGCTGGCCCTGGTCGATGGCGAGCGCCGCCTCACCAACTACCTGCAGCTGGCCGAACTGCTGCAGGAAGCCGACACCCGCGCGCTCGGCCCGCATGGTCTGGTCGACTGGCTGGCGCGGCGCATCGCCAATGCCGACGACAGCGACGAAGCGCAGCAGCTGCGGCTGGAGTCGGACGCGCGCCGCGTGCAGATCGTCACCCTGCACAAGAGCAAGGGCCTGGAGTATCCGCTGGTGTTCCTGCCCTACGCCGGCATCGGCCGCAGCGAGCGCAGCCCCGGGCGCCACTGCGTGGTGCCTGCGCCGCAGGGCGGCCGCCAGCTGCAGTGGAACACCGGCCGCAGCGGCGGCGACGCCGATCCGGCCTGGGAGACCGCCGAAGCCGCGTGGAAACAGGAACAGCGCGCCGAGGACGCGCGCCTGCTCTACGTCGGCCTGACCCGCGCCGAGCACGCGCTGTGGATCGCCACCGGCGCGTTCCCGCAGCACGAGCGCACCGCGCTGGCGCCGATGCTGCGCGATCTCGACGCCTTGCAGGCTGCGGCCGGTCCCGGCGCCATCGCCATCGACAGCACCCCGCCGCCGGCGCAGTTGCCGCGCCTGCCGCCGGAGCCGGCGCCGCCGGTGCCGCCGGCGCGCGTGCCGCAGCGGCGCGTGCTGCCGGAGTGGTGGGTGTACAGCTTCACCCAGCTCGCCAATGCCGACGCCGGCAGCGACCCGATGGCCAGCGCCACCGTGCCCAGCAGCGGCGGCAGCGACGAACCCGCCGCCAGCGAATCGGTCAGCGCCGCGGTGGAGGTGGACATGGTCGACCGCCGCTTCGTCGGCAACCGCTTCGGCGTGGCCATGCACGACGTGTTCGAGCGCTGCGACTTCGCCGCCTGGCGCGACTGGCGCCCGGGCGCGCCGGCACCGGCCGGGCAGGCCAGCGCCATCGTCGAAGCCCTGCAGCGCGGCGGCTACGCCGAGGACGAACTGGAAGACGGCACCGCCGTGCTCACCGCCCTGGTCGGCAACACCCTCACCGTGGCGCTGCCCGAAGGCACCTGCCTGGCCGCGGTGCCGGAGGAGCAGCGGCGCAACGAAATGGAATTCCACTTCGCCATGCGCCCGACCCGCGTCGATGCGTTGCTGGCGCTGCTGCACCGCTTCGGCGTGGCCGGCGAGCGCCAGGCATTCGGCGCGCGGCAGCGCCTGGAGGGGCTGATGACCGGCCTGATCGACCTCACCTACCAGCACGACGGCCGCTGGTACGTGCTCGACTACAAGTCCAACCGCCTGCCGGCCTACGACCCCGACGCGCTGGCGCGGGCGATGGCGCACAGCGAATACACCCTGCAGGCGCTGATCTACACCGTGGCCCTGCACCGCTGGCTGCGCTTCCGCCTGGGCGAGGGCTATGACTACGCCCGCGACTTCGGCGGCGTGCGCTACCTGTTCTGCCGCGGCCTGGACGCCGCCCGCGACCCGTCGCCGGGCGTGCATGCCTGGCGCTTCGACCCGGACCTGATCGAAGGCGTCGACGCCCTGTTCGCCGGCACCCCGCTCGAGCCCCTCTCCCCTCGGGAGAGGGGTTGGGGTGAGGGTACGTCCGCTCACGGAGCCGCCCCGTGAGCCAATCCACCCACCTCCTCGCCGCCCTGCGCACGCCAGACCACGCCCTGTCCGCCAGCGCCCCGCGCAAGCCCCTCTCCCCCCGGGAGAGGGGTTGGGGTGAGGGTCCGTCCGCCCACGGAGCCACCCCGTGAGCCAATCCACCCACCTCCTCGCCGCCCTGCGCACGCCAGACCACGCCCTGTCCGCCGGCGCCCCGCGCAAGCCCCTCTCCCCCCGGGAGAGGGGTTGGGGTGAGGGTCCGTCCGCCCACGGAGCCACCCCGTGAGCCAATCCAACCTCCTCGCCGCCCTGCACCGCACCGGCACCCTGCGCACGCTGGACCACGCCTTCGCGCACAGCCTGGCCCGCCTCGACCCGGACACGCCCGACCTGGTCCTGGCCGCCGCCGCCCTGGCCTCGCTGGCCGTCGCCAGCGGCCACGCCGGCCTCGACCCGGCCCGCGCCAGCCTCCTGCTCGACAACCGCGATGGCGCCGCCCCCGCGCTGCCCACCGCGGACGACTGGACCCGCGCGCTGGCCGCCTCGCGCTGGGTCGCGCAGCCCGCCGCCGCGGACGCCGCCAGCGCCGACCGCCCGCTGGTGCTGGAACACGGCCTGCTGTACCTGCGCCGCTACCGCGAGTACGAGCGCCGCCTGGCCCTGGGCCTGCGCCGCCTGGCCGCGCAGCCGCTGCCGCACAGCGACCTCGCCGCCCTCGCCCCCCTGTTCGCCCAGCTCTTCCCTCTCCCCCCGGGAGAGGGTGCCCGCAGGGCGGGTGAGGGGACGACCGCCAACGCTCCATCAGACCGCCAGGCCCAGGCCGCCGCCCTGGCCCTGCGCCGCGCCCTGCTGCTGGTCACCGGCGGCCCCGGCACCGGCAAGACCACCACCATCGCCCGCCTGCTGCTGCTGCGCCTGGCCCAGGCCCGCGCCGCCGGCCTGCCGCCGCCGCGCATCGCCCTGGCCGCGCCCACCGGCCGCGCCGCCGAGCGCATGGCCGAGAGCCTGCGCGCCGCAGTGGCGCGCGCGCTTGCCGATGGCATCGACCCGGCCCTGGCCGAGGCGCTGCCGGCCGGCGCCAGCACCCTGCATCGCCTGCTCGGCGTCATCCCCGATCTGCCGCGCTTCCGTCACGACGCCGACAACCCGCTGCCGTTCGACCTGATCGTGATCGACGAAGCCTCGATGGTCGATCTGCCGCTGATGTGCAAGCTGGTCGAAGCCGTGGCCGACGGCGCGCAACTGATCCTGCTCGGCGACGCCGACCAGTTGCCCTCGGTGGAAGCCGGCGACGTGCTCGCCGCGATCCTGCAGGCCGCCGGCCCCGGCGACGCATTGCAGGCCGACGACGCCCAGGCGCTGCAGCCGTTGCTCGGCAACAGCGCGGTCGCACGCGACCACGGCGGCCTGGCCGGGCACCGCGTGCACCTGCTGCGCGGCTACCGCCAGGCCCAGGACTTCGCCCTGGCGCCGCTGGCCGACGCGGTACGCAGCGGCGATGCCGACGGCGCGCTGCGCCTGCTGCGCGACGGCCAGCTCGCCGGCGTGCGCTTCCACGACGGCGTCGACGACCCGCTCGCCGCCGGCGGCGACGCCCTGCTCGCGCACTGGCGCGCCCTCGGCGACGCCGACGATCCGGCGCAGGCCCTGCGCGCCGCCGCGCGCCTGCGCCTGCTCACCGCCGTGCGCGCCGGCCCGCAGGGCGCGCGCGGGCTCAACGCACGCATCGAACAGTTGCTAGCCGAGACCGCCAGCGGCGCGCGCCGCCTCGGCGCCGCCGCGCCCTGGTTCCACGGCCGCCTGCTGCTGATCACCGAAAACAGCTACCGCCATGGCCTGTTCAACGGCGACGTCGGCATCTGCCTGCGCGACGCGCAGGGCACCCTGGTCGCCTGGTTCGACGGCGCCGGCGACGGCCAGGTCCGCGGCTTCCACCCGGCCGCGCTGCCCGCGCACGAGAGCGCCTTCGCCATGACCGTGCACAAGGCCCAAGGCAGCGAATTCGACGAAGTCTGGCTGCAGCTGCCGGCCCGCGACGCCCGCGTGCTCAGCCGCGAACTGGTCTACACCGGCATCACCCGCGCCCGCCGCGCGCTGCACATCGCCGCCAGCGAACCGGTGCTGCGCGCCGCGCTGGCGCGGCATGCGGCGCGGATCTCGGGGCTGGCGTGGCGGTTGGGTGGGGCGGAGCAGCAACCACCGCCTGCAGCCGATATTCTTCCCGAACCTTCCGGCACGCCGATCCAGGGCGCGCTGTTTTGACGAGCCGCATCAGGAGCCGGCATGCGTAGCGACGACAAGGAAGCCTCCACCTCGGAGTTGATCCTGTATCGCAGCGAGGGTGCGCAGACGCGGATCCAGGTGCGGCTGGAAGGCGAGTCGGTGTGGTTGACGCAGGCGCAGATCGCGGAGCTGTATCAGACGACCCCGCAGAACGTCACCCAGCACCTCAGGACGGTCTACGAGGAGGGCGAACTGCGTGAAGAGGCAACATGTAAGGATTACTTACAAGTTCGCCAAGAGGGGACTCGGGAGGTGCGCCGGAACCTCAGGCACTACAACCTCGACGCCATCCTCGCCGTCGGCTACCGGGTTCGCTCCGCGCGCGGCACGCAGTTCCGCCAGTGGGCGACGGCGCGGCTGTCCGAGTACCTGGTCAAGGGCTTTGCGCTGGACGACGAACGGCTCAAGCGCGGGCCCGACGATGGCTATTTCGAAGAATTGCTGGGCCGCATCCGCGACATCCGCTCGTCGGAGAAGATGTTCTGGCGCAAGGTGCTGGACAGCTATGCCACGCCCCCAGCGACCTGCTGATGCGGGCAGGCCAGGCGAGCCCGGTGTTCGGGCCCGACGTCGCAGGACTACTTGGCCGGCACGCGCTGGTACTCGTCGCTGCCGGTGTTGAGGTGCCCATCGGCCTCGTCGATGGCGAAGTTCACCGTCTCGCCGTCGTTGGTCACCTGAAGCACGCCGTCCTTGTAGATGGCCGGGTAGCTCTCGGTCTTGGGCTTGCGGGTGAAGAAGCGGGGGGTGGTGTTGCGCACCATGAACGACTCCCCGTTGCGCTCGATGTCGATCGTGTCGTCCTTCGACTCCACGTTGACCCAGTGGCCGACGAACTTCTCGCCATTCACCCGGGCACAGCCGGTCACCAGCATCGCCGTGGCCAGCGCCGCCCCCATCCACTTCGTCATGTCCCCGCCTCCGGTGTTGGAATCGGGCGAGGATGCGGTGGGTTGGATGTATGGGAGGTCAAGAATGCGGGGAAGGTCTGACCTGCAGAAATCCGGCCGGCGGGGCTGGAGCGCCCGTAGGACTCAGGAGGAGGATGTCGGCTGAGGTGGCACGGGCTCATTCATTGCCAAGCCGCACTTATCTGCCACGTTCGCAGGAGTTTTCCTGTGCGCTGGCAGCAACACCATGCAGGTGATAGCCTGTACAGAATCCTGTAATCAATAGTGAAAGGAGCTTGCCATGGGCTTTTCCGTCAACGACGTGGTGCCTTTCACCCTGGCGCGCGCCAATCTTTCCGAACTGGCCGACCAGGCGAAGGCCGGCGCCGAGAAAATCATCACCAAGAACGGCGAGAGCTACGTCGCGCTGATCGACGCCGACCGGCTGGACTACTACCACCGGCTCGAGCGCGAGCGCATCCACCTGCTGTTGCTCGACGATGCGAAGCGCGGCTTGGCTGACATCGCCGCCGGCCGCACGGTCGATGCCGATGCCGCTATCGACCAACTGCAGCAGCGGCGCGCGGCCACCAAGGCGCCTAATCCCGCGGACCCCGGTAAGCGGGCGACCAAGAAGCGGGGTTGACCCTTGCATCGCGTCGAACTGACGGAGAGCTTCCTCGCGTGCCTCGACGCGATCGAAACGTTCCTGCTGGATGCCGATGCCGCTGCGGCCTTTGATGACCTGCTCGCCGAATTGCGGGCGGCCGTGATCCCGAACCTGCAGCGTTTCCCGCGCATCGGCCGGCCCTACCTGGACACTCCGCCGCAATCGGCCGAGGCGCTGGCGCAACTGGCCGCATTGCCGGCGGGAATGCCTGATGCGTTGCGCATCTACCTGCACGGCGACTACGTGATGCTGTACACGGCGGTTGAGGCATCCGCCACCGTGTATTTGCTCTCCATTCGCCACCACCGACAGCTTTCGTTTGATTTCGCTGGACTGTGGAGCGGCGGGTGAGGATGCACATATAGCGCATTCCGACTCATGTTTCCGGCGCGACTAGCTTCTCGTCCCGCTGGCATCAGCCAAAATTCACTTGTTCACGACACCGACGTACCGCCGCGCCGCATCACAAAGTCGTGCTGGGCAAGCGTTGCATCACCCCGACATCGCTGTGCGCTTTGCCGCGGGACTGGGCACGACCGAACGCTTTTGGCTGGGTCTGCAGGCGGATTACAAACTGGAAGAGGCTCATCGTTAGCTTGGTGATCTGCCTAAGCGGATCGAGCGGTTCCTCAGACTGAGACTTCAAAAGTCGTCAAGTACTGAACGCGCAAGCGACAACTCCCTACGATTCTTTGATTCTGCAAGTTCATCTACCACGTCTTTGCTAATGCTGTGCAGCACGGCTGCTGCTTCTACATACTTTATAGAACCGATCTTCTTTAGGAAATCGATAAAATTTGGCATTGTGTCATTAACGTGGCAGTCTGAACTTCCAAGTATTTCCGGCCATTTTTGGATGCTTGTAGCCCTGTCTTCTCTTTTGTAGGCCGGGAACATTTTCTTGTCAATTATTGAGATCAATAAAAATCTTGTGCCAAAATCTTTTAATACTGTGACTATCAAAAATGATGTTTTTTTGCCGATGGACATTATTGCGCGCCGCCCATCAATATCAACGCCAAATCTTTCAAGGACTAATGATTTTGCTGATTTGAATTCATATTTTTTTGTGACATTTGCTATGTAGTAAATGTCAACGGCACAAAATACTGATGCAAGTTCAAAGTTTCCTTCTACGCCAGCTATCTCGCTGATCGAAGAGAGGAGAGGGGAGATGCATAAAGTGCGCATCAGCCCAAGATCAAATTCTCCAAAAAATCTGAATATTTCTCTGTACTTTTCCGCCTCGGTGCTAGAAAACATTTTTTTAATCAGGTCGTCGCGCAAATTTGCAGTATCTGTCAGTATATATTGGGACGCAAAATACTCCTGGAACGATTTGTGTGCCCATTTAATTTCAAGCCCATCTCTTTGAAAGAGTGGGACGGCTTTTAAGATGTCCTGAAGAACTCTTTTGTAGTCCACCTTAATATCAGCTCTAGCAAGTGCCTTTTTTATAAAAACCAGCAACTCTTCGGTACTATAAGAAACACGTCCTGATCTGAACGTTTCGAACCCAAGTGATCTCAACAACTTGTGAAAATCCTCGGAGTCCAGCCCGCACTCCTTGGATCGAGAATACGCGTCACCCTTAGCTAGATCGTGATCCTGGAATAGAGCATCGTAAACTTGCCTGAAGAAAATAGTTCTTTTCGGCGGAACCGAGTTGCGGTGATCAAAAGCGCGATAAAGGAGCGTGACCAAAAGTGGATTACCTAAAAAATCTCCAACGTTTGCCTCATCAATCCTAGGAATCAGTAGTTTATCCAAGCCTCGTCCTGCGTCATATCTCCTTATTAACGAGTATGCCTGTTCACGGCCAAGTTTCCGTATGCTAACCTGGAAAAATTCAGGAAAAAGCGAAATTGAATACTCCGGGCGCGACGTAAGAATAAAATAACAAAATTGAAACCGCGCCGAGATATCATTAATTTCTGTTACTAGTTTCGGGCGTAGGCTTTCCTCGACTTCATCAAATCCATCAAGTACAAATATAAAGTTCCCGCTGTGGAATAGATCAATTAAGGCATCTGCTTCTGGAGTTCCTTCGATGAATCCTGCGAGCTCTTCGCAAAGACACTGCAGGATACTGTGGCTAGATCTAATTCTCCGCAGTTCTATTAAGAGTGGTATGCCTTTTTCTTCTATTATTGATTTTCTAACGATGTGCTTCGCAAGCGTGGATTTTCCCATCCCAGCATCGTCAGTTATAGCGATGCATCTATTCTTTTGAAATAGAGCTATTGGATATCCTGTGACCTGTAAAGAAAAACGATGACTGGTGGCCTCAAGGGTAAGTGGTTCGTACATTTCTTCAAAAGCGAGAACTCCACCTGTGTTCGCAAATGTTGAAACGTACCTTGTTTTGAACTCAATTATTTTTACATATTTAGATAAGCGCTTTTTAATGGAAGCCTCGGATCTTTTTGAGTTCATCCCTCGTAAATATGGGGTAATTACGTTGTCTATGAAGTTCTTAACTGCGGCTGACGTGGCCCCCTTCACTGCGGCTCCCGTCATAAGTACACCTAGGCTCTCTCCTGGCATAAATATACCTTGTAGTTTTAAAATATAAATTGGATTCTCATGATCTTGACAAATTCTCGGCAGAAAGTTAATTATTCGAGCAAAATTTTCATTGCTACATTTATTTATTAGCTGTCACATAAACTTTCGCACTACGTGCACTTGGCCGACTGATAGTAATTTAGAAAGTATGGTTCAATGCTTGCATTGCACCAGTGTGCGGCGGCCGTCCTTGCGCAGGATCAGGTCGATACCGCCGTCGGCGCCGCCGAGGCCGGTTTCTTCTACCGCGTAGCCCTGGCGGCGGAAGGCTTCGCCTACAAGGAGTTCGAGCTGACGCCAGCCGCCGGCGGCCAGGCTTTCCAGGGGTGTCCAGCAGGCGGCGGCGGTGCCGCGCCTTGAGGAACGAGGCGAGCGCTGCCAGCCAGCAGAGCAGCAGCAGGATCCACGCCAGGGGAGCGAATGCGCCTTCCGATTGCTGGGCGATGGCTTGCGGCAACGCACCGTCGTGGCGGGAGAACCACCAGGGAATGCCATCGCGCACAGCGAGGAATCCAGCGATGCCGGCCACGAGCCCGAACGGCCACGGCAACGCCGCCAGCGTGTCGAATCCTGTCTTTCCCCGTTTGCGTCCCATGCGACCCCCGTCACGGAACCGACCATAGTCCTGTGCGTGCCCGATGTCTGTACTGCGAACTGCGCCGTCTACAAATCGAGACACAGTTCGCTCTACGGGCAGGGGAGTTGGTCTCGTGACTGGCGGCCAGGCCGGCCGTGCTGATCCGTAGCGCGGTGTGTGCCCAGCGCCCGCTCGCACGCCTGCCTGCCGCCCGTCGTCGCCTTCCATGGAGCCGGCATGGAGCCGGCGAAAGCACCTGTCGATATTGTCGCGTGGAGCCGGCGTCGGCCCGGGACGATCGCCAGGCATGTGGGACTCTGCGACAGCCTGAGTATGCACGGCTGGCCTCGCCTCGCCGCTCTGTGTCGTCCGGATGCCTGTCGCCAGCCTCCGCGTATCCGCAGTGGACTAGCTACGCATAACGCGCAGTCGTCACCGTCGCTAACTTCGCTGCCGGACACCGGCAGGGTGTGCAGCCCCTCCCGCGCAGAAAAAAGCCGCCACGCCTGCGCCCAGGCGTGGCAGCCAGCGGGACGGACGTTCGCAGGCGCCGGGGGAGGAGTGCGCCTGCGCTGTCGTCCGCCGCGACCTCAGCGAAGTTTGTCGAACAGTTGCTGGCGCACGGCGATGGTGCAGGCTTCTTCGGTGAACAGGTGCTCCAGCGCGCTGTTGTCGCTGGGCTTGCCGGTGCCCAGGTCGAGTACGGTCGCCTGGTGGCTGCCACGGGCCTGGAACGCGGCGATGGCGGTGGTGGCGTTCTTCAGCGGCACGGTGGCGTCGTTGTCCGAGCCGCACAGCAGGGTCGGGGTGCGCGGCGCCCAGTCGAGCAGGTCGTTGCGCTCCAGGTCGCGCAGGAACGCATCGTTGGGGTTGCTGGCGAAATCCTTGTAGAAGCCGGGCTGGAAGTACTGGCGGATCTTGTCCACGCCCGGCAGGGTGTTGCCGAGCACCAGGTCGGTCAGGCTCTGCTTGCCGGGGAACAGCGCCTCCACCTGCTTGGCCCAGGGATCCTGGAATACCTGCGACGGGTCGAGGTAGATGTTCTTGTAGGTGTGCTGCATGCCGATGATGGCGTAGCTGGCCAGCACGATGCCGAAGGTGTTCTCGCCCACGGCGTTGCGGCCGCTCCAACTGTCGCGGAAGGTCTGGCTGAGCGCGTAGGGGCCGGAGATCGGCGCGCTGGCGACCAGGTTGAACTCGTTGGACAGGTGCGCCTCGATCTCGCGCTGGGTCGCCATGGCGGCATGCCCGCCCTGCGAGTAGCCGGTCAGCATGACCTTGCCCGACAGCGGGGTGTTGAGTCGCTGCAGCACCTGGCGCGCGGCGCGCAGGGCATCGATGGTGGCGCTGGCTTCGGACGCGGCGTGCAGGTAAGGGTGGAATGCATAGGTGGAGCGGCCGATGCCCAGGTAGTCGCTGCTCACCACCACATAGCCCTGGGTGGCGAGGTGGGTGACCATGGTCTCGTCGCCCTTGGCGTCGCGGATCTCCTTGGCCTGTTCGGCGCGACGCTGCGACTCGGTGCCCTGGCTGTAGCTCACCAGCGGGTAGGGCCCGGGGCACTGGCTGCCGCCCGGCACCAGCAGCGCGGCCGAGGCGGTGGTGGGTTCGCCATTGACGCCGATGGTGGCGTAGGTGAACTCGGCCACGCGCACGTCGCACTTGGCCTGGTCGGGGGATTGGTCGTTGGCCAGCAGCGTGCCGATCGCCTGGCGGGTGTAGCTGGTCAGGACATTGCTGTTGAGCACGGTGCCGCGTGCCGGTGCCGCCGTGGCGGCGATGGGCAACAACGCGCCCGCGATGCCGATGAGGGAAAGTGCGCGCAGCGCCAGCCGATTCCGCTGTGTGGCCATGGAAACATCCTCGCAATGATTCCCGGTCGCCCGGGGGTGGGGGAGGGCGCAGACGCTACTATGTCGTCCGCATTATTTTCGCGACACAGCGAGAGAATGTTTATCCACGGTATTGATTCGCATCGCACGTGACGGCATTGCGCGCCATGGCGCGCTGGGAAAATCGGCGATGCGTCGGTGCCGCGACGTGCGGCGGGCCACAGTGGTGAAAAGGAAAGAATGAAAAATCCGCATGGAATCGCTGGAATCCAGCCGAATTCGGCGGTTTCGGCAGGCCAGGTGCTCGACACAGGCATTTGTCTACGTTTCTGAAGCGGAATTTTCAGGAGTAAATAATCATGGTTTTAAGATAATCAGGGCGCGGCACCAGATAATCGTGTGGTGTTTTGTCGATTGCTGTCCGCTGCCGTGGGTGAAGTGTGCGGTGCCAGGACAGGAGCAGGACACGTCGATGTCGTGCGCGTCACGGCGTGCCTTTGTGGGAGGGACTTCAGTGCCGACTGCACTGAGCCCGAATGCGGCAGTGGCTTCACTCGTCGCGGCTGAAGCCGCTCCCACAGGAGCGAAGCCCTTGCCGCTCGTGCAAGTGCTGGCGGCAGCGCCGCAGGCGGGCAACCTTTTTGGGGAGGGATTTCAGTCCCGACTGTACTAAGCCCGGATGTGCCAATGGCTTCACTCGTCGCGGCTGAAGTCGCTCCCCCAGGAGCGAAACCCTTGCCGCCCGTGCAAGTGCTGGCGGCAGCGCCGCAGGCGAGTATCCCTTGTGGGAGGGACTTCAGTCCCGACTGCACCGAACCCGGATGCGGCAGCGGCTTCGCTCGTCGCGGTTGAAACCGCTCCTACAGTCGGCGCTTCGCGTGGGGGCGCGTGCACGTGCTGAGGTCAGGGCCGACCGCCGGTCACTCCTGGTCATCGATGGCCAGCGCACGCTGGCTCAGCGATACGGCCCCGGCCCGCGCCAGACCAGTTCGCCCTGGTGGTAGACCTGCAGCATGGTGATGACCTGGCGGGCGTCGCCGATGTCCTTCAGTTCCGGCGAGTCCGGCGGCAGCGCGCGGCACTTGCCGGAGCCGCGGGTCAGGGCGATCTCCAGCGGGCAGACCATGCGGTACGCGGTGCCGGGCAGCAGGATGAAAAGCTCCTTCATGCCCTGCTGCTGCCAGGCGCGCAGCTGGCTCTCGCTGCCCAGGTCGTAATAGACCAGGTAGCCGCCGACCTCCAGGCTGGGCTGGGAGGCGTCCATGTCGTGGCGGTTGCCGCGGCTGCCGGGGCCGGCGGCCAGGCCGCTGTTGTCCGGGGCGGTGTCGGTGTCGAGCGCGCCGGGCGGGCGCCCGGTCCAGGTCTGCGGGCGCCGCTCGGTCGGCGGCGGCGGGTTGCTGTCGGCGGTCTGCGCCGGGCTCGGCGCCGGGGCGTCCGCGGGCGGGGTGGGCGCCGGTGGTGCCGGACGCGGCTGCGGCACCGGGGCCGGTGCGGGCGTGTCCGCCGCTTTCGGGGTGTCGGCGCGATCGGGCGGCGGCACCGGGTCGTCGGACTGCGCGACCAGGGTGGATTGCACGGTGGTGGTGGCGCGGGTGCGCTTGGGCGCGGCGGACGCCGGCGGCGGGGTCGGCTTCGGAGGGACCGGCCGCACCGGTTTGTCGCTTTCGCCGAGGAAATCCACGCGGATCCGGCTGCCGCCGGCCGCGCCCTGCGGCGTGGACATGGTGGGCTTGGCCGCGTACAGCAGGGCGAGCGCCATCAGCACGTGCAGCAGCGCGCTGAGCAGCCAGGCGATCCAGCGCTGCCAGCGTTCGCTGCGGGTTTCGGCGGCGACGGGCGCGCGGTGCGACGCGCGGCTCATGCCGTCGCGGCGGCGTCGGGGAGGCCAACCATCATGCGGTTCCGGGGAGGGGGCAAACGTGGGAAGCCGCCATCGTACCGCTTGCGCCAGCGCCGGCCATGGCAGCCGATGCGATGATCGGCATCGGCCGACACCTGCCGTTCACGCGCTGGTGGGCCGGCCGGCCCGCGGCCACCGCCGGCCGGCCGCGGCACGCACCGGCGGAGGTGGCGCGGCGCCGCCGCACCGTGCGGTCAGACGTAGGCGCCGACCTTGAACACTTCCACCGCCTGGGTCAGCTGCGCCGACTGCTCCTCCAGCGAACGCGCCGCGGTGCTGGCCTCTTCCACCAGCGCCACGTTCTGCTGGGTGGTCTCGTCCATGCGCGCGATGGTCTGGTTGACCTGCGCGATGCCGTTGGCCTGCTCGCGCGAGGCGGCGGAGATCTGGCCCATGAGGTCGGTGACATGCTGCACGCTGGCCACCACCTGCTCCATGGTGGCGCCGGCCCGGTGCACCAGGGTGGCGCCGTGGGCCACGCGCTGCACCGAGTCGTCGATCAGGGTCTTGATCTCCTTGGCGGCGCCGGCGGAGCGGTGCGCCAGCGTGCCGACCTCCGCGGCCACCACCGCGAAGCCCTTGCCCTGCTCGCCGGCGCGCGCGGCTTCCACCGCGGCGTTGAGGGCGAGGATGTTGGTCTGGAAGGCGATGCCGTCGATCACCGCGATGATGTCGGCGATGCGCTTGGAGGCGGCCTGGATACCGTCCATGGTCTCCACCACCTGGCCGACCGCATCGCGGCCTTCGCCGGCTACGCCGGCCGCGCCCAGCGCCAACTGGTTGGCGCGCTGGGCGTGCTCGGCGTTCTGCTTCACCGTGGCGGTGAGTTCCTCCATCGAGGCGGCGGTCTGCTCCAGGCTGGCCGCCTGCTGCTCGCTGCGCTTGGCCAGCTCCTGGTTGCCGCTGGCGATGTCCTCGGCGGCGAAGCCGATGCTGTTGGTGGTGCGCTGGATGTGCGCGACGATGTCGGTGAGGCGGTGCACGGTGCTGTTGGCGTCGTCGCGCATAGCGGCGAACACGCCGTGGAAGTTGCCGCTCATGCGCACCGTGAGGTCGCCGTCGGCGATGCAGCGCAGCAGCATGGAGAACTTGGCCAGGTTGGCGTCGGCGGTGGCCATCATGGTGTCGAGGTTCTCGACCATGGCGCGGAAGGCGTGCTCGAACTGCTGCGGCTGGCCGCGGTGGGCGAAGTCGCCGGCGCAGGCGGCTTCGGCCAGGGTCTGGATCTGCACGTTGATCGCATGCAGGTTCTGCTTGACCTGCCGCATCGCCGTGGTGATCGCGGCCTTCTCGCCGGGGTAGTGGGCGATGTCCTGGCTGAGGTCGCCGATGGCGTAGCGGCCCATCACCTCGGTGATGCGCAGCTGGGTCTGCACGTGCGCATCCACCAGGGCATTGGTGTCGGCGACCATGCGCCCGTACTCGCCGGGGAAGCGCTGCGCGTCCATGCGGTAGCTGATGGCGCCGGCGTCGTGGCGCGCGGCCATCTCGCGCTGCGCGGAAATCACCTCGTGCAGGCGCCGCTGCATCTGCTGCATGGCGCGCAGCAACTGCCCGGCCTCGTCATGGGTGGTGGCGGCGTCCGGGCTGCTCAGGTCGCCGGCGCCGATGCGCTCGGCCAGGCCCAGCGCCTGCCGCAGCGGGCGGACCACGCGGCGGGTGAGCAGCAGGGCGATCAGCGTGCCCAGCAGCAGCGCCAGCACGGTGCAGCCGATCATCAGCAGGGCGAAGCCGCGCGCGGTGGCCATCGCCTCCCTGGCGGCCTGGCGGTTCTTGGCTTCCTGCAGGTCGATGAAGGCGTTGATGCTGGCCAGCCAGTCGACGAAGGCCGGGCGCGCCTGCTGCAGCAGCAGCGCCTGCGCCTGCACGGTGTCGCCGGCGTCGCGCAGGCGCCGCACCTGCGCGATCAGTGGCATGGTGCGCGCTTCGATGCCCTGGATGCGCTGCAGGATGGCCTTCTCCTGCGCATCGCTGGAGGCGGCGAGCAGGGCGTCGAGCGGCTGCGCGGCACGCGCGTAGTCGGCGGCCAACGTGTCGATGGTCCGCTCGGTCGCCTGCCGGCTGGCCGGGTCGTCCAGCAACACCACGTCGCGCAGGGCGATGGCGCGGTCGTGCACGCTGCCACGAAAGTTGATCGCGTAGCGCTGCTTGACGCTGTTGACCTGATTGATCGCGGTCAGGCGCCGGTCGATGCTGTGCACGCGCTGGATGCCGACGACGGTGAGCAGAACCATCAGCACGATGAGGGTGAGAAAGCCGAGCGCCAGGCGCTGGCCGATGCGCAGATGCGAGAGGACGTGCATGGGGGAATGGGGGTGGGGGAAGGAGAAGGATCGACGGTGGGTGACGGCGGATGGGCCGGCGGGTTGCCGGTGTCCACCAGACCGATCCGGCATCTGCCGTTCCGGAACCCGCAGGGATAACGGCGACGCGCGGGCGAACTGAAGGCATGGCGCCGAACGGCACGATGCCGAAGGCGCGGAACGTGACGCGCAACCGGTCTACGGCGGCAATGGTGGCTTGCGCGGCCGCGACCGGCCCGCGCGCGGCGCACGCCTGACCCGCGGCACCGCCCGTCGCTGTCCGCTTCCTCACCGGCGCTGCCGCGGCGCCCGTGCAGGTGCAGCATGGCCTTGCCGGTGCCCGGTGCTATGGTCCCTGCATGACCGGTGCCGCCGACCCGATCCGCTTCCAGGCGACCTTGTCGCGTCCGCCCGCGCATCTGCCGGCGTGCGGCCTGGAATCCGCTGACCGCAGTGGCACGGCGCGTCGGGAGCGTCTGGCGCGGTGCGCGCAAGCAGGCGCGCACCGCGTGTCGGGCGCATCGCCGACACCTGCGACATGCCCGCGTCAGGCAAGCGACGGGTCTGCCGTTTTGGTCGTGCTGGCAGGTCCGGCCCTCCCTACGCCGCGCCGCCGGCGCAACGAGCGCGATGGTGCGCCTGTGCCTGGCGTGGCCGCCGTCGCGACAGCATCCTCGCAAGCGCCTGCCTATACTCCGCGCCGTCCATCCAAGAGGCCCACCGCATGAGTGCATCCACCGCTCCGTCCTCCGCCGCCGCACCGGGCAGCCTGCGCCGCTCGGTGTCCAACACGCTCAAGGGTTCGGCCGGCAACCTGGTGGAGTGGTACGACGTCTACGTTTACTCGGTGTTCGCCACCTACTTCGAATCGCAGTTCTTCTCCAAGGAGGACAAGAACGCCACGCTGTACGTGTGGGCGATCTTCGCGGTGACCTTCCTGATGCGCCCGATCGGCGCCTGGTACTTCGGCCGCTTCGCCGACCGCTACGGTCGGCGCCTGGCGCTGACGGTGTCGGTGTCGGTGATGGCGGCGTGCTCGTTCCTGATCGCGGTGACGCCGACGGTCGCCAGCATCGGCGCCGCCGCGGCGGTGGTGCTGGTGCTGGCGCGGCTGCTGCAGGGCTTCGCTACCGGCGGCGAGTACGGCACCAGCGCCACGTACATGTCCGAGGCGGCGGTGCCGGGGCGGCGCGGCTTCCTGTCCTCGTTCCACTACGTCACCCTGGTCGGCGGCCACGTGCTGGCGCAGGCGGTGCTGCTGGTGATGCTGCACTTCTTCGACAAGGGCCAGGTCTCCGAATGGGGCTGGCGCGTGGCCTTCGGCCTGGGTGGTATCGGCGCGCTGGTGGTGTTCTGGCTGCGGCGGACCATGGACGAATCGCTGACCGCCGAATCGATCGCCGCCGCCAAGCATGGCGGGGCCAAGGCCGCCGGTTCGCTGCGCGAGCTGTTCGTGCACCAGTGGCGCCCGCTGCTGCTGTGCTTCCTGATCACCGCCGGCGGCACCGTGGCGTTCTACACCTACTCGGTGACCGGGCCGAAGATGATCCAGACCGCCTTCGCCGGCGACGACGTCATGGCCGGCACCCTCATCAACCTGGCCGCGCTGATCGTGCTGATGCTGATGCAACCGGTGGGCGGCTGGCTGTCGGACCTGATCGGGCGCAAGACCCTGCTGGTGATCTTCGGCGTCGGCGGCGTGCTCTACACCTGGTTCCTGGTGCTGGAGCTGCCGCGGCAGAGCGACTGGCTGAGCGCGTTCGCGATCCTCACCGGCGGCTTCGTCATCCTCACCTGCTACACCTCGATCAACGCGGTGGTGAAGGCCGAACTGTTCCCCACCCACATCCGCGCGCTGGGCGTGGGCCTGGGCTACGCGCTGGCCAATTCGGCCTTCGGCGGCACCGCGCCGCTGCTGTACCAGGCCTCGCTGAAGACCGGCCACGTCACCACCTTCGTCTGGTACGCCACGGCGGTGATCGCGGTGTCGCTGCTGGTGTACGTGTTCTTCCTGACCAACAAGGGCAGCAACTGGCTGGACCACGAAGGCGAGATGCACGCGCGCCGGCGCTGACCGGCGCGATTGCGGCCCGGGCGGTGCGTGCGCCGCCCGGGCGCGGACCTGGGGGACGCTGAACGGCGCACCCCGCGTGGGCCGGGTCGCCCCGCCGCGGCGGGGCCGCACATGCGGCGGCTGCCAGGCGACTCGGGTACCATGCAGCCCCCTTACGGGCGTTCCCCCATGGCCGATTCAGACAACACCCCCTCCTCCCCGGTGACCCAGGCGCAGGCCGAAGACGCGGTGCGCACCCTGTTGCGCTGGGCCGGCGAAGACCCCACCCGCGAGGGCCTGCTGGACACCCCGCGGCGGGTGGCCGAGGCCTACGGCGACTGGTTCAGCGGCTACCGCGCCGACCCGCGCGAGTACCTGCTGCGCACCTTCGAGGAAGTGGCCGGCTACGACGAACTGATCGTGCTGCGCGACATTGAATACGAAAGCCACTGCGAACACCACATGGCGCCGATCATCGGCAAGGTCCACGTCGGCTACCTGCCGCGCGGCAAGGTGGTGGGCATCAGCAAGCTGGCGCGCGTGGTCGAGGCCTATGCGCGGCGCTTCCAGGTGCAGGAGAAGATGACCGCGCAGATCGCCCAGTGCATCCAGGACGTGCTGCAGCCGCTGGGCGTGGGCGTGGTGGTGGAAGGCGCGCACGAGTGCATGACCACCCGCGGCATCCACAAGCGCGGCGTCAGCATGGTCACCTCGAAGATGCTCGGCACCTTCCGCGAGGATGCGCGCACCCGCGCCGAGTTCCTGCGCTTCATCGAGCGGGCGCGCTGAGTCTTGCCGATGCGGTGGCGGTCGGTTCCTGCATGAAGCCGCATGTCCGGATCGCCGGCTATCGCCAGTTGCGCGAACAGCCGTTGTGGAAGTTGCTGGCCGCCGACCATGCCCCGGAGCTGATCGGCCTGCTGCAGAGCCTGCTCGGCGACGCCCAGCGGCGGCTGCCGGCCGACGTGCTGCACGAGCGCCTGCAGCGCCAGCTCGATGCGCTGAAGGACGACCAGCTCTCGCGCGAACTGCCGCGCACCGCGCAGGCCTACGTGGCGCACTGGCTGGCGCAGGGCTGGCTGGAACGGCGCCTGCCCGAAGGCGATGCGCAGGAAGAATACGAACTGTCGCGGCAGGCGGCGCAGGCGATCCGCTTCATCGCCGGCGTGCGCGACAGCGCCAGTGTGGCCACCGAGAGCCGGCTGTCGCTGGTGATCCAGCAGCTGGTGCAACTGGCCGGGCAGACCGAGACCGATCCGGACGCGCGTCTGGCCGCGCTGCGCGCCGAGCGCGAGCGCCTGGACGCGGAGATCGAGCGCGTGGCCGCCGGCAAGCTGGCCGCGCTGGACGGCAAGCGCGCGCTGGAGCGCACCCGCGACATCATCCGCCTGTCCGACGATCTGACCGAGGACTTCCGCCGCGTCCGCGACGATTTCGAACGGCTCAACCGCGAGTTCCGCGAGCGTATCATCGACGACGAGGGCGCGCGCGGCGACGTACTGGAGAAGCTGTTCGCCGGCATCGACGTGATCGGCGAGAGCGAGGCCGGGCGCAGTTTCCAGGCGTTCTGGAGCCTGCTCAACGACGCCGAACAGAGCGTGCAGCTGGACGCGGCGCTGGAGGCGTTGCTGGCGCGCGGCTTCGCCCGCCGCCTGGACCGCCACGAGCGCGCCTTCCTGCGCGGGCTCACCGGCACCCTGCTCGAACGCGGCGGCCAGGTGCACGAGGTGATGCAGCATTTCGCGCGCAGCCTGCGCGGTTTCGTGCAGAGCCGCGGCTACCTGGAACAGCGCCGGCTCAACCAGCTGCTGAAGCAGGCACAGGGCGAGGCGCTGCAGTTGCGCGACCACCTGCATGCCACCGCCGCCACCGGCTACGTGCTGCCGCTGAGCAGCGCGCGGCTGCGCTCGCTGTCGCAGTGGCGCCTGCACGACCCGCGCAGCCAGCAGGTGGACGGGCGGGTGCAGGCGGCCGAGGCGGCGACGATCTCGCTGGACAGCGTCGGCGACCTGGTGGCGCAGTCGGAGATCGACCTGCGCGGCCTGCGCAACGACCTGCACGACCTGCTCGGCCGGCAGCCGCAGCTGAGCATCGGCGAGGCGTTGCGGCAGCGCCCGGCGGCGCAGGGCCTGGGCAGCGTGATCGGCTACCTGGCGCTGGGCACCCGCCATGGCGTGGTCGTCGACGGCGAATGGGAAGCGGTGCAATGGGAGGGCGGCGACGGCCAGCTGCGGCGCGCGCGCATCCCGCTGGTGTGGTTCACCAAGGAAAAACGCAATGAGCTGGTCTGACGAATTCCACGGCCACCAGGCCGATGCCGGCGATGCCGCCGCGGCCGCAGCGACTGCGGCGGCCGAGGCCGGCACCGCGCTGTTCGCCGGCGACAGCGGCAGCCTGCCGCTGGAGGCGCGGCGCGCGCTGTGCCAGCTGCTGTCCGGTCCCAGCGTCGACGCCTACCGGCACGGCCCGCTGTGGCCGGCGCTGCTGCGCCACGAGGCGGCGATCCGCCGCGTGCTGAGCGAGCTGTTCCTGGAACTGGTGCTGGACCGCGACGGCGGCGTGGCGTTCGCGCGCCAAGCCGACACCGGCGAGCTGGAGACCCCGGCGCTGCTGCGCACCGCGCCGCTGACCTTCATCGAATCGGTGCTGCTGCTGTTCCTGCGCCAGCAACTGGCCGAGGCCGACACCCGCGGCGAGCGCGCGGTGGTCGACGAGGCGCAGCTGCTGGAAGTGCTGACGGTGTACGAGAAGAACGTCTCCACCGACCGCGCCGGCTTCGCCCGGCGGGTGCTGGCGGCGATCGCCAAGATGCGCGACAACCACCTGCTGTCCAAGCTGCGCGGAAGCGAGGACCGTTACGAGGTGTCGCCGGCGCTGAAGCTGCTGTTCTCGGCCGAGGACGTGCAGGCGCTGGTGGCGGCCTACCGCGGCCTGCGCGAGGGCGCGACCGAGGCGGCGCCATGAGCGGCCTGCGGCCGCGCGTGGCGTTCGTCTAGCGCCGGCCTGGCCGCGTGCGCTGGCCGCCATGGCGGCCGTCCCCGTTTTCCGATGAGTTCCCGATGACGTCCCTGTCCGCTTCGTCCACCGTCCCCGTCGCCCCGTCCCTGTTCGCCGAGACCCTGGCCGAGCAGCGCGCGCAGCAGTACCGTATGCGCCGCCTGCAGGTGCACAACTGGGGCACCTTCAACGGCCTGACCGACGTGCCGATCGCCGAGAAGGGCTTCCTGTTCGTCGGCCGCTCCGGTTCGGGCAAGTCGACCCTGCTCGATGCGATGTCGGCGCTGTTGACGCCGCCGAGCATCGTCGACTTCAACGCCGCCGCGCGCGAGGCCGAGCGCAGCGGCCGCGACCGCAGCCTGGTCTCCTACGTGCGCGGCGCCTGGGCCGACCAGCAGGACAGCGCCTCCGGCGAGATCGCCACCCAGTACCTGCGTAAGGGCGCGACCTGGTCGGCGCTGGCGCTGGAGTACCGCAACGCGCAGGGCCAGGCGGTGAGCCTGGTGCGGCTGTTCTGGATCGCCGGCAGCGGCACCGCCGCGGCCGACGTGCGCAAGCACTACATGGTGGTGCCGCGCGGCTTCGACGTGGCCGCCGAGCTGGACGGCTTCGACCTGGACCTGCGCCGGCTCAAGCTGCGCCTGGGCGAGGACGTGCACCACTTCGACAGCTTCGCCGGCTACGCCGAGCGCTTCCGCCACCTGCTCGGCATCGGCAACGAGATGGCGCTGCGGCTGCTGCACAAGACCCAGTCGGCGAAGAACCTGGGCGACCTCAACGCCTTCCTGCGCAGCTTCATGCTCGATGAGCCGCGCACCTTCGAGGCGGCCGACCGCCTGGTCGAGGACTTCGCCGAACTCGACGGCGCGCACCACGCGGTGGTGACCGCGCGGCGCCAGGTGGAGACCCTGACCCCGGCGCGCGACTACCACGCTGAACTGCTGGCGTTGCGCCACAGCGTCGGCGAGCTGCGCGAACTGCAGCTGGGCATCGACGGCTACCGCGAGCAGCGCCGCCTGGCCCTGCTCGACGCGCGCCTGCAGGAACTGGACACCCAGGACCGCGGCCTGGCCGGCGAGGAAGGGCAGCGCCGCGAAGCGCTGGACAACCTCGAACAAACCCTGGCCGAACTGGAGACGCAGCAGCGTGCGCAGGGCGGCGAGCGGGTCGAGGCGCTGGAGCGCGAACACGCCCGTGTCGAGCGCGAGCGCGACGAGCGCATGCGCCGCCGCAGCCAGGTCGAACAGGCCTGCCGCCAGCTCGGCATGGGCCTGGCCGGCAGCGCCAGCGGCTTCGCCGAGCAGGTGGCGCAGGCGCGCGCGCTGCGCGACGGTGTCGCCGGCGAGGCCAGCAGCCTGGACGAGGCGATTGCCGAGCGCATGGCCGAGCGCCGCGAGGACGAACGCCGCTTCGCGCTCATCCGCACCGAGATCGAGGCGCTGCTGAAGGCGCCCTCGAGCATTCCTGCGCCGATGCAGGCCCTGCGCGCGCGGCTGTGCGCCGAGACCGGCCTGTCCGAAGCTGCGCTGCCGTTCGTCGGCGAGCTGGTGCAGGTGGAGGCCGACCAGGCCGCCTGGCGCGGCGCGATCGAGCGCGTGCTGCACGGCTTCGCGCAATCGCTGCTGGTCGACGAGCGCCACTACGCCAGCGTCGCCGACTGGGTCAACAAGACCCAGCTCGGCACCCGCCTGGTGTATTTCCGGGTCCGCCACAACGCGCCGCTGCAACACCGCGAGCCCGATGCCAAGTCGCTGCTGCGCAAGCTGGAGCTGCGCGACCATGCGTATGCGCCGTGGCTGCGCCAGGAGCTGGCCCGGCGCTTCGACTACTCCTGCGTGGACACCGTGGTGCAGCTGCGCGACGCCGAGCGCGCGATCACCCGCGAAGGCCAGGTCAAGCACCCGGGCGACCGCTACGAGAAGGACGACCGCCACGCCGTCGGCGACCGCAAGCGCTGGCTGCTCGGCTACGACAACCGCGACAAGCTCAAGGTCTACGAGCGCGAGGGCCAGACCCTGGCGCAGCGCATCGCCGCCTGCGATGCCGACGTCGCCGCCCTGCGCAAGCAGCGCGAGCAGGACCAGGGCCGGCAACTGGCCGCGCACACCCTGGCCGAGCGCGAGTGGGACGAGATCGACGTGGCGCCCAAGCTGCAGCGCCTGAGCGACATCGCCGAGCAACTGCTGCAGTTGCGCGAGGGCGACACCGCATTGCGTGCGCTGGGCGAGCAGATCGCCACCGCGCGCGCGCGCCGCGACCAGGCCCGCCGCACCTACGAGGACGTGCGCCTGGAGCGCGCCCAGCTGAGCCGCGAGCGTGCCCGCCTGGAGGCGCAGCGCGAGACCTGCGCCGCGCGCGTGGCCACCACCGTGATCGGCCCGGCGCAGGTGGCGGGGCTGGACGCGCGGCTGGCGGCGCTGCCGCCGCTGAGCCTGGACAACCTGGAGGCGCATCTGCGTAGCGTCGAGCGCGGCCTCGGCGAACAACTGGCGCAGAGCCAGGCGCAGGACGCGCGGCTGAGCCAGCAGGTGCTCGACTGCTTCCGCCGCTACTGCCAGCAGTGGCCGGAGGACAGCGGCGACTTCACCGTCAGCCTGGCCAGCGCCGACGACTTCCTGGCGCGCCTGCAGCGCCTGGAGAGCGACGGCCTGCCGCGCCACGAAGGCCGCTTCTTCGACCTGCTGCAGACCCAGAGCAAGAACAACCTGCTGGCCCTGCAGCGCTACACCGCCGAAGCGCACAAGGCGATCAAGCAGCGCATGGACGAGGTCAACGCCAGCCTCGAGCAGGTGCCGTTCAACCGCGGCACCCTGCTGACCATCGAGGTCAGCGACCGGCGCCTGCTCGAGGTGCAGGAGTTCCAGCAGCAGCTGCGCGCCGTGCTCGGCCACCAGCAGACCGAGGACCGCGCGCTGGCCGAGGCGCAGTTCGCCACCCTGCGCGGGCTGGTGCAGCGGCTCGGCGCGCAGGAGCCGGAGCTGCGGCGCTGGCGCGAGCAGGTGCTGGACGTGCGCCAGCACGTGGAGTTCGTCGGTGTGGAACTGGACGCGGACAGCCGCGCGCAGGTGGAGATCTACCGCAGCGGCGCCGGCAAGTCCGGCGGCCAGCGGCAGAAGCTGGCCACCACCTGCCTGGCCGCGGCGCTGCGCTACCAGCTCGGCGGCGAGGACGGCGAACTGCCGCGCTACGCCGCGGTGGTGCTGGACGAGGCCTTCGACAAGGCCGACAACGAGTTCACCGCGCTGGCGATGAACATCTTCGAGAACTTCGGTTTCCAGATGGTGGTGGCCACGCCGCTGAAGTCGGTGATGACCCTGGAGCCGTTCATCGGCGGCGCCTGCTTCGTCGAGATCAGCGGCCGCCACAACTCCGGTGTGCTGCTGATCGAATACGACGAGCAGGCGCACCGGCTGAAGCTGCCCGAGCGCAGCCGCAACGAGGCGGCGACGCCTGTGGCGGAGTCGGCCGCGCCAGCGGAGCAGGCAGCTGCCGAGCTGCCGCCGTCGGCCGCCGACGCCGCGGACGCAACCGCCGAGACCCTCGCAGACGCCGCTGCCGCGCCGGCGCGCGCGGCCGGCAAGGCGCGCGATGGTCGCGGCAACGGCGCGAAGCCACCGACCACGCTCAAGACGTCGCCAGTGACGCCCGGCAAACGCGCCCGCGCTGCCGTCGCCACGCCTGCGGCCAAGGCCGCGTCGGCGAAGGCGCCACGCAAGTCCGCCGCGTCCGCGGCGCGTCCGTCCACGGCAACGCGGCCGGCTGCGCGGTCGGCGTCGGCGAAGACCGCGAACGCCGCCGCAGGCCGCAAACCTGCGAAACCGGCCAAGGCTGCGGCATCCAAGACGCCTCCCGCGACCGCCAAACGCCGCGGCCGCTGAGCGGTGCTGGCGGCCCGCGGGCCGACCGGCGCGCGCGCGGCCGCATCGTCGGGCGCGCAGGCATGCGGCAACTGCGCGGCGCCGCTGCCGCGCTCAGTGCAGCAGGTCCCAGCCCATCTTGGCGATCAGCACCACCACCAGCACCAGGAACAACTGCCGGATCAGCGGCGTGCCGCCGCGCAGCGCCAGCCGCGTGCCGGTCACCGCGCCGGCCACGTTGGCCACGGCCATCGGCACCGCCGCGGCCAGCAGGATCTTGCCGCTGGGCACGAAGAAGCACAGCGCCGCCAGGTTGGTGGCCAGATTGACCACCTTCGACGCGGCCGAGGCGCGCAGGAAATCCAGGCCGAAGAAGCGGATGAACAGGAAGATCAGGAAGCTGCCGGTGCCCGGGCCGAAGAAGCCGTCGTAGAACCCGATCGCCGCGCCGATCGCCAGCGCGATCGCCAGTTCGCGGCGGCCGACGTGTCGCGGGCGGTGCAGCGCGCCGAAGTCCTTCTTGACCAGCGTGTAGCCCAGCATCGCGATCAGCAGCACCAGGATCAGCGGCCGCACCGCCTGTTTCGGCAGCAGGCTCACCGCGGTGGCGCCGAGGAAGGCGAACACGAACGCGGTCGCGGTCGCGTACAGCACCGGCCGCCACGGCAGGCGCACGTGGCGCGCGTAGCGCCAGGCGGCGGTGCCGGTACCGGCCATGGCGCTGAACTTGTTGGTGCCCAGCACCACCGCCGGCGCCTGTTGCGGCAAGGTCGCGAACAGCCCCGGCAACTGGATCAGGCCGCCGCCGCCCACCGCCGCGTCCACCAGCCCGGCGACGAAGGCGAGACACAGCAGCCAGGGCAGTTCGGTGGGGATCGACTCGAGCACGCCGGCGCTCCGCGCAAGGGGCCGCAAGCATAGCCGCCGCCGGCCATGGCGCGCGCGCGGCGTGCGCATCGGTGCCGCAGCCGGCACAATCGGCACATGCCGCCGTCCGCCCCGCGCCTTGCCGATCCCTGCCCCTGCGGCCGTCCGCGCGACTACGCGCAGTGCTGCGGGCCGTACCACGCCGGCGCCGCCGCGCCGGATGCCGAATCCCTGATGCGTTCGCGCTACAGCGCCTACGTGCGCTGCGACGCCGACTACCTGCGCGCGAGCTGGCATCCGTCGACCTGCCCGCCGCAGGTGGACGTGGACCCGCGCACGGTCTGGCTCGGCCTCACCGTGCAGCGCGTGTTGCAGACCGGCGCCGACAGCGCCGAGGTCGCCTTCCTGGCGCGCTACCGCATCGGCGGCGGCAGCGCCGTGCGCATGACCGAGCACAGCCGCTTCGTGCGCGAGGACGGGCGCTGGTACTACCTCGACGCGCTGGACTGAACCGGCGCGTGCGGCGCCGGTGGCGCGCACGCCCGAGCACCGGCGTTCGTGGCGAGGGGTCGGTCCTTCTTGCGCTTCGCGCCGCATGCCACCGATACCCAAGCGCCGTGCGTATCCCGGCCCTGGCGCCGCGGCGCACGATCTGCCAGCCACGCCATGATCAGGACGCGCTGCCGGTCGCGCGCCGTCTGCCGCCAGCGCGCGTGAGCAGAGCGCACACGCGGCGGTTGTTTATGATGTCGGCCCTGCCGTTGGCGAGGAAGTTGCGATGATGCGTTTGGCTTGGCTCCTGCTGCTGGCGGCCCCGTGCGCGTTCGCGCAGACCCTGCCCGCGGCGACGCCGTCCGCGCCGGATCCGGCCTTCGCCACCTGCGTGGCCGGGCTGCGCACGGCCGCGGCGAAGGCGGGCGTGGCCGAACCGTCGTTCGACCGCTTCACCGCCGACCTGCAGCCGGACCCGAGCGTGCTGCCGCTGCTCGACGCCCAGCCCGAGTTCACCACGCCGATCTGGGACTACCTGGCCGGCCTCGTCGACAGCCAGCGCATCGACGACGGCCGCGCCATGCTGGCCGCGCACCGCGACCTGCTCTCCCAAGTGGCGCAGCAGTACGGCGTGGACCCGGAGACGGTGGTCGCGGTATGGGGCGTGGAGAGCGACTACGGCCGCATCTCCGGCAAGCGCCCGCTGTTGGTGTCGCTGCTGACCCTGTCCTGCGAAGGCCGCCGCCAGCCGTTCTTCCGCAGCGAACTGTTCGCGCTGCTGAAGCTGTTGCAGGCCGGCGACCTGCGGCCCGAGGGCCTGACCGGCTCCTGGGCCGGCGCCTTCGGCCATACCCAGTTCATGCCCAGCACCTACGCCCGCGTCGCCGTGGACGGCGATGGCGATGGTCGCCGCGACCTGGTCGCCAGCATTCCCGATGCGCTGGCCTCCACCGCCAACTATCTCAAGCTGGCCGGCTGGCAGACCGGTCAGCCCTGGGGGCTGGAAGTGAAGCTGCCGGACGGCTTCGACCCGGCGCTGGCCGGGCGCACCCAGCGTCGGCCGCTGTCCGACTGGCGCGCGCGCGGCCTGACCGCGGCCGATGGCGGCACGCTGCCGGCGCTGGCGGCGCAGACGCCGGCGGCGGTGCTGATCCCGGCCGGCGTGCACGGCCCGGCGTTCCTGGTGTTCCGCAACTACGACGCGATCTACGCCTACAACGCCGCCGAGAGCTATGCGCTGGCGATCGCGCTGCTGTCCGACCGGTTGCGCGGCAAGCCCGGGCTGGTCGTCGCCTGGCCCACCGACGACCCCGGCCTGGGCCGGCCGGAACGGCGCGAACTGCAGACCCTGCTGCTGGCCCGCGGCCATGCCATCGGCCAGGCCGACGGCGCCATCGGCACCGCCACCCGCCGCGCGATCCAGGCCGAGCAGCAGCGCCTGGGCCTGCAGCCGGCCGACGGCCGCGCCGGGCAACGCATCCTCGACGCGCTGCGCCGCGAGGCCGGCGGCGCACCCGCGGCGCCCGTCTCGCCACCGGCCACGCCGTCGCCGCCGCCGCAACCGTCTGCACCGGCATCGTCGCCTGCATCCGCACCCGCACCCGCAACGACCCCGGCACCCACGGCCGCGCCCGCAACGCCGCCGTTCGGCGGCGTGCCGCCCACCGCGTTCCGGCGGCCGGCGGCGTACCCGGCCTTCGTCCAATCCCCCGCGCCACGGAGCATCCATCCCATGTCCGACGTCCCCGGCCTGAGCACAGGCGACTTCCACGGCTACCCCTCGCTGCTGGTGGAGACCCCGCAGTCCACCGCCGCGATCAGCCTGTTCGGCGGCCAGGTGCTGTCGTTCGTGCCCAAGGGCGGCACCGACGCGCTGTGGCTGTCGCCGAGCGCGCAGCCCACGCCGACCCCGATCCGCGGCGGCACCCCGGTGTGCTGGCCGTACTTCGGCCGCCAGGGCCAGAGCGAGGCCGTGCCCGCGCACGGCTTCGTGCGCACCGTGCCGTGGCAGTTGCAGGACGCGCGGCGCGAGGCCGACGGCAGCCTGGTCCTGACCCTGGCGCCGCCCGACTTCGACGACCTGCCGCTGCGCCTGCGCATGCAACTGCGCATCGGCGCCACGCTGGAGCAGCGCCTGGTCACCGACAACGTCGGCACCGCGCCGGCGCGCTTCACCCAGGCGCTGCACAACTACTTCCGCGTCGCCGACGCCACCCAGGTGCGGGTGCAGGGCCTGGACGGCCTGGACTACCTGGACAAGTTCGAAGGCTACGCCACGCCGCATCGCCAGCACGGCGACTGGAGCCTGCAGGATCCGCGCGATCCCGGCCGCAGCGACCGCATCTATACCGGCGCCGGCGGCCGCTACACCCTGCTGGACCCGGGCCTGCAGCGCCGCATCGAGATCGCGACCACCGGCAGCCGCACCCTGGTGGCGTGGAACCCGGGCGAGGCCGGCGCGCAGAAGATGGCCGATGTCGGCCCGCACTGGCGCCAGTTCGTGTGCCTGGAAGCGGCCAACGCCGGACCCGAGGTGATCGAACTGGCACCGGGCGCCCAGCACGTGCTGCAGCAGACCATCTCCGTCGCGGCGTTGTAATCGACAGTAGACGGCCGCACCGGATGAACCGCCCTGGATGGGCGGGCGTCGGCCATGGCTCGGCACCGACCGCGCCGGCGTGGCTGGCGATATCGCCTCCGCCGCACCCTCACCCCCGGCCCCTCTCCCGGGGGGAGAGGGGTGTCGCACGGTGGCGCCGGACTTGGTGCCGACGTCATCGGCCCAGCCCGGCCCTGTTGTGGGAGGGGCTTCAGCCCAGCACGCAATCGACCCAGCCTGGACCCCATTGTGGGAGGGACTTCAGTCCCGACGCGATGACCTCCGCCGGCCGCAGCCGAACCCGCTCTTGCGACCTCCAGTCGAACCGCCGCACTAGCGCAGAAGGGGCTCCAACCCGGCGCACAATCGACCCAGCCTGGACCCCATTGTGGGAGGGACTTCAGTCCCGACGCGATGACCTCCGCCGGCCGCAGCCGAACCCGCTCTTGCGACCTCCAGTCGAACCGCCGCGCTAGCGCAGAAGGGGCTTCAGCCCCGCGCGAAATCGACCCAGCCCGGATCCCATTGTGGGAGGGACTTCAGTCCCGACGCGATGACCTCCGCCGGCCGCGGCCGAACCCGCCCCCGCGCCGTCCAGTCGAGCCGCCGCGCTAGCGTAGAAGGGGCTTCAACCCAACGCACAATCGACCCAGCCCGGACCCCATTGTGGGAGGGACTTCAGTCCCGAGGCCACGACCTCCGCCGGCCGCAGCCGAACCCGCTCTTGCGACCTCCAGTCGAACCGCCGCACTAGCGCAGAAGGGGCTTCAACCCGGCGCACAATCGACCCAGCCTGCACCCCATTGTGGGAGGGACTTCAGTCCCGACGCGATGACCTCCGCCGGCCGCGGCCGAACCCGCCCCTGCGACGACCAATCGAGCCACCACATCTACCCGTTCCAACCCAGCACCTCCCGCACCCGCAGGGCGCCGATTACACTGCCGCGTCCGCCAGGAGACCTGCCGTGCACGCTCCGATTCCCGCCGTCCGCGCGCGCCGCGCCGCGGTCGCCTTCATCTTCGTCACCCTGCTGATCGACGTGCTGTCCTTCGGCGTCATCATTCCGGTGCTGCCCACGCTGGTGCGCGACTTCACCGGCGGCGACTTCGCCGCCGCGGCCAGGTGGGTCGGCTGGTTCGGTTTCCTGTTCGCCGCGCTGCAGTTCGTCAGCTCGCCGCTGCAGGGCGCATTGTCCGACCGCTACGGCCGGCGCCCGGTAATCCTGGCCTCGTGCCTGGGGCTGGGCGTGGACTTCATGGTGATGGCGCTGGCGCAGAGTCTGCCGGTACTGCTGCTGGCGCGCATGGTCTCGGGCGTGTTCTCGGCCAGCTTCACCTCGGCCAACGCCTACATCGCCGACATCACCCCGCCCGACAAGCGCGCCCAGGCCTACGGCATCATCGGCGCCGCGTTCGGCGTGGGCTTCGTGGTCGGCCCGCTGCTGGGCGGCTGGCTCGGCAGCCTGCACCTGCGCGCGCCGTTCTGGTTCGCCGCCGGGCTGGCCCTGCTCAACTTCCTCTACGGCCTGTGGGTGCTGCCCGAGTCGCTGGCGCCGGAGCGGCGCACCGCGCGGGTGGACTGGGCCCACGCCAATCCGTTCGGCGCGCTGCGCCTGCTGCAGCGCTATCCGCAGGTGTTCGCGCTGGCTGCGGTGATCTTCCTGGCGAACCTGGCGCACTACGTCTACCCGAGCATCTTCGTGCTGTTCGCCGACTACCGCTTCGGCTGGGGGCCGAAGCAGGTCAGCTGGGTGCTGGCCCTGGTCGGCGTGTGCAGCATCGTGGTCAACGCCCTGCTGGTGGCGCGGGTGGTGCGTCGCTTCGGCGAGCGCGGCGCGCTGTTGTTCGGGCTGGGCTGCGGCGTGATCGGGTTCGCCATCTACAGCGTGGCCGGCAGCGGCGCGCTGTTCCTGCTCGGCGTGCCGATCAGTGCGCTGTGGGCGGTGGCCGGGCCGGCGGCGCAGGCCATCGTCACCCGCCACGTCGGCGCCGACGCGCAGGGCCGCATCCAGGGCGCGCTGATGAGTCTGGTCAGCCTGGCCGGGGTGATCGGGCCGCTGCTCTACGCATGGGTGTTCGCCGCCTTCATCGGCCCGCACGCGCTGCTGCATTTCCCCGGGGTGCCGTGGCTGCTGGCGGCGCTGCTGCTGGGCGGTGGCTGGATCGTGGCCTGGCGCCGCGCGCGGGTGCCGGCCGCGGCGGCGGCCGGCGGCTGAAGGGCGGCGCCGGCGCCGCCGCCGGCATGAACGGCTCAGCTTGCGGTGCGACCGGCGCCGCGGTGCGCGCAGGCTCGCCTGGAACCGCACGGTCGCGATTGTTACGCTGTGTCCCCACTTCGTCGCGGCCGGCCGGCTGCTGTTGCCAGTCGCCCGCATGATGTCTCCTCCCGACGGAACCGCCCTGCCGTTGACCGCTTCGCGCCTGCTGCGCGAGGCCACCGCGCACCAGCACCAGGCGGTCGAAGACCTGCCGGCGCTGCGCGCGCTGATGGGCGCGGCGCTGTCGCTGCCCGCCTACGTGCAGGCGCTGCGCCTGCATCACGCGGCGCTGGCCGGCTGGGAGCGCCGCGAGGCGGCCTGGCTGCGCGACTGCGGCGATGCGCACTGGCACTACCAGCCACGCGCCCCGCTGCTGGCGCAGGACCTGCAGGCCTTGCAGGCGTCGCCGCCGGCGCTGCAACCGGTGCCGCCGGCCCCGACCGACGCCCACCGCTGGGGCATGCTGTACGTGGTCGAGGGCTCGCGCCTGGGCGGGCGGGTGATCGCCCGGCAACTGCGGCAGACCCTGCCCGCGGTCGCACCGGCGCTGTCCTATTTCGAACTCGGCCATGCCGACCCGGCCGCCTGGCGGCATTTCCAGCAGCGCCTGGAGCGGGCCTTGCCGACCGCGCCGCTGCGGCAGGCCGCGGTCGACGGCGCCTGCGCCATGTTCGCGCACTTCCACACCCACTTCGCCCTGGAGATCGCCGCATGAGCGACACCGTCGTGCCCTTGGACATGGACGCGTGCGCGCGCGAACCGATCCACATTCCCGGCTCGGTGCAGCCGCACGGCGTGCTGCTGGTGATCGAGCCGGGGGACGGGCGCATCGTCCAGGCCAGCGCCAGCGCCGCCGACCTGTTCGGCCGGCCGCTGGACGAACTGCTCGGACAGCCCTACAGCGCCCTGCTGGCGCTGGAGGACCCACGCACGCGTCTGCTGCCGGACGCGGCCGAGCGCAGCGACCTGGCCTATGTCGAAGTCGGCCTCAAGGGGGCGACCGCGGCGCAGCGCTGGGTCGGCGCTTGGCATCTGTACCCGGAGCAATGGCTGCTGGAACTGGAGCCGCGCGACGCGCCGCTGGCCGACGCCACGCTGCGCGAAGCGCTGCCGTTGCTGCGCCGGCTGGAGACCGATCACAGCATCGAGGACGCCTGCCAGCGCGCCGCCAAGAGCCTGCGCGGCCTGATTGGCTACGACCGGGTGATGATCTACCGCTTCGACGACGACTGGAACGGCGACGTGGTCGCCGAGGCGCGCGCGGCGGAGCTGGAGCCCTATCTCGGCCTGCATTACCCGGCCAGCGACATCCCGGCGCAGGCGCGCGCGCTGTACCTGCGCAACCGTGTGCGCCAGATCGCCAACGTCGGCTACGTGCCCTCGCCGATCCAGCCCATCCTGCACCCGCGCCTGCGCGCGCCGGTGGACCTGAGCGACGTGAGCCTGCGCAGCGTCTCGCCGGTGCATCTGGAATACCTGGCCAACATGGGCGTCACCGCCACCCTGGTGACCTCGATCGTGGTCAACGACGTGCTGTGGGGGCTGATCGCCTGCCATCACTACCGCCCGTACTTCTGCAACCACGAGATGCGCGATGTCGCCGACGCGGTGAGCCGGGCGCTGGCCGGGCGCATCGGCGCGCTCACCGCGGTGGCGCGCGCGCGCATCGAGTCGGTGCTGCTGACCGTGCGCGAGAAGCTGATCACCAACTTCAACGATGCCGAGATGCTGACTGCACCGATGCTCGACGAGATGGCCTCGGACCTGCTCGACGTGGTCGATGCCGACGGCGTGGCGGTGTTCCACGGTGACCACGTCACCCGCCATGGCATGTCGCCGTCGACCGAGGATCTGGCCCGGATCCGCGAGCAGATCGAGGACACCCACCACGAGGCGCTGCGCCACGATGCGGTCGGCGCGCTGCACTCGGACCAGATCGGCCAGACCTTCCCGGCGCTGGCCGATCTGGCGCCATTGGCGGCCGGCTTCATCTTCGTGCCGCTGATGCCGCAGGCGCGCAGCGCGCTGCTGTGGACCCGCCGCGAACAGGTGCGCACGGTCAACTGGGCGGGCAATCCGCAGCTGGCCAAGCTGCAGGACATCGCCGGGTCGCGGCTGTCGCCGCGCAAGAGCTTCGACCTGTGGCAGGAAACCGTGCGCGGCCGCGCGCAGCCCTGGTCGCCGATCAGCCTGGAGTCGGCGCGCAGCCTGCGGGTGCTGATCGAGCTGATGGAGCGCAAGCGCTTCCAGCAGGACTTCGCGCTGCTGGAGGCCTCGCTGTCGCGGCTGCGCGAGCCGGTGGCGATCGTCGAACGCGGCGATGGCCAGCGGCCCAGCCGCCTGGCCTTCGTCAACGAAGCGTTCGCCGCGCTGTACGAGCGCGAGGTCGCCGAGTTGATCGGCTGCGACCTGGATCACTTGTACGCCAGCGATGCGCTGTTGGCAGAGACCCAGCGCATCCACACCCTGCTGCGGCAGGGGCGCGCGGCCTACGTCACCCTGCCGCTGCGCGTGGACAGCGCCGTCGCGGTGTACCGCCAGTTCGACTTCGAGCCGCTGCCCAATCCCACCGGCGTGTCCAGCCACTGGCTGCTGCAGCTGCGCGACCCGCGCTGAGTTCGTGCGGCGGCGCGGCCTCAGCGGCTGCGCCGCCACAGCGCCAGGGTCGCCGCGCCGGCCAGCAGGCCCCACAACGCCGCGCCGATGCCGAACAGCGACAGGCCCGAGGCGGTGACCAGGAACGCGATCAGCGCCGGCTCGCGCTCGTGTTCCTCGTGCAGCGCCGAGGCCAGGCTGTTGCCGATGGTGCCGAACAGCGCGATGCCGGCGATCGCCATCACCAGCTCCCGGGGAAAGGCGGCGAACAACGCGGCCACGGTGGCGCCGAACACGCCGATCAAGAGATAGAAGATCCCCGCGAACACCGAGGCCATGTAGCGCCGCTGCGGATCTTCCTGTGCTTCGCGGCCCATGCAGATCGCCGCGGTGATCGCCGCCAGGTTCAGGCTGTAGGCGCCGAACGGCGCCAGCACCGCGTTGATCGTGCCGATCCAACCGATGGTCGGCGAGATCGGCACCGCATAGCCGGAGGCACGGATCACCGCCACGCCGGGCAGGTTCTGCGAGGTCATCGTCACCACGAACAGCGGCAACGCGATGCCGAAGACGGCCTGCCACGACAGCGTGGGCCATACCAGTTGCGGCTGCGCCAGGCGCAGCTGCGCGGCCTCCAGGTGCAGCGTGCCGTTGCCGGCGGCCACCGCGATGCCGGCGAGCAGCGTGGCGATCACCGCATAGCGCGGAAAGACGCGGCGGCCGAGCAGGTACATCGCGAACATCGCCAGGGCCATGCCGAGCTGGCGCTGCATCGCCACGAACACGTCCAGCCCGAAGCGCAGCAGCACGCCCGCCAGCATCGCCGAGGCCAGCGACAGCGGGATGCGCCGCAACGCGCGTTCGAACAAGCCGGAGAAACCGACCGCGGCGGTCAGCGCCGCGGCGAGGACGAAGGCGCCGATCGCATCGGACAAGGGCAGGCCGCCGCCGCTGCCGATCAGCAAGGCCGCGCCGGGGGTCGACCAGGCGGCGACCACCGGCATCCGGTAGCGCAACGACAGCGCGATGCAGCCCACTCCCATGCCCAGTCCCAGCGCCCACATCCATGAGGCGATCTGTGCCTGCGACGCGCCGACGCTGCGTGCAGCCTGGAACACGATCGCCGCGGTACTGGTGAAGCCGACCAGCACGGTGACGAAGCCGGCGACCAGCGCCGGCAGCGATGCATCGCGCCAGAGGGAGCGCGGGGCAACAGGAGACATACACAGTCCTTGCAGGGGAGGAACACCCGCATTCTCGACGATGCGCGGCGCGGCCGCCGCGTCGCGCAGGCAGGCGTCTGCTCGGACTGGGCGGCGGCCGCCATGGATGCGGCCGGGGAGACCGCAAAAAAGATGTTGACGTTTTTCCTGGTGCCGTTAGACTGCGCGGCTCGCTACGCAACTGCCGAGCTTCGGCGCGACAGAGGCAGGCGGGGCCGGCAACACCTAGCGAACATCGGGTGTTGACAGCGTGAAAAAGTCGGCTAATATGGCCGGCTCGCTTCGAGGAAAAGCCTTCGGGTTTGGACGAAGAAGCGGCGGCAACATCCTGATCAAAAAGGTGTTGACGGTAAGAAAAAAGCCGCTATGATGGGCGGCTCGGTTCGACGAAAAGCCCTCGGGTTTGAAGACGAACCAGCGTCAACCGCCTCGAAATGAGGTGTTGACGGAAGCAAAAAGCCCGCTATAATGGGCGGCTCACTCGGACGGAAACGTCGGTGTGAAAAAGGGAAAGGCGCTGAGGCCGGCCCCGAAGTTCTTTGACAGTGTGCGCAGGTAACTTGTGAGGACGCCTGCAGGTGGAAGATCTGTCCATCTTGCAGACGTTCGAATCAAGAGCAACAAATCAATTGCTTTGCAAGCGATACGTAGCTTGGTTTGAACTCTGCATATCAAAGCTTTTGCCTTCGGG